>JACIWQ010000019.1:0-7500 GCA_014360895.1 Thermoflexales bacterium | reverse complement strand
TCCCCCAGAAAAGGGCTTTACGACCCGAAGGCCTTCATCGCCCACGCGGCGTCGCTGCCTCAGGCTTTCGCCCATTGGGCAATATTCCTTACTGCTGCCTCCCGTAGGAGTCTGGCCCGTGTCTCAGTGCCAGTGTGGGGGGCCGCGCTCTCACGCCCCCTACCCGTCTTCGCCTTGGTAGGCCATTACCCTACCAACCAGCTGATGGGCCGCGGGCCCCTCCCGAAGCGCCTTGCGGCTTTACTGGACGAACCGAATCGCCCAGCACATGGGGTATTAGCCCCAGTTTCCCAGGGTTATCCCCCTCTTCGGGGCAGGTCACCCACGTGTTACTCACCCGTTCGCCGCTGATGTGCCCCGAAGGGCCTCATCGCTCGACTTGCATGTATTAGGCACGCCGCCAGCGTTCATCCTGAGCCACGATCAAACTCTCCGTCGTGACCAACGGACTACGGTCCGAGGACCGTTCAAGTTTGACGTGGGCCCCTTCAGCGTTCCCTTACCTGCCACTCTTCAACTGTTAAGGTCCTAAACGCCCTTTTAGTATACCACAACCCGTAAACTTTGTCAAGACCCACAGGCCCTTTTTTCGGCCAACTTCTCCAACCGGAGCAAAGCCCCCAGGCCCTGCAGAGCTTGCATTATACTCAAGTCCTATTTTTTGTCAAGTCGGCGCCTTATCGGACTGCATGGAGCATGAGCACTCCCACCCTCGCGGCTTCATCGGCATCGGGGGCATGTTCCAAAAGGACGACCACCGCATAGCGGGGGCTCCCGGCCGGGGCGACGCCCAGGAACCAGGCGTGAGGGGGCCGGCCCTCCCCGGCGGCCGCCGTCCCCAAGTGGCCGACGACGTCCTCCGAGAAGAGCTCCCACGCCGAGAGGAGGGCGCGCGCCGCGTCGGCAGGCAGGACCTCCCGAGGACGACCAGAAACTTCCGGCGCCTGCCAGGTCCCGTTCCGTCTCTGGATCCCCAATACCAGGCGCGGCACCGGCATGACCCCGTCGTTCGCCAGCGTCGCGGCCACCAGGGCCATCCGCAGCGGCGAGACCGTGAGACTCCCCTGCCCAACCGCCTCCACCGCCGCGTCGTCGGAAACCCAGGCCACCATCGGAGGCGGGGTGGGCGTGACCCCCGGGCCCTCCACAGCCGCCGGGGACGGGGCCGCTGTCTCCGGTGCCGTCTCCGACGGCAATCCCTCCATCAGCCCCCAGAGACGAAAGCCCTCCCTCAGCCCGGCCGTCCCCAGTTGCTGGCCCAGCGCGGCGAAGGGGCCGGGACAGGCCGCCCGCAGCGCACCGGCCATCAGATCGCCGGGGCGGGGCTCCTCCCGGCATCCCACCTCCACCCGGTTCACGGAGAGCGTCGCCGTCAGGTTCGGGGCGGGGGTATAGAGGGTGGTCAGGCCATGCCGCAGGGCTTCCGCCAGGACAACCGTCTCCAGCGCCGCGCCCGGCTGGTAGGACTGAAGAGCCCGGTTGAGCAACGGGCCGCCCGGGTCCTCCCGCAACCGGTCCCATTCCTCTTCCAGACGGTTGGGGTCAAAGGTCGGCGAGGAGGCCATGGCCAGCACCTCTCCGCTGGAGGCGTCCAGCAGCACCACCGCCCCCACCCGCCCCTCCAGGGACCGCTGGGCCAGCCGCTGGAGCGTCGCATCCAGCGTCAGGCGGACGTCGCGGCCTTGGGGGGGACGGTGGAGAAGGGCATCTCGGGCCGTCTCCCAGACAGAGCGGTCCGCTTCCCCGCGCAGGACCCGGTCAAAGGCAGCCTCTATCCCCCCCGTCCCGTGGCGCAGGCTGGCATAGCCAACAACGGGCGCAGCCGCCGGTTCCGGATAAGTGCGGGTGACCCAGCCGTCCGGGCCCACCGTCACCCCGGCCAGGAGATTGTCGTTCCGGTCCAGAATCCGGCCCCGGACGATGCGCTGCTCGTACTCCACCCGGCGGGGGTTATCCTCCCGCGCCACCAGCCAGCCGGCGCGGAGGACCGACCAGTAGCCGCAGGCCAGGGCGAGCACTCCCAGGGCCAGCCCCAGTCCCAGAGCCAGGTGGCGGAGGGGCCGGATCCACTCCCGGTCTTGAGGGGCCGATGTCGCGCTGGCGGAGACCACCAGGAGCAGACCGACGGCGATAAAGGTCGCCAGCAGGGAGGAGCCGCCGTAAGAGAGAAAAGGAAGGGTCACCCCGGCGATGGGCACCAGTTTGGCGTTGGCGGCCATGATGATCCAGGCCTGGATCCCCCAACCGGCGGTCAGCCCGGCAGCCAGGAACCGTTCAAAGGGACGGGGGGCGCGCAGGGCGGCCCGGAGCCCCCGGGCCAGCAGGACCCCGTAGAGGGCGATGAGGGCCAGGACTCCCAGGAGGCCGAACTCTTCGGCGACGGCGGCGAAGACGAAGTCGGTGTGGACGGCGGGGATGTAGGTGGGGCGGCCCAGGCCCAGCCCCTGTCCGAAAATCCCCCCGGCGCCGAAGGCCAGCAGGCTCTGGACGACCTGGAAGGCCCGGTCGGCGGCGTCGGGCCAGGGGGAGAGCCATATTTGAATCCGCAGTGCCACCCGATCGGAGCCGTGGTATCCGATGAACCCGGCCAGGAGAAAGAGGGCCAGTCCAACGACCAGGTACCCCCACTGGCCGGTGGCCAGGTAGAGCATGGCCAGGAACGTCAGGAAGAGGAGCATGGCGGCGCCCAGGTCCTGCTGCGCGGCCAGGAGGAGCACCGTCAGGCCGAACATTACCAGCAGCGGGCCGACGTAGGCCAGGGAGGGGAGGGTCAGGCGGCCAATGCGGTGCCCCGTCACCTTCAGCAATTCCCGCCGCTCGGCCAGGTAGGACGCCAGGAAGACGACCAGGAGGAGTTTGAGTGGCTCGGAGGGCTGGAAGTACGCGCCGCCGATGCCCAGCCAGAGGCGGGGACCGGCGCCACCGGGGTTGACGCCCAGGACCAGGGTGGCGGCCAGGAGGAGCAGACCCGCGAGGAGCCAGGTGTAGCGGTAACGGCGCAGCCAGCGCAGGGGGACGGGGTCCCGCGCGCCGGCCTGGACGACGGCGATGAAGGCCAGGGTGGAGAGAAGGAGCCAGGTCGCCTGGCGGGGCAGGAAGTTCGGTGCCAGACGGGCCACCATGAGCAGTCCCCAGCCGGTCAGGAAGGCGACGGTGGGGAGGATGAACGGGTCACGCTGGGGCAACCGGCGGGAGAGGGTGACGTGCGCGGTGGCAAAGGAAAGAGCAAAGGAAAAGAGTGTCGCGGCGGCTCGCGCCAGGCCCAGGGTGGGGAATGCCACCAGCAGGGTCCCGGTGCCCGCCGCGACGAAAAGAAACGCCAGCAGGAGCAACCCTCGCTCCCGCCGGACGACGAAGGGCGGATACGGTTCGGTCGGGCCCAGCAAATTTTCCTTCGTGTCTTGGTGTCTTCGTGGTTTTAGGGAATCACCACCAAGACACGAAGACACAAAGGGGAATTAATAATTAAAAAGTTAACAATGATTCTTCGTGTCTTGGTGTCTTCGTGGTTTCCCCGGACGTTTTTACTCCCGTTCCTGCTCCCGCTCCCGTTTAGCGGCCTCTATAATCGGCTGCGCCAGGTGGGGCGGGACCTCTTCGTAATGGTCAAACTCCATCCAGAACAGCCCCCGCCCCTGGGTCATGCTGCGCAGTTCGGTGGCGTACCGCTGCATCTCCGCCAGCGGGACCAGGGCAGTGATGACGCTCTTGCCTCCCTGTTGTTCCAGCCCCAGCACGCGAGCCCGTTTGGTGTTCAGGTGGCCCATCACGTCGCCCGTGAACTCCTCCGGGACGGTGATGACCGTTTTGTAGATGGGCTCCAGGAGCACGGGCCCGGCGCCCAGCATCACCTTCTTGAATGCTTCCCGTCCGGCAATCTGGAAGGCGATGTCTTTGGAGTCCACCGGATGCTCCTTCCCGTCGTAGACGACGGCTTTCACGTCCACCACGGGGTACCCGGCGAGGACACCGCTCTCCAGCACCTGCCGAATGCCCTTCTCAATGGACGGTTGGAAGGAGGAGGAAATCGCGCCGCCGAAGACCTCCCACCCGTACTCAAAGCCGGTCCCGCGCGGGAGCGGTTCCAGGCGCATATGGACTTCGGCGAATTGCCCGGCGCCGCCCGTCTGCTTCTTGTGGCGGTAATAGTCGGAGTGGACGCGGGTAATGGTCTCCCGGTAGGGGACTTTGGGGGTGGCGGTCTCCACGGCGACGCCGAAGCGGTTCTCCATCCGCCGGACGGCGATCTCCACGTGCGCCTCGCCCATGCCCTCCAGAATGGTCTCCCGGGTGCCCGGTTCCTGCCGCCAGCGCAGGGTCGGGTCCTCCTCGCAGATGCGGGTGAGGGTGGGGGCCATCTTGGCCTGGTCGGCCTTGCTCTTGGGACGGACGGCGACGGCAAAGAGCGGGTGCGGGAAGACGGGGCCGGGGATTTTCACCGCGTGGCCCCGGTCGCAGAGGGTGTCGCCGGTCACCGTCTCGGAGAGTTTGGCGACCGCGCCGATGTCACCCGCGTGCAGGCGCGGGACGGCAATCTGTTCCTTGCCCCGCATCACGTAGAGGGTACCCAGCCGCTCTTCGGCATTCGCGCGGCTGTTCCAGACCCGTGTGTCCGACTCCAGCATCCCACCGTAAATCCGGAAGTAGGTCAATTTGCCCACATACGGGTCCGCCGCCGTCTTGAAGACCAGCGCGGCCAGGGGGGCAGTGTCGCTGGGCTCAATCTCCTCCTCTTCGCCCGTGGGGCCCTCGGCCTTGACCGGCCCCCGGTCCGCCGGGGTCGGGGCGTAGGCGACCAGTGCGTCCAGCAGGGCCCGGGTGCCGATGTTTTCGGTGGCCGCTGTCACCAGGACCGGGACCACGCTCCCCTTCAGAATGGCCGCCCGCAGGCCGCGCCGGATTTCCTCCTCCGTCAGTTCCTCGCCCTCCAGGTATTTCATGATGAGTTCGTCTTCGCCCTCGGCGGCGGCCTCAATCAGTTGGACGCGCGCTTCCTCGGCCTGCGCCTTCAGGTCGGCGGGGATGTCGGCGACCTTCGCCTCGGGGCCCATCAGCGCCCGCATGCGGACCAGGTCCACCACTCCCGCGAAGTTGGTCTGGGAGCCAATGGGGAGTTGGAGAGGGACGAAATTGCGCCGGAACGCGTCCCGCAGCGCCTGCAGGGTGCGGGTGAAGTCGGCGTTCTCCCGGTTCATCTTGTTGACCACCACCATCCGGGGCAGGTCATACTGGTCGGCGTAGTTCCAGACCAGTTCGGTGCCGACCTCCACCCCACCGACGGGGTCCACCAGGACCAGCGCCAGGTCGGCGACGCGGATGCCGCTGATGACCTCGCCGATGAAGTCCAGGTAGCCGGGGGTGTCCAGAACGTTCAGTTTGCATCCTTCCCATTCCACCGGAATCAGGGCGAGGCTCAGGGAGATCCGCCGTCGGATTTCCTCCTCGTCAAAGTCAGAGACGGTGGTGCCGTCTTCCACCCGTCCCATGCGGTTGGTGGCTCCACTGGCGAAGAGCATCGCCTCGGCCAGAGACGTCTTGCCACTGCTGCCGTGACCCAGCAGAACCAGATTGCGAATGTGTTGGGTCGTGTACTCTTTCAACTCAACCTCCTGACAGAATGTCGTTGCTCAAAACGCGGCCATCCTCCAGCGGGCCGATTGGGGCAACTTTCCGCCGGTATTCTAATGGAAAACTGTGAAACTGTCAATCCGGGTCACTGAGGTGGGGTGACGGTCACCTTGAAGGTGACCGTCACCTGAACACGAGGGGCGGCTTGCCTGCATGGGAGGCGGTGTTATAATACATTCAACCGTGATCAGGAGTCAGGAATGAACGGAACCACCACGACTACCCGCCGAGTCGCCATACTGGTCGCCACCTGCAGTTCGTTCCTCACTCCCTTTATGGGATCGGCACTGAACATCGCCCTTCCGTCCATCGGTCGGGAGTTCTCTACCGACGCGCTGGTGCTGGGGTGGATTTCCACCGCCTATCTCCTCTCCTCGGCGATGTTCCTGGTCCCGTTCGGCAAACTGGCCGACCAGCGGGGGCGCAAGCGCATTTTCGTCTGGGGACTGGTGGTCTATGCGGTGGGCGCGCTGCTCTGCGGCCTGGCCCCGTCGGCGGGAGCGCTGATCGCCGCCCGGGCCCTGCAGGGGGCCGGCGGAGCGATGATTTTCGGCACCGGCGTCGCCATCCTGACCTCCGTCTTCCCGCCCCAGGAGCGCGGACGGGTGCTGGGCCTCAACGTCGCCGCCGTCTATGTGGGCCTCTCCGTGGGCCCGTTCCTGGGCGGCGTGCTCACCCAGCAGTGGGGCTGGCGGAGCATCTTCTACCTTAACGTCCCGCTGGCCGCCATCGTCGCCGCGCTGGCCGCCGGAAAACTCCAGGGTGAGTGGCGGGCCGCCAACGGCGAGGGCTTTGACTGGCCCGGTTCCATCCTCTACGGCCTGGGACTGGTGGCCCTTATCTACGGCTTCTCTCGCCTCCCCTCGGCCTTCGGCGCCGCGCTTACCCTTTCCGGCCTCCTGGTCCTAGCCCTCTTCGTCCTCTGGGAAGGACGGGCCCGGACACCGGTCCTGGAACTGAACCTCTTCCAGCATAACCCGGCCTTCACCTTCTCCAACCTGGCCGCGCTGATCAACTACAGCGCCACTTCGGCGGTCGGTTTTCTGCTCAGCTTGTACCTGCAATCGGTGCGGGGGATCAGCCCCCAGCAGGCCGGCCTGATTCTTCTGGCCCAGCCGGTGGTCCAGGCCCTCTTCTCTCCACTGGCAGGCTGGGCGTCCGACCGGGTGGAGCCGCGCATCGTCGCCTCGGCCGGCATGGCCCTGACGGTGGTCGGGCTGGCCCTGCTCTATCCGCTGGGGCCAGGTACCGCCCTCCCCTACGTCATCGGCGTCCTGGCCCTGCTGGGATTCGGGTTCGCCCTCTTCTCCTCGCCCAACACCAACGCGGTGATGAGTTCGGTGGACCGTTCCCATTACGGCGTCGCCTCGGCAACCCTGGCGACGATGCGGTTGACCGGGCAGATGCTCAGCATGGGCATCGTCATGCTCATTTTCGCGCTCTTCCTGGGCGGGACCGCCGTGACGCCCGAGACCGCCGCCCGCTTCCTGACCAGCGCGCGGGCCGCCTTCGGCGTCTTCGTTGTCCTCTGCACGCTGGGCGTCTTCGCCTCGCTGGCCCGGGGGAACATCCGGGCCCGGCCCGCCCCGGTGGCCCGGACTTAACCGGTTTCACCCCGAAGGCACCAAGACACGAAGAAATATTGCGGTTTAACAAATTATTCCGGCAGTAGCCTTTTGTGAGGGGAACACCCCCTCATCCCCCCTTCTCCCCCGGAGCGGGGGAGAAGGGGGGAACAGAAACTGGGGGTTTGCGGCGGGCGGCGCTTCGGGCGAGCCCCACGGGGCGAGGAAGCCCCCTCGGGCCGAGGCCCTTCGGGGCCGAGGGCTCGGGCCGTGGCCCTCAGCGTGGCCCTTCGCTGCCCGCCGCAAA
>JACIWQ010000189.1 GCA_014360895.1 Thermoflexales bacterium | reverse complement strand
GCAATAACACCTATCCCTCCCCTTACGTCGGGCAGGTGGTCACCACCTCCGGGACGGTCTGCGCGGTCTACAAGCGCGGCTACGTTATCAACGAGGACGCCGGGCCCTGGCACGGCCTCTACGTCTACGTAGGCCCCGGCGGCACCAAACCCGCGCGGGGGACTCTGGTCCAGGTCACAGGGGCCATCACCGAGTACCAGGGAATGACCGAGTTCTCCTACCCCACCCGCGTCCGCCAGATGGGCCCCGGGCCGGACGTCTGCACGCCCACTGTGGTGACCGCCGCTGCCGTGCCCTACAACAACCCCGCCCTGGCCGAACCCTACGAGGGCACCATCGTGGAGTACCGCAACATCACCATCACCTCGGTCGGCACGTACTCTGCCCTTTTCGTGGACGGCTCCGGCGGCACCGGCGCGATTTCTCTGGGCTCCAGCGACGTCTACGTTCCCAGCCTGAGCGTAGGCCAGCGGTACGAGTACATTCGCGGGGTGCTGCTCCCCTACTGGGCGTCCGAGTACCGGGTCTGGCTGGCATCGGCCGACGACATCCGCCCCCTGGACCTGGACCCGCCCACCGTCGTCGCCACCGACCCGGCGGCCGGCGCGACGTCCGTCAACCCCCACCGGCCCCTCCGCGCCACCTTCAGCGAGCCCGTCAGCCCGACCACCGTCACCCCCGCGTCCTTCCGGCTTCAGGGCCCGACCGGGCCGGTCTCGGGCACCGTCTCCTACGACCCCGCCACCTACCAGGCCATCTTCACGCCCGAGGGGCCCCTGACGCCCAACGCGCTGCATACCGCCACCCTCACCGCCGACATCCGCGACCAGGTGGGCAACCCCCTCGTCCCCTACACCTGGACCTTCGCCACCGGCCCGCTGGATACGGACCCGCCGACGATTCTCGCCCGCGTCCCGGCCCCGGAGGCGACGGATGTCCCCCTGAGCGCGGACGTCGTCATCACCTTCAGCGAGGAACTGAAGCCCGATACCGTCGTCGCGGCCAACTTCGCCCTCACCGGCCCCTACGGCCCGGTCCCCTGGGAGGGTCTGACCTACGACCCCGTCGCCCACCGGGTCACCCTCAACCCGCGCGGCCTGCTCCTGCCCACGTCCCGCTACACCCTCACCATCGGCACCGGCCTCACCGACTGGGCCGGGAACCCCGTCTCGGCGGCCGACCGGACCTGGGCCTTCACCACCCAGGCCGAGCCGCCGATGCACGTCTACCACGGCGACCTGCACAACCACACCTCCTACTCCGACGGCTCCTTGACCCCCTACGACGCCTTCACCCGCGCCCTGGCCGCCGGGCTGGACTTTCTGGCCATCACCGACCACTCCTACGCCATAGACGACAACGAGTGGGCCGACACGCTGGCCCAGGCGAACGCTTTCACCCGGGACGGCGTCTTCGTCGCCCTGCGCGGGTTTGAGTACACCCAGGGCGCCGAGGGCCACATCAACGTCTACAACTCCCTCCGCCACGCCGTCCGCACCAATACCGGCTGCGCGTCCTGCGACTACACCCCCAACCTGGAGGCGGGGGTCACCGTGGAGGGCTTCTACCGCTGGCTGGCGGTCACCGGCACCCAGGCCGTGGACGACGCGGGCGTGGTGATGCAGTTCAACCATCCCGGCTGGATCAACTTCAACGACTGGGCCTACCACCCCGAAGTGGAGGACCTGGCCGAACTGGAGGAGGTCGGCAACGGCTGGGGGCCTTCGTACGTCTTCTCCTGGGACGAGTGGATCCGCTCCCTGGACTACGGCTGGAAGGTCGGCGCGACGAACAACTCCGACAACCACACCGCCGAGTGGGGCACCATCACCGACCACCGGACCGGCGTGGTGATGCCGGCCCTCACCAAGCGGGACCTGCTGGATGCCCTGCGGGCCCGCCGGACCTTCGCCACCGAGGATAAAAACGCCGCCCTCTATTTCAAGGCCAACGGCTACTGGATGGGGAGCGAAATCCCCAACACTGGCCAGATTCTCTTTGAGGTCCACGGCGACGACCCCGACGGCGAACCGACGGCGCGGGTGGAACTGGTCACCGCGCAGGGCCGGGTGGTGACGTACACCCAGCCCAACGCCGCGTCCTACAATTGGACCTTCTCCCTGGACATCGGGCCGGGCGTCCACTACTACTTCGTCTGGGCGGTCCAGGCCGACGGCGACCGCATCGTCGCCTCGCCGGTCTGGACGATGGGGGACGAGGACCTGCGGATCACCGACCTGACCGTCCAGCCAGCCATCCCGACGGTCTACAACCCCAACCTCTTCACGGCGCGGGTGACCAACCGGGGGCCCGAGACCCGCACCCTCACCGTCACCTTCACGGCCAACGGCACGCCCATCGGCCAGGTCCCCGTCACCGTCCCGGCATGTTCCGTCGGCCCCTGCCCGGACGCCTACGCGCAGGTCTCCTACCAGGCCTCGGCGGCGGGGGCCCTCACCGTCACCGCCGCCCTCGTCGGCGCCCCGGCGACCGACAACCCCGACGACAACGTCCGCTCCCTGGCCCTGATGGTGACCGACGAGAAGGTTCCTCTCATCCTGATAGACACCGGGCACAACAACATCGGCGTGGACCCGCGCGGGAGCCGCTCCTTCGTCAACGACTTGGTCTCCCATGGCTACAACGTCCTCTTCAACCTGGACGAACTGACCGCGACCGACCTGAACACCGAGGTGGTCAAACTCCTCATCCTTAACGCCTACGGGCCGAACCAACTGGCCGACTCCGAAATCGGGGCGATCGCCGACTTCGTCGCCGCCGGAGGGAACCTCTGGCTCAACGGTATGTCCGACTACACCGGCAAGGTCTGGTGGGCCTACAGCGTCGCCGACCGGATGAACGAACTGGTTTCGGCCATTGAGGCCCGCGCGGGCGTGACGGTTCCCGTCCGCTTCAACGACGACGAGGTTCTGGATGGGGACGACAACAACGGCTATCCGTGGGGGATTCTGTGGCACGTCTTCCCGGTCAGCCCGACCACGGGCGTCGGGATGAACGTCCTGCGGATTCAGTCCTGGTCGGTGGCCTCGCTGGTGGACCGGAACCGGCAGGCGCTGACGGCGGAGGACCTGGGGGCGAACGGCTACCTCTTCGTGGTGGGCGACCTGGATAGCGGCACCAGCCCCTACGGCAACCAAACCTACCCCAACCGGACCCACAACACCGACGCCGACGGCGAGGGCGACGCGTACATCTACGGGGCGACCGAACGGGTCCCGGCGGCGGCCGGGTACGACCTGCCCGGCGGGGCGGGCCGCCTCTTCTTCTACGGCGACTCCAACGACCCCTTCAACATCTTCGCCTACGGCGCGGGCGACGGCCGTCAGAACGAACTCTTCAACCTGGAAGTGGTGATGTGGCTCCTGGGGGAGCCGCTGCAGAAGAAGACCGTCGCCGAAGCCCGCTACGACCCGGAGGGGGACGACATGCCGGTGAACCTGCACAAACTGGTCTGGGTGGAGGGCTTCGTAACCGCCGCCTACGGCGAGTTCTTTGACGTCCTCTACGTCCAGGACGAGACGGGCGGCCTCACGGTCTTCGCCCCGGCGGGGACGGCCTCCGGCGCGGTGGGGAGCATGCCGGTCCGGGGGGACTGCGTCCGGGTGGTGGGGACGGTGGACGTCTACCAGGGGGATGCGGAAATCCAGTTCTTTGAGAGCGAACAGGTGCAGGTACTGACCCCGACCTGCGTCCCCAGCCCGACCCTGGCAGTGACCGGGAGCGTTCCGCTGCCGCTGCGGACGGTGAGCGCGACGCTGGAGGCCTACGAGGGGTGGCTGGCGGTCGTCAGCGGGACGGTGACGGCGGTCTCGGCGGACCGGAGCGCGATCTGGGTGGACGACGGGAGCGGGCCTGTGCGGGCCTTCCTGGACGGCTACAACGGGACCTGGGAGGGGATAGAGCGGCTGGACCGGGTGCTGGTGGCGGGTCTGGTCTCGGAGGACTACGACGGCCCGCGCCTGCGGGTGCGCAACTACCGGATGCACCCAAACCGGCCGGACGATCTGGTTCTGCTGGCCCCGGCGCGGCGGGTCTACCTGCCGCTGGTGATGAAGAACCAGTAGGCCTCACTGTACCAGCGAAGGGGTCATTGCGAGCACGGAGTGCCCGGAGGGGTCATTGCGAGCACGGAGTGCCCGGAGGGGTCATTGCGAGGGCACGGAGTGCCCGAAGCAATCTCCAAAGGCGGCGGAGAGATTGCGCCT
>JACIWQ010000188.1 GCA_014360895.1 Thermoflexales bacterium | reverse complement strand
CCCCCCGGGGCTTCGCCCATACCCCCTCCCCTCCCCCGCCCTTGGGTGGGGAGTGGGTATGTTGTGGCCCGAAGGGCCGGGGGAGGGGTGAGGAAATCTTCAAATGCGAAGGAGCCAGCCATGCCCGATAAAATCCTGATTGTAGAAGACGACCCCGATATGGTCACCGCGCTGCGGATGCCCCTGGAGGCCAACGGCTATGAGGTCTACGTCGCCGCCTCGGGACAGGAGGGGTTGCAGAAAGTCAAGGAGGTCAACCCCGACCTGATTATCCTGGACGTGATGATGGAGACGACGACGGCCGGTTTCCAGGTCTCCCTGCAACTGCGGAGCCCGGACCCACGGTCGGAGTATGCCCCGTACCGCCACATCCCCATCCTTATCCTGACGGCCATCCACACCACCACCTCCCTGCGCTTCGGGCCGGACGAGGCGTACCTGCCGGTGGACGACTTTGTGGATAAGCCGATAGACCCGGAGGTACTGCTGAGCAAGGTCCGCGCGCTGATTGAAAGGTCGCGGGCACAGAAGTAAATCCGGGCAACGTGCCCGGCATGCTCCCGCGCTTTCATTGCGGCGGTGGCTCGTCGCAACGGAAACCTTGTGCGGGGAGCGATTTCGGCCGTTCCGTTCGCCCCTGCGTGGGGCCGGGGGGCGAGGGCCGTGAGGGTTTCTGGAGATGAGGTGCTGGATTTGCTGATGGCCGCGGCGATGACCATTTCGGTCGCCGACGCCGCGGCCGTTTTGCTACTGGGGGACGAGGGACGCCTGCAGGCGGCGGCCCGTCGGGGCCTGCCGGACGGTTTCCCGCTGGCGGAGGGCTCGCCTGACCAGGAGGCCCTCTCTGGAAGGCCTGCCGGGGGGACGGCGGGACAGCCGGGCGTCCTCCTGCCGGAGGGTTTTTCCCACATCCTCTGTGTCCCCCTGACCCTGGCCGCGCGTCCCCTGGGCGTGCTGCGGGTTTACCGGCGCGCGGCCCCTCCGTTCTCCCCTGCCGACGCGGACCGATTGCTGGCGCTGGCCGCGCTGGGCGCGGCCGCTTTGCAGGCCACTCAGGGCCTGGCGGAGATGGAGCGGGTGGAAGCGGCCAAGTCCCGCTTCATCCACGTAGCTACCCACGAACTCCGGTCCCCCATCGCGGTAGCCCAGTCCCTGGTGCGCAACGTCGTCCGGGGCTACGCTGGCCCCCTCACCGACCAGCAGAAAGACCTCTTCGCTCGCATTTCCGCCCGGCTGGATTTCCTGGAGCATCTGGTCAACGACCTGCTGGACCTGGCCGCCAGCCGGGCGCCGGAACTGGCCGAAGAAGAGGGACCGGTCGCGGTCAACAGTTCTGTGGGACGGGCCGTCCTTCTCCTGATGCCCCGCGCCGAGGAGAAGGGGGTCACCCTCACGGTCCAGCCATGCTGCGAGGAACTGGCCATCTGGGCGACGGAGGAGGGGCTGGACCGGATATTCGTCAACCTGGTGGAGAACGGCATCAAGTACACTCCGCCGGGCGGGCGGGTGACGGTCTCCCTGGGACGGGACGGCGACGAAATCTGGGTGCGGGTGGCCGATACGGGCATCGGCATCCCGCCCGAGGCTATGCCGCACCTCTTTGAGGAGTTCTATCGGGCCCCCAATGCCCGCGCCGTGAACGCCGTCGGCACCGGCCTGGGGCTGGCTATCGTCAAAGAACTGGTGGAGCGTTATCGGGGGCAGATTGAGGTGGAGAGCGAGGTCGGCAAGGGGACGACCTTCACGGTGACGTTTCCGACGATTCGCGCGAGGTAACCAGGAGTTGACTCTGGAGCCGCAGCCCGTCCTCCCACATGGAGATGTTGTTGAAGAGGACGTAGGCGGTCTCAAACGGCCGGCACCATTCCAGGATCCGCAACAGGTCGGCGTCGGTGAAGCGGTAGCGGTATCCGCCGACGCCGTGGAGCCGGAAGTAGGCCACCCCGGCGGTGACGGGCTGGCGAACGAACGGGTCCACGCAGTGAATCAGGTCCAGGTCGCGGCACAACGCCGCGACCGTTTCGTCTTCCCAGGGGCCGCGCGGTTCCCAGGCGAAGCGCATCCCGGCCCGGTCCACCATAGAGAAGAACTGCCGCATCGCGGCAATGTTCTCCGGCGTGGGCGTGAAGGTGGCCGGGCACTGGAAGACGACGATGGGGACCTCCAGCGCCAGTGCCACCTCCCGGGTCCGCTCCCAGGCTTCCAGCACCTCCGGGGTGGGGCGAAATCCGCCATACCGGTCCCGCCGGTCGGGCGGGATGGAGAGGCCGGACCGGCGGTAGGTGGGACTGGTGGGCGGATGGGTGATCAGTTGCCAGGCCTTCAGCGTGAAGATGAAATCGGGTGGGGCCTCCTGCCGCCAGCGCCGGGCCGTCTCCGGACGCGGCGGCCTGTAGAAGGTCTGCTGCACCTCCACCAGGGAGAAATGCTGGAAACAGGCCGCGCGCCCCTTAGGAAACCCGCAACAACCGACGTATATCACAGGAACATCTCCATAAAGACCTCGTCCTCGTACTGGCCGTCTATTTTGACCTGCCGGGTCAGGACACCGCAGGGAGCAAAGCCCAACGACCGGTAGAAGGCCCGCGCGCGGCGGTTCCCCGCCCGTACGAAAATCACCAATTTTTCGTAGCCGTGGGCGCGGGCGAAATCCAGCGTGTACCGGGCCAGTTGACGGGCGATGCCCTTCCCGCGCCATTCCGGCAGGACGAATGTCCCCAGAGTGCCCACGTGGTCAAAGGAATCGGTGTAGTGGACCCACCGGTCCAGGGACTGGAAGCCGACGATGCGGCCCTCCACCTCGGCGACGAAGACCCCCTCCCGGTCCGAAAGGCCGGCAATGTACTCCCGCTCCTGTTCAGTGCTGAAGGGGCGGTTGACGGCGGTATAGACCCGTTCCGCGCAGATGACTTCCCAGATGGCGGAGATGGCCTCCGCATCGTCGGGCGTCGCGCGGCGGATAATGACGTCGGTCATTGTTGCTCTTCCCTGCGCTGAATCTGACGGATTCGTCCCCAGGGGTCGGCGGTCACCGTGTAGATGGCGACGGTCCGTTGAGTTTGGGGGAGGCCACTGGTGGTTTCCACCTGACGGCAATCCTCTTCTACGTAGGCCTTCATCCGAATCCCTCCATCGGGCGTTCGCTCCATATCGCTCCAGTTCCAGTGACCGGCGTAGCGTCGCTCTTCGCGTCGCTGGGTTTGTTCTGGAGAGGTAGACGTCATCTCGGCCCCGATGACGCGGAAGACCCTTCCGTTCGTCCGGTCCAGCACCTGCGCGGCGGCACTCCGAACGACCTGGGCCAGGTGGTTATCGTCCAGGAAGAGCGGCATCGGGAGGGCGCGGTTCATCTCTTTGGCATAGCGCATGGCCAGGAGGAGGGAAGAGGAGTAGGCGAACGAGATGAGGAAGCCGCAGGAGCAGACCATCAGGATCAGGGGCAGCGCTTCGGTCACCTGTTCCCGAAATCCGCTCGGGTCCTCTTTGCAGTAGCCCGGGTCAAAGGCCAGCCAGCAGAGCAGTTCCCGGAGCAGGTGGGAGGCGGCCATCCCTGCCACCAACAGAAAGGCCAACAGAATGGTCAGGGCCGGGAGCATGAGGGCCCGAGTGCGGGGCGCGTTGAGCGCGGCCATCCAGCCCCGGCGCAGCGGTGCCAGGAGCATTTGCTCCCGGATGGAATGGCGGGCCTCGTAGTTGGCGAAAATCGCCACCATGCACCCGCACACGGTCAGAATAACGGCCAGCAACTGGAAGCCCGGTCGGACACCCGCCCAGGTTCCTCCCAGGCCGATGAGGCTGCAGCCGAAGGTATAAATGGTGATGATGAGAGGCAGATAGAGATGAGGGCGCATGAAGGCTTCCAGACCCTGCAGGCCGCCTCTCTCCACCGGGTTTTGCTGCCAACTCTCCCAGCTGCTGTTGTCAGTCCCGCAGCGCGGGCAGTTCTTGCCCGGTGTGTACTCCCCCTTACAGACGATGCATTCTGCCATGATTCCGCCTCCGTGCTCCGGCCGGTGGGGGGTGCTGGAAGATGGGGGGATCCATCACCTCACCCGTGTAACCGGGTGCGGGCATCAGGATGCCTGCCGTGACGACAAGTTGTACGGTTGTACAGTTGTCAACGGGCTATTTTGCGTACTGTTTCCCGCTGGAGGGCTATGGCGTCGGCGTGCGCGGGACGTAGTAGCGGACGCGGAAGGAGGCCTCCGCCTGCAACTGATCCTCAATGTACAGCGAGACGGTGTAGTCGCCCCCGAAGAGGACCGTTCCATCGGGGTTGAAGTACACCACCCAGGCCCTGCCGGCCCCCTCCCGGTCCCAGAGGCCGGTCTGGCGGGCGATCTCCCGCCCGTTGCGGGTCCAGACCGCCGACCAGGAGAGGCCCGACCGCATCCCGGCGTAGTCAAAGATGGCGTAGACGGCCCGGGTGTTCCAGTCAAACTCGTTACCGACCAGGACCGGTTCGCCGGTGGGAAGCACGCCCAGGGCGATGGTCAGGGCGCTGAAGGTC
>JACIWQ010000187.1 GCA_014360895.1 Thermoflexales bacterium | reverse complement strand
GAACACCACATCCGCTGGATCGCCCTGTACTTCCAGCCGGAGGGGGATAAGTTCATCTACGAAAACGGCAAATGCGATTTCTCCGCCCACGGGGAATCGGTGAAGGGCGCCAACCAGGGTCCGGCGTATACCCACCCGGTGGCCCTCTTCTCGGTTCAGGTGAACGCGCCGGGGACTCTCATTGCCGTCTCCTACTGCAACATCCACGGGCTGTGGGAGAACAGCAAGGAGATTACGCTGGCCTGAACGGCCCGCCCCCGGGCCACTGAAAGGCGACCGGCGCCTGGATGCTCCGGGCGCCGGTCGTTTTTTACGGCTCAAATATGGGCGGCATGCGGCGTTTGTGTTCGGAACGGGCCATCATCCCGCGCACCTTCTCCACCGCCGCCGGGTCCAGCCCGAAGAGGTCCCCGGCCTCCATCGCGGCCAGAATCCGGTCCAGTTCCCGATAAGTGATGCCCATCTCCCCCTCGTCGGTCTGACCGGGCCAGAGGCCAGCAGTGGGCGGGCGATCAATCACCTCCTGCGGGACCCCCAGTTCCCGGGCCAGTTCCCACACCTGGGTCTTGTAGAGGCCGCCCAGGGGGAGCAGGTCCACCCCGCCGTCCCCGTACTTGGTATTCCCACAGAATAAAAACCTGCCATTTCGCTCCACCAACAGATTATGCGTCCCCGGCACATCCGGACACCAAACAATGCCCCGGTAAGGTACTCGCCTGAATTTTGCGCCGTGAAGCCAACGACGTCCGTTTCCATAAATATGGACTTCGTACGAAATCCCGGATCGGACCGGGACCCCATCCTGGCGAATAGCCATTCGGGGGGGACGGGTCCGCAGAATGACATTTCTTCCAATCTTACACCCCAGTTCGGCCACTTGCTCTGCCAGACGGGGAGAAGAGGTGTAGTAGTACCCCCTCCGGTCTCCGTCACTATCCATCAGACCCTCCAGCAAATGGGTTAGATATTCGGAAGGATATTGCATCACCCAAGAGGGAATCCGCTTCTCCTGGGCGGAACTCCCGCATTCCACCATAGCCCGATAGAATGGCCGGCCGCAAACCCAAACCTCTACCGGTGTAGCCCCCCATTCAATCCCGTTTCTCTCCAGAATGGCAATGAGCCGGGAGCGTCCTCTACTTCCATCTGGTAAGGCAAACCATGTTCTGTAACCGGTGTACTCTACAATGGTAGTCTCAGCCTCTCCAGCCACAAAGCGGCCTGTCCGGGGATCTCGCTTTCGTCCGGTGCCTTTGATCGTTTGAAGTACAGGGGATGCCTGGGCGTACCCATCACCGAGATACAGGCCCAAGATGTATAAAAACTCATCCATCGCCATTGGCGAGAAACACCGCGCATTGGAGCCGACACCGGTATTGTCAAATTCAAAAACCGGAGTAGGTGCACTTGTTCCCTCCCAGGGGCGGGGGAGAGGCAAGGGGGTTGAACGTCGGGGCAACTCATCGGCGCGCCGGAACTCCAATTGTCCCTGCCGCTCTACCAGTATACGGTGGTTAGGGGTGACCATCAGGTCAACGCTGCTCCCTTTCCCGCCACCATACGCCAGCATCTCCCCTTCGTATTCAAATACATATACTTCGGCAACCGGGCACGCGATAACATTTTTTGTCCTAAGGTCCAGGCTGAAAACGACATCGCCTGGTCGTAATTCTTGATAGGTTTTCAGGCCCTCTGTGGTCAAAGCGCGCGTCTGTTGATCGTAACAAAAATAGCCGACATTCAGTTCGCTTTTATTCCCCGACCCCAGCACCAAGTAGTTGTGGGACTGGGCCAGGTAATACAGCGTGATCATCCGCAGGCGGGGCTTGATATTCGCCGGGGCCAGGGCGTTCTCCGACGAGGGGAGGGCCGCCAGCAGAGCATCGTACACCGGGGTCAGGTCTACGGTAACGGTGGGGATGCCGAAGGTTTCGGCGACCTGCCGGGCCAGGCGGAGGTCGTCCGGCTGGGAGTGGCAGGGCATCAGTGCCGCCAGCACCCGGTCGGCGCCGACCGCCCGGACAGCCAGCGCGGCGACGGTGGCGGAATCCACCCCGCCACTCAGCCCGAAGACGAAGCCGTCGGCCCCAGCAGCCTTCAGATAGTCCCGGAGCCACTGCGCGATTCGGTCGGGAAGGGACATGGGGCCTCCTTGACACGTGAAACGTGAAACGTGATACGTGATACGTGATACGTGAAACGTGAAGCGTGAAGCGTGAAGCGTGAAACGTGAGGGCGTCAGGTCAGGCGGGCGACGACCTCTATGCCGTTGAGGGCCATGCTGTAGAGAAAGATGCGATGCAGCAGGTCGCCGTCGTGGGGCATCGCGCCCAGTTGGAGCGCCGTCTCCACCGGCATATCGTAGGTCTGCACGCCGTCGGCGGGAACAACGACCCGGAAGTCCCGCAGGCCCAGAACGTTGGCCCGCAACCGCAGGTACATCGCCGCCTGGTAGATGCACAGGTCCGTGCAGTCGCCGACGACGATGAAGGTGTTGACCCCCGGGTGGCTATCCAGCCAGGGGATCAATTCGGTGCCGATGCTGGAACTGATGGACTTCTTGGGGATGATCACGAACAGGTCAGAGAAGGGAAGATTGCGCAGTTCGTCTACGGTCTCGCTCTCGGCAGTTCCGACGACACAGTGAGACGGAAAGGCCCCGAATTCCACCGAGTCGGGGTCATGGGTATCCTGGGTCAGGATGAAGTGGCGGACCCCCAGGTCGTAGGCCCGTTCAAACAGCCGCACGACGTTGGGAACGATGCCCGCCACGCGCGGGCTCGCCAGCGGCCCGATGGTGCAGAAGCCCTTGATCAGGTCCACAGAGAGAATCGCCGTGCGGGTCGGCTCCCGGACAACGGATTCCAGAGGAACAGCAGGCAGTTCAGCTTCCCAACGGGTCAGCCATTCCAGAAAGGCATTGCTTTGGGTTTGCATGGTTCCCTCCATTATTGAAGAAATTGCCACTCACCGATATTCCAGAACGGGGCGCCTCGCCAGGGGCGCGGGCCGGAGAGGCCCGACCGGATCAGCCAGACGTCCTCCCACCGGCACAGCGGCAGCCACCAGACTTCCCGACGGGCCGTTTCCTGAATCTCCGCCAGGATGGACGCGCGCTCATCGGAGTCGGCCGCAGAGGCCTGGGCCAGGAGCAGTCCGTCCAGCACCTCGTTGCAGACCCCGGCGGGGTTCTGGCCGCCCGGCCGCGCCTCCGCACAGAGCCATCGGGAATCGTCGGGGTCGGGATAGCCGGAGGGCAGGCCCGCCCACTGGGCCAGGTCCCACGCCGCCGGGTCCTCCCACGGCCGCTCCCGGATAGCGGTTTCCACGCCGATGCCCAGGTCCCGCAGCGTCTGCGCCACCACTGCCTGGGCGGCCTCCCGCCCCGGCGGGGCGGCATAGCGCAGGGTCAGCGAGATGCCCGACCGGTCCCGGATGCCGTCCCCGTCCGTATCCCGCCAGCCGACCTCGTCCAGCATCCGCGCGGCCTCCTGGACGGAGGGAGAAGCCGTCGGGGCCGGACTCTCCCAGCGGGTCCCGCTGTAGAGGCTCCAGGCCGGAACCGCCCGGCCCGCCGTCAGCGCGGCGCAGATAGCGTCCCGGTCCAACGCGGCCGCCAGGGCGGCCCGTACGCGCGTCTCCTGGAGAGCCAGGTGCCCCTGGCGCGGGTCCAGGTTGAACAGCAAGGTCTCCACATAGCCGGAAGGGGAGGAGAAGAGCACGGTCCCCTCCGGCAGGTCCGACCCAGTCAGACCCCCCGGTACCAGAAACGGGGAGAAGTCAGCAGCGCCGAAGGCCATAATCTGCCAGCGGGCCTGAGCGTCCGGCTGGGCGAAGACCTGCAACCGCTGAGCGGCAGGCTGGCCCCGCCAATAGTAGGGATTGGCGACGAAGACCTGCGCGCCCCCCTCCTCCCCGGCGAAGACGTACGGCCCGCTACCCACCCGCCCCTCTTGACCCGGCGCATGGCGGGGAAGGACGAAGGGGAACAGCATCGTCGGCCAGGGTGCAAAGGGACGGGTGAACGTCACCTGGACGGTGCGGTTATCCAGCGCGACGACGTTCTCCACCAGGGACTCGTGGGGAAAGAGCCCCTGCGCGGCGGCCTGTTCGTGGGTGAAGACCAGGTCGTCCGCAGTGAGAGGGACGCCGTCCGACCAGAACAGGTTTTCCCGCAGACGGATGGTCAGGGTACGGCCGTCGGCGGAGATGCCACCGTTGGCGTGGGTGGGGAGTTCCGCCGCCAGTTCGGGCGTCGCCTCCAACCGGTCGTCTACCCGCCACAGGCCGACCAGGAACAGGCCCTGGAGCGCGCGCTCCGACCAGGAGCGGGCCTGCAACGGGCTCAGCGCCTGAGGCCACTCCGGCAGCAGAACCCGCAGGTCGCGGGCGGGCGCCGGGGTGGGAACCGGCGTCAGACCCAGGAGCGGGTCGCTGGCTGGCGGGGTCGGAGTGACCACCGCGCAGGCGGAGAGGAGCAGGGCCAACAAGACGCAGGTTGCAGGGCGCATGG
>JACIWQ010000186.1 GCA_014360895.1 Thermoflexales bacterium | reverse complement strand
CTCCCCCCATTTCCGAACTGATTTGAACCTTTTGCCCCCCAACGCGGTAGTTATATATGGAGTCTCAAACTTCCGACTCATCGGCCGTTCCGGATAGCGTGCTGGTTGCCCGGCTGCGTCGGGGAGATACGGCCGCATTGGCCGAGTTGTACGAAAGGTATAAGATTCCCGTTTTCCGCACCGCCCTGGCGATTACCCGGGACCAGGGAGCCGCTGAAGACATTCTCCAGGAATGCTTCGTTCGGCTTCTCACCCACGCCGACCGGATTCGTACCGATGCGCCGGTGGGGCCGTGGCTCTATCGGGTGGCCGTGAACCTGAGTTGCGATTGGGTCAATCACCGGCAACGCTGGTCGGTCTTGCTGAACAAACTGATAGAGCGCTGGACGGCTCCCTTCCGCGTGGAGGGGACGGTGGAGGAGCGGGAAATTCAGGAAAAAGTCCGGGAAGCCATCCGGACCCTTCCTCTCCCCCAGCAGGTGGTGATTGTATTGTACTATCTGGAAGGCCTGAGCCTGAAGGAGATCGCCGATATTCTGGAGGTCCCGGAGGGAACGGTCAAATCCAGACTCTATTACGGCCGGGAAGCGTTGAAGGAGCATCTGGCGGAGTGGCAACCCCGGCGCGGTGTGGTGTATGAGTTGACGTGAACCGGCAATGGATGCGCTGGATGTTTTGATCGCTCAATCTTTACAGAACCGTTGGGGCAGCGCCAGACCGTCCCCGCGCATATGGCGGCGAATCGTCCGGCGCGTCGCCTCTTATATGTTTCCTCCTGCCTGGCACAGTACTCCTGATTATTACCCCAGACATCCCTTTGAACCCATCCTCGTCGCGCCGTTTGCCTCTACCGGCAGCCTGCTATTGTGGCGGTATGACCTTCTACTGATGCGAGTCGCATAGACCGGCTACACTCTCAGGCACAAGGAGTTTTTATGGCTATCTTGATGGACGTCAGGAACCTGGTCACCCGTTTCTACACTCAGGATGGCGTCGTCCACGCCGTCAACGGCATCTCCTATACGATGGAGGAGGGAGAGATTCTGGGCGTGGTCGGCGAGAGCGGATGCGGCAAGAGCGTCCACGCCCTTTCCATCATGCGCCTCATCCCCAGCCCTCCGGGGAAGATTGAGGGGGGTGAGGTCTGGTTTGACGGGCGCGACCTGATGAAACTGAGCGAGGCCGAGATGCACCACGTGCGCGGGGCGGAGATCGCGATGGTCTTCCAGGACCCGATGACCTCGTTCAACCCCGTCTTCACCATCGGCTTCCAGATCATGGAGGCCCTCAAACTCCACCAGGGGATGGACGATAAGCAGGCCCGGGAGCGGGCCGAGGAACTGTTGACTATGGTGGGCATTCCGGAAGCGAAGACCCGCCTGGACGATTATCCCCACCAGTTCTCCGGCGGCATGCGCCAGCGGGCGATGATCGCGATGGCCCTCTCCTGCAATCCCAAACTCCTCATCGCCGACGAGCCCACCACCGCCCTGGACGTCACCATCCAGGCGCAGATTATTGACCTGGTGAAGCGGCTCCAGGAGCAACTGGGGATGGCGGTGATGTGGATCACCCACGACCTGGGGGTGGTGGCCCGGCTGGCTCAGCGGATCAACGTGATGTACGCCGGGTTCATCATTGAGCGGGGCAACGTCAAGGACATCTACAAACGGCCCCGCCACCCCTACACGATGGGCCTCCTGGGGTCATTGCCCCGGCTGGACGAGGCGCCAGGGACTAAATTGATCTCCATCCCCGGCCTTCCGCCTGACCTGATTGACCTGCCGCCGGGCTGTCCCTTCGTCCCCCGCTGCACGTACGCGGTGGACCGGTGTGTGGAGGAGAGGCCGTCTCTCAAAGAAGCGGACGGAGCTAACCATCTGGTCGCCTGCTGGCGCTGGGAAGAGATTGCAGGGAGGAGCCGATAATGGCCGCCGAAAGAGTTCCTCTGGTTCAGGTCATCCATCTGAAAAAGTATTTCCCCATCACCCGTGGGGTCATTTTCCAGCGGCACATTGGGGATGTCAAGGCGGTAGACGACGTCAGTTTTGACATCTACAAGGGGGAGACGCTGGGGTTGGTGGGCGAGACCGGCTGCGGCAAGACCACCGTCGGGCGCACTATCCTGCGCCTCTACGAGCCCACCTCCGGCGAAATCATCTTTGACGGAGTGGACCTCCTGAAGTTAAAGGGCAACGAGTTGCGCCATATGCGCCGCCGGATGCAGATCATTTTCCAGGACCCTTATGCTTCCCTGAACCCCCGGATGACGGTGGGGGCCATCATCGCCGAGCCGCTGGAGGTCCACGGCGTCGCCCGGGGCAAGGAGAAAGAGGAGCGGGTCCAGGAACTGCTGCGGGTGGTCGGTCTGAACCCGTACTTCGTGAACCGCTACCCGCACGAGTTCTCCGGCGGTCAGCGGCAGCGCATCGGCATCGCCCGCGCCCTGGCCCTGAATCCCGACCTGATTGTCTGCGATGAGCCCATTTCCTCGCTGGATGTCTCCATCCAGGCCCAGGTGGTCAACCTGCTGGAGGAACTCCAGGAACAGTTCGGGCTCACCTATCTCTTCATCGCCCACGACCTGAGTATGGTCCGCCACATCAGCGACCGGATGGCGGTGATGTACCTGGGCAAGATTGTGGAGTTGGCCGACCGGGACGAGATTTACCTGAACCCGCTGCACCCGTACACCCAGGCGCTGATGAGCGCAGTGCCGGTGCCGGACCCGGAGATTGAGGAGAAGCGGCAACGCATCATCCTGAAGGGGGAAATCCCCAGCCCGGCCAACCCGCCCAAGGGTTGCAACTTCAACACCCGCTGCCCGGTCGCGATGGACGTCTGCTATGAGGCCGACCCGGAGTATCGGGAAGTGAAACCGGGCCACTGGGTGGCGTGCTATCGGGTTTGATGACAGACGACGGACGACAGACCATAGACCACCGACAACGGACCACCGACACGGAGCATTGATAACGGACCGCTGACAAAGGGCCACAGGCGATAGACGACGTGGTATGGGGCTGACCTTTGTGAACGGGGTTGTTCGGGGGCCGGAGGGAAGGGAAGCGGAAGTCCGCTTCCTGGTGGATAGCGGTGCCACCTACACCCTGGTGCCCCATGACGTCTGGCCGACCATCGGGCTCTCGCCCCGCCGGACCGCTGTCTTCACCCTGGCCGACGGGACGACGGTGGAACGGCGGGTCGGGGAGTGCTACATCATCCTTCCTCAGGGGGAAGGGCACACACCGGTGGTCCTGGGGGAGCCCGGGGATGAGCCACTCCTGGGCACAGTGACGCTGGAAATTCTGGGACTGGTCCTGAACCCGTTTACCCGCACTCTCCAGCCGATGCGGATGATGTTGTGATGGCGCTGAATACTCCAAGAACCACCACGACGGCCGAGATCACCTGGGAGGACCTGCTCCGGATGCTGGAAGAGCGCCCGGAGTGGCTGGCGCGCGTCCGTGGGGTGGTGTTGACCCACGACCTGCTCTCCCTGCCGGAGGCGGTGCGGGAACTGGTGGAGGCGCACCGCCGGGCGGAGGAGCGCCTCACCCGCCTGGAGGCCACCGTCCAGGAACTGGTGGAGGTCCAGCGACGGCATGAGGAGCGGCTGGCAGGTGTAGAAGCGCGGCTGGAGCGTCTGGAGGCCACCGTCCAGGAACTGGTGGAGGCGCAGCGACGGCATGAGGAGCGGCTGGCAGGTGTAGAAGCGCGGCTGGAGCGTCTGGAGGCCACCGTCCAGGAACTGGTGGAGGTCCAGCGACGGCACGAGGAGCGGCTAACAGGCGTAGAAGCACGGCTGGAGCGCTTGGAGACCACCGTTCGGGAACTGGTGGAGGTCCAGCGACGACACGAGGAGCGGCTAACAGGCGTGGAAGCGCGGCTGGAGCGCCTGGAGGCCACCGTCCAGGAACTGGTGGAGGCCCAGGAGCGGACCAACCAGCAAATCCAGGAACTCCGGGAGGCCCAGGAGCGGACCAACCAGCAGATTCAGGCGATATGGGAGGCCATTCGGCTCAACACGGCCCAACTGAAGGATTTGACGGAAGTGGCTCAGAGCCTGGTGGAGGGCCAGCGGCGACTGGAGGGAACGGTCGGGGATATGAAGGGCATCCTCCTGGAGATGAAATATCGGGAGCGACCGTACGCCTATTTCGGCCACGTGCTTCGGGGAATCCGGGTTGTCCCGATGCAGGCGATAGAGGACGAACTGGAAGCCCGTCTGGCCTGGGAGGAAGTGAAAGAGGTTTTCCGGTTGGACCTGTTGCTGAAGGGGCGATTGCGAGACGCTCCGGAGCAGCCGGAAGTTTGGCTGGCGGTGGAAGTCTCCAGCGTGGTGGATAAAGGGGATGTGGAGCGCGCCGGGAGACGGGCGGCGCTGCTTCGCAAGGCTGGCTTCCCTGCTGTTCCTGTCGCTGCCGGACTGGCAGTGGATGAGGAGGCCAGATGGGAAGCCGAGGGGAATAAAGTGGTCGTTGTGAGAGATGGGCAGGTCTCCTTCTGGGACGAGGCCCTGCGGCATTACCTCTCGTAGCGCCCGGAGCGCAAAAAGTGGCGGTTTAACAATCTGCGCCGATTGGAAATCGGCCTGCGTGGGCCTCCGGCCTTG
>JACIWQ010000185.1 GCA_014360895.1 Thermoflexales bacterium | reverse complement strand
ATCGTGAGTGCTAATTTCCCCCTGGGTCAACCCAGTACTCCATCACGCCAAAAAGGAGGTGGAACGATGTCCGTCAATCTCAAGCCGTTGGGTGACCGGGTGATTGTGGAGCCCCTGGAGGAGGAGGTCCAGACCTTCGCCGGTGGGCAACTGATCCTTCCCGACACCGCCAAGGAGAAGCCCCAGCAGGGGAAGGTCCTGGCCGTCGGTCCGGGGCGTCGGGATGAGGATGGGAAGTACATCCCGATGGATGTGAAGGTCGGCGACATCGTCGTCTATGCCAAGTACGCCGGCACGACCTTCAAGACCCGCGACGGCAAAGAACTGCTCATCCTGAAAGAGAGCGACATCCTGGCGATTGTGGAATAGTCTACCAGTCCCCAGTCTACCAATCACCAAGCGACCAATGACCAGTCTAACAATCTACCACCGGTAAGGAGGAGGAACCATGCCGAAACAACTGCTTTTTGGAGAGGAAGCGCGACGAGGTCTGAAGCGCGGGATTGACACCCTGGCGAAAGCCGTCATCACCACCCTGGGCCCCAAGGGCCGCAACGTCGCCCTGGATAAGAAATGGGGCGCCCCCACCATCACCCACGACGGCGTCACCGTGGCCAAAGAGATTGAACTGAAGGACCCCTATGAGAACATGGGCGCCCAGTTGCTGAAGGAAGCGGCCACGAAGACGAACGACATCGCCGGCGACGGCACCACCACGGCCACTCTCCTGGCCTACATCATCATCACCGAAGGGATGAAGAACGTGGCTGCTGGCGCCAACCCCATGCTCCTCAAGCGCGGCATCCTGGAGGGCGCGAAGGCCATCGCCAAGGCGATTGATGAACAGTCCATCCCCGTCACCACCAAAGACGAAATCGCCAACGTGGCCGCCATCTCCGCCCAGGACCGCGAGATCGGCGAACTCATCGCCGAGGTGATGGACAAGGTCGGCAAGGACGGCGTCGTCACCGTAGAGGAGAGCAAGGGGCTGGAGTTTGAGACGGAGTACGTGGAGGGGATGCAGTTTGACCGGGGCTACATCAGCGCCTACTTCATCACCAACCCCGAGACGATGGAGTGCGTCATTGAGGAGCCCTACATCCTCATCCACGATAAGAAAATCTCCGCCGCCGAGGACCTGATGCCCATCCTGGAGAAACTGGTCCAGCAGGGCAAGCGGGAACTGGTGGTGATCGCGGAGGACGTGGACGGGGCCGCCCTGGCGACGCTGGTGGTCAACAAACTGCGCGGGATGCTCAACTGCGTGGCGGTGAAAGCCCCCGGCTTCGGCGACCGGCGCAAGGCTATGCTGCAGGACATCGCCATCCTCACCGGCGGTCGGGTGATCACCGAGGAGGAGGGCCGCAAACTGGAGAGCGCCACCCTCGCCGACCTGGGCCGGGCCGATAAGGTCATCGTCACCAAAGATGACACCACCATCGTCGGCGGTCGGGGCGACGAGCGGGCCATCAAGGGCCGCATGGAGCAGATCAAGGTTGAGATTGAAAAGTCCACCTCCGACTACGACCGGGAGAAACTCCAGGAGCGGCTGGCGAAACTGGCCGGCGGCGTCGCCATCATCCGCGTGGGCGCGGCGACCGAGACCGAACTTAAGGAGAAGAAGCATCGGGTGGAGGACGCTCTCAGCGCGACCCGCGCGGCCATTGAGGAAGGGATTGTCCCCGGTGGCGGCGTGGCGCTGGTCAACGCCATCTCCGCGCTGGACAACGTGAAGATGCAGTACCGGGACGAGCAGACCGGCGTGGAGATTCTCCGCACCGCTCTGGAGGCCCCGCTCCAGCAGATTGCCGAGAACGCGGGCTACGACGGCGCCGTCATCCTGGATACCGTCCGCCGGCTCCAGAAGGAGCAGAACAACCCGCGCATCGGCTTTGACGTCCTGGCGGGCGAGTACGTGGACATGGTGGAGCGGGGAATCATTGACCCGGCGAAGGTGACCAAGGGCGCGATTGAGAACGCGGCCTCCATCGCGGCGATGATCCTCTCCACCGAGGCGCTGGTCACCGACATCCCGGAGGAGAAGAAGGAGACCACGCCGTCCATGCCGGAGTACTAATCGCCCCGACGGTACGGCCGTCTCTCCTGGGGGCAGGTAGCCGGTGGGGCTTCCTGCCCCCAGTTCGTTCCGGGCACTCCCTTTTGGACTTCGGGTTGACAAATCCCCAATTCCCGCTATAATACTCCCTGTGGCCGTAGCCGCAAGGCGCGGCCACTATTGTGCCTGTCAGGAGGAGGTCATCGGTGTACGCAATCGTTCGGTCCGGTGGACGACAATACCGGGTTTCAGTGGGAGACCAACTGCTGGTAGAAAAACTGCCCGCGCAGGCCGGAGAGCAGATTGTGCTGGATGAGGTCCTGCTGGTCGCCGGCGAGGACGACGTGCGCATCGGCGCGCCGGTGGTGGAAGGCGCCCAGGTGCGGGCAACGGTGCTGGGCCAGGAGAAAGGCCCCAAAATCCGCATCTTCAAGTACATCCCGAAAGAGCGCTACCGCCGCCGCCAGGGCCATCGGCAAACCTATACCCGCCTGCGGGTGGATGAGATTAGGGTGTAGGAGGTCAAAATGGCACACAAAAAGGGTGCAGGCAGCAGCCGCAACGGCCGGGATAGCCACAGCAAGCGGCTGGGTGTGAAGAAATTCGCCGGTGAGACGGTTCTGGCCGGAAACATTATCGTCCGCCAGCGCGGGATGCGGATTAAGCCGGGCCTCAACGTGGGAATGGGGAAAGATTACACCCTCTTCGCCCTGACCGACGGAGTGGTCTACTTTGAGCCCATCCCGGGCGGGCGCAAACGGGTCAGCGTCTACCCCGAAGGGAGGGCCGCGTGAAGAAAGACATCCACCCCAAATACTACCCGGAAGCCCAGGTCATCTGCGCCTGCGGCAACACCTGGACCGTCGGGGCGACCGTTCCCGTCATCCGTACCGACGTCTGCTCCCGCTGCCACCCGTTCTTCACCGGCGAGCAGCGCATCGTGGACGCGGAGGGGCAGGTAGACCGCTTCCGCACCCGCCTGCTGCGGCGGGACCAGATGCGGGCGGAGGCCGAAGCCCGACGGAAGGCCGCCGCGTCCCTGGAGCAACCGGTCACCGTCCTGGGGCTGAGCGGCACGGCGGAGCGGGCCCTCCAGGACGCCGGCATCCAGACGGTCGGGGACGTCCTGGCCAAACTGGCAGAGGGAGACGACGCGCTGACCAGCATCCGGGGGATAGACCTGGCCGCGCTGGCGACGCTGAAGAAGCGCCTGCGGGCCCGGGGCTTCACCCTCCCCGGCGACCAGCCCTCCGCCGAAGCCACCGGCGCCGGCAGCAAATAACCCACACCGAATCGGCGAGGGCAGGCGGAGTCCATCCCCTGCCCTCGCTTTGTGCTTCCAGAGAACCTGGTGGTTTATCAAAGAGGGGGCCGATGTACGGTAAACCGACCGGCGGGTGGATAGAGGTCATCTGCGGAAGTATGTTCTCCGGCAAGACGGAGGAACTGATCCGGCGGGTGCGCCGCGCCCAGATTGCCCGTCAGCGGGTCCAGGTCTTCAAGCACAGCCTGGATGCCCGCTACGCGGAGCGGGAGGTGGCCTCCCACAACGGATTGCAGTTGGAAGCCATCCCGGTGGAGAACTCCGCCCGGTTGCGGGCCCTCATCGCACCGGAGACGACCGTCGTCGCCATAGATGAGGGGCAGTTCTTTGATGAGGGACTGGTGGCGCTCTGCGAGGAACTGGCCGATCGCGGCCTGCGGGTCATCGTCGCCGGCCTGGATATGGATTTCCGGGGGGAACCCTTCGGCCCGATGCCCCAGTTAATGGCCCGCGCGGAGCGAGTGGACAAACTCCAGGCCATCTGCGTCGTCTGCGGGGGGCCCGCCAGCCGCACCCAGCGGCTCATCAACGGCCAGCCCGCCGCCTACGACGACCCCGTCATCATGGTCGGCGCCGACGAGGTCTACCAGGCCCGCTGCCGGGGATGCCATCAGGTCCGACGATAGACCCAATGGGAGAGGAGAACAATGGGGAACCGAGCAATTCGGCAGGACTTTTCTGCGATAGACCGGGTGTTGCTGGACGAGGAGACGATTCAGCGGCGGGTGGAGGAACTGGCCGCCCAGATCAGCGCCGACTACGCCGGCACCAACGAAAATGGACTGATCCTGGTGGGGGTGCTGAAGGGGGCGTTCATCTTCCTGGCCGACCTGGCCCGCCGCCTGACCGTCCCCCATCACGTGGACTTCATCGCGCTCTCCAGTTACAACCGGGGGGCGGTGAGCACGGGGGCGGTCCGGCTCATCATGGATACCCGCGCGCCGGTGACCGGCAAGCATGTTCTCATCGTAGAGGACATCGTGGACACCGGCTACACGCTGGACTATCTGATCCGCAACTTTCGGGCCCGGGGGACGGCCTCCCTGCGGACCTGTGTCCTCCTGAGCAAACCGGAGCGGCGCCGGGTGGACGTCCCCATAGACTACCTGGGCTTTGAAATCCCCGACGTCTGGGTGGTGGGCTACGGCCTGGACTACGCCGACCTCTTCCGCACCCTTCCCTACATCGCCGCGCTGAAGCGGGAGGTGTACGAATCCCGGTGAGGCCGGTTGGCGGGAGGGACAACACCGGCGGTG
>JACIWQ010000184.1 GCA_014360895.1 Thermoflexales bacterium | reverse complement strand
AAGGTGCGGGTTTTGCCTTACTGCCAATTAACAATTAAAAAATTAAAGGTGAACTTCGCGTCTTTGTGGTTACAGGACCCGGGCGATGCGGGCGGCGAGGCGGGCGTTCTGGAGCAGCAGCGCCCGGTTGGCCCGGAGGGAACGGCCGTCGGTCTGGTGGGCCAGGCGGGCCAGCAGGTAGGGGGTGAGGGCGGGCCCCCGGATGCCCTGAGCGTCCGCCTCGGCCACGACGGCCTCTATCTCCGCCTGGGCCTCCTCCCAGGGGATACCCTCTTCCTCCGGGACGGGGACCGTCACCAGCAGCGCGGCGCGCAGCCCCAGGTCGTCCCGCGCCCGGGCCATCGCGGCGACTTCCTCCGGCGAGTCGGCGCGCAGGGAGAGGGGCAGGCCGGAGGTAGGGCTGGTGAAGGCCGGGAAGGTGTCCGTCCTGTAGCCCACCACCGGCACTCCCAGCGTCTCCAGCATCTCCAGCGTGCGGGGGAGGTCCAGGATGGCCTTGGCCCCCGCGCAGACGACGACCAACGGGATGGAGGCCAGGGCGGGCAGGTCGGCGGAGACGTCCTCATGGTGGCCCCGGTGGACGCCGCCGATGCCGCCAGTGGCGAAGACCCGCAGGCCGGCCCGGTGGGCCAGGTGCATCGTCGCGGCGACGGTGGTCCCGCCGGTGGCCCCCCGGGCCACGGCCGCGGGCAGGTCCCGCAGGCTGATTTTGACCGGCGCGAGCTCGGCGGCCAGACGCTCCATCTGCTCCGGGCTCAGGCCGACGCAGGGGCGGCCTTCCAGCACCGCGACCGTCGCAGGGACCGCTCCCTCCTGCCGGACGGTCTCCTCCATTTCCCGCGCCACCTCCAGGTTGAGGGGCCGGGGGAGGCCGTGGGTGATGAGAGCGGATTCCAACGCTACGACCGGGCGGCCATCCCGGAGCGCCCGGGCGACTTCAGGGGCCAGCGAGATGTTCGGCATCCTATCCTCCCATCAGTTCCACGGCGAGTTGCGCGTAAATCTCCGCCGCCGTGCACACGTCGTCTATATCCACCCATTCGTCCGCAGTGTGGGCCCGGTCGGGGTCACCGGGGCCGAATCCCACCGTGGGGATGCCCGCGATCCCGGCGGTGTAGGCGCCCTCGGTGGAGAAGGCCCAATGGCCGATGGAGGGGCGGTGTCCCAGGCGGGAGCGGGCTGCCCGGACCAATGCCGTCACCAGGGGGTGGGTCTCTTCAATGACCCAGGACGGGTAGACTTTGCGGATGTGGCCGGGGTAGCCGGTGTAACTGGTGGCGGAGAACTCCGCCACCCGGACCTCGGCACGGACGGCCTCCCGGGCCATCACCCGCTGGATTTCTGCCAGGGCCATCGCCTCGGTCTCCCCCAGGGTCAGGCGGCGGTCCACCACCAGGTCGCAGCGGTCGGGGATGGCATTGCGGCTGCTGGCGTGGCTTCGGATTTCGGTGACCGCCAGGGTGCCCGGGCCCAGGAACGGGTCATCCCCCAGTTGTCCGGCCAGCAGTTCCAGGCCAAAGATGAGGCGCGCCGCCGCGTAGATGGCATTTTCTCCCAGGTCGGGCCGGGAGGCATGGGCGGCCCGGCCGTGAACGGTGACCTCCAGTTCCATCCGTCCGCGCTGGCCCCGGGCGACGGCCATGTCCGTCGGCTCGGCGATGAGCACCCAGTCGGGCCGGATGCCCTCTTCTTCTATGAGCACCCGGCTGGCCAGCCCCTCGCAGGGCTCCTCCTGGACGACGCAGGCGACGACGACCCGGCCCCGGGCGGGCAGGCCGGTCCGGCGCAGAAGGTAGGCGCCGTAGAGCATGGCTGCCAGTCCGCCCTTCATGTCGCAGGCGCCCAGGCCGTAGAGGCGTCGGCCCTCCACCGTCGCGCCGAAGGGGTCGTGGCGCCAGGCGGCGGGATTGCTGACGGTCACCGTGTCCATATGGCCGTTGAGCATCAGGGTGGGGCCTTCCTCCCGGCCCACCCAACCCAAGACGTTGCCGATGCGGTCGGTGCGAATATCTTGCAGGCCCAACCGGTCCATCTCCTGAAGGATCCGCTGGGCCAGCGGCCCCTCCTGGGTGGACGGGCTGGGGATGCGTACCAGGTCCTGCAGAAAGGCCACCAGTTGGGCCCGTTCGTCACGGGTGAGGCGAAGTTTGGTCATCGGATGACAGCCTCCGGAGTTCATCGTGAACCGGGTCTATGACTTCCGGTCTTTCTTCCGGTTGCGCGTGGAGGGTTCGCTTCTCCGCAAGATAGCCCTCGTAGGTGCGGCGGATGATGGTGTCGCGTACATACTCAATGCAGTCCTCTTCAGTGATAGCGTCTATCTCCATCCGCAAATTTTCGCTGATTTTGACATAGAGTCGCCGCCCGATTTCTTCCAGGTGTTCCCTCATTGTATTGCCCCACATCTGCCAGTTGGCCGGGACGTGTTTTTGGGGAACCTCGTTGAAATAGTATTGCTCCCATTCCTCCAGCGACCTCGGTGCGCAGGCCCGAATGGCCTCCGCCACCCGCCCAACATATTCCGGGTGGTCCAACTGCCAGCGATTGAGGGCGATGTTCAGAACCCATTCTTTAGCCATCGCACCGGGCCTCTATTTCAAGAATTTGTCCTGCATCGGCCACCTATCCCACATTGCGGCTATCGCCGATGATGACCTGACCCTGAACGTTCATTTGCGCTGCGCCGACCGATTGGGCTGGCATGCTCCCTATTTATGCCTCATTTCTGCCAATAGCGCAAGTCATCTGTCGGTGGTCTCCGATAAGCGGTTGGGTGTGTCCCGTTCTCGTCAGGAAGGGGCCGACGCGGTTCCTGCAACCCTCTCTGCGAGAGTCATTGCGAGCCCCCGAAGGGGGCGAAGCAATCCCCCCACCGCTTCTGCGGATTGCTTCGGGCGCTGCGCGCTCTCGCAATGACCCCGGGCCGTCATTGCGAGCTGCCCGTCAGGGCGGCGAAGGGCCACGCCGAGGCTCGCCCGAGGCGCAATCTCCCCGCCGCTTCTGCGGATTGCTTCGGGCGCTGCGCGCTCTCGCAATGACCCTTCCACCGTAGCGCAGTTTGCCTGTACCCGGACCGGCCCGGTGGCATATGTTGTGGTGGCGCGGACCCGACGAATTTAGGGCACACCCTAAGCGATTAGCGATTTGCGCGCTGGACAAAAGGTGGTATAATATGGATAGCCCTGCTGTGCTCGTGATCGCCGAACTGGGGTTTTGAGCCAACACCTATACAACGGGAACCGATCTCGCGGACAGGGATGCGGTAGCCCTTTGGGCAAGGCAGACCTGCCGGGTAGGTTCCCACCTGCGAAAGCGGGTTCAAAACTTTGCGGCACACGGCATGGCGGGGCCTTTTTGTCGCCGCACGAAAGGGGGTTGCGATGGACGGCTTTGCCGCTCGTTGCAGCCCCTTTTTCTTCCCCAGCGTTTTGTGTTTTCTCTCCTTATGTGGTAAACTTTTCGGTAGCACTCTACCGGGTTTGTCAGGAGGCCGAAGAATGGGGGAAAAGAAGGGTCGCGTCTTTTCCGGCGCCCGACCGACCGGGCGCCAGCACCTGGGTAATTATCTGGGCGCCATCCGCAACTACGTCGCCCTCCAGGACGACTACGACTGCATCTACTGCGTGGTGGACCTCCACGCGCTGACTACCCTGAAGGACACCGAATACCTGCGAGAATGGACCTACGATATGGTCCTGGACTGGCTGGCCGCAGGCGTGGACCCCAATCGGGGGACGATCCTCTTCGTCCAGTCCCACGTCCCCCAAGTGACCGAACTGCATACCATCCTCTCTATGGTCACCCCGCTGGGTTGGCTGACCCGCCTGCCCACGTTCAAAGAAAAAGTCCGCCAGCAGCCGGATAACGTCAACTACGGCCTGGTGGGCTACCCGGTGTTGATGGCGGCGGACATCACCCTCTATAAGGCCGACACGGTGCCCGTCGGCGTGGACCAGGCGCCCCACCTGGAATTCACCCGCGAGATTGTCCGGCGGTTCAACGCCCACTTCGGCCCCGTCCTGGTGGAGCCCCAGGCCAAACATACCGATTTCCCCAAAGTCCTGGGGATTGACGGCCAGCAGAAGATGAGCAAATCCCTGAACAATCACATTGAGATTGCCGCCTCGCCGGAGGAGATTCGGGAGCGGGTGATGCAGATGGTCACCGACCCGCAGCGGACCCACCGCCACATCCCCGGCCGGCCCGAGGTCTGCAACGTCTTCTCCCTGCACCGGTTCTTCTCGCCCAACGAACTGGCCCAAATTGACGCCGACTGTCGGACTGCCCGCATCGGCTGCGTGGATTGCAAGCGCATCTTCGCCCGCAACCTGACCGAATACTTCGCCCCGTTTCGGGAGCGGCGGGCCGCGCTGGCCGCCAATCCGGATACGATATGGGACATCCTGGCCGAGGGGGCCCGCCGCGCCTCCGCCATCGCTGCCCAGACCATCGCCGAGGTCAAGGCGGCGGTGGGGTTGCCATAAAACCCGGAGCGGGACGCGGATGAACGCGGACAAGCGCGGATTTTCTCCACCGCCAAACGCTATAGAGCAAAACCACACTGTGGCAGGAAGTTCTTCTCCCGGAGGGGAACAGCCCTTACCCCCACCCCCTGAACCCCTCCCCTCGCCCAGCTGGCGGGAGAGGGGGAGGGGCCAGGGGTGGGGAGAGATACAGGGTCATCCTCACCTCACCCCCAGCGGCTTCGCCGCTATCCCCTCCCCTCTCCTGACTTTCGGTCAGGAGAGGGGAGGGGGTG
>JACIWQ010000183.1 GCA_014360895.1 Thermoflexales bacterium | reverse complement strand
CCCCCCCCCCCCCCCCGCCGCTGTTTAGTGGTAGACCAGCCGCCCTTCCACCTGGCTCTGGAGGTTCGGGTGGCTCCTTAGGTACTCTTCCACCACATCCCGCGCCGACGTGCTGACCACTTTGGGCGGGGCCAGCGCGGTCAGTTCTTCGGCCGTCAGCCCGATGTTCGGCCCACAGTTGGTGTAGTGGTAACCCTGAAGCAATACGGTGTACTGCCCGTCGTCCGCGACGGGAATGCCCCGAATAGTGAGAGATTCCAGTCGTCTCTCTGCTTCGTTGTAGAATGCCCGGATTCCCCGGTTGACCTGGAAGCATTCTCCCTCTCCGGTGCGGTTATCGGGCCGCATGATGTGGGCGAAAATTTGCCGGAGTTGGGCCCCGGTGACGGTGCACCGGTAGAGGGTATCGTCGTAAGGAAATGTGGCGTAGAGTTCTCCCAGGGTCACCGTGGGGCCCAGGGACTTGGTGCGGATGGAGCCGCTGCCCACCAGAACGACATCCGCACCGGAGCGTTCCGCCAGAATGTCGGCGAAGAGGTTGCCCAGCGCGGTCTCCTCTTCCCGCCGGGGATGGGTCAGTGCCTGTGGGAACCGGCAGATGAGGGTGCCGTATTTGCGGTCCACTGTCTCCTTGTAGGACTCAATGAACCGCTGGAGTTCGGGGTCCGGCTCGGCGATGCGGTCATCCACCGGAATCAGTTGCCATTGCCACTCCACGATGGCGTTGGTATCGTCGTCCACCACGATGTCAAAACGGCCAATCTGGTCGGTGCCGACGCCGGCCTGGACGATGAGGATGTTGTTGACCACGGCGGGCCGGTCCAGGATCGTGTGCGAGTGTCCGCCGATAATAAGGTCCACCCCCCAGGCCGGGTCCAGCATCGCCGCCAGTTCCTGGTCGGACTCAAACCCGATATGGGTGAGGAGAACGGTCAGGTCTATGTCTTCATTCCGGTACGCGTTGCAGATGTGCCCTACCTCCGTCGCGGCGTCTTCCAGCGTGATGAAGGTCCCGATGTCCCGGTCCTGTTTTAGGGACTGGAGCACGGTCTCGGTGATGATGCCGATAAACAGGATGTCAAAACCGTCCACGTTGAGGACGACGTAGGGCCGCATCAGGCGCTTGTGGTACTTCTTGATGTAGAGGTTGGCGTTGACGATGGGGAAGTTGGCCATTTTCTCCAGGAACAGGAGGTGGGGGAGACCGTAGTCCAGTTCATGGTTGCCCAGGGTGGCCACATCGGGCGCCAGGTAGTTCATGAGTTCTATGGTGGAGATGCCCTTGAACTCCGCATCTATCAGGGAGCCCTGGACCATGTCGCCGGAGATGACGTAGAGGACGTTTTTCTCTTCCCGACGTACCCGATTGAGGTAGCCAGAGAGGAGGGAAAGTCCACCGATGAGACGGCCTTCCTCGCCGCGCACTTCTGCCAGGAAGTCACCGTGCATATCGTTGGAGTGAAGGATAGCGAACTGTTTGGTGCGCATCATGCCCCTTTCTGGGAGCATCTTATGCCCAGATGGCGGTTTTGTCAAATCCCTGTTCTAATGGGCCAGAAGGACATCTCTCGTCCGTGTGTCAAGCCAAATGATAATGTTACTGGAGCCAAGACCGCTTCCGGCAAGATAGGGGGTAGGTTCAGGGTTTCAAAGACGTTCTCGGTGACGCCTGGCGTGGCCCCTGGCAGGGAGAAGAGGTGCTCAATCAGGGTGTAGATCTCTTCCCGCAATTGGTCCAGAATCCGGCGGGTCGTAGAGACACTGATGACTTCCAGTTGGTTGAGGAGGTCTTCATCCACTTGCAGTAGCCCCTGCTGGGCCAGGTGGAAGGCCATCGGTCTCAGCACGGGTTGGAGTCGTTCCGCGCAGGGCTACGGGGTGTTGCATCAAGCGAATCGGTAAAGTTCATCTTTTCCTCCGGATGCATTTTGCCCTCCTGGTAACATTATCATTTGGCGACAATATAGCATCCGGTAACATTTTACGTGAAAGAACGCGGCCGGTTGACACCATGTCCGTTTCGCGGCATAATAGAAACGGATACTCATTATATCACGATGGGAACCACCTTTGAAAACCTTTTGGACTTCCGGAGGCCTGAACGAGCTACCATCAGCCTGCTCTCCTGACTGTCCGAGAACCCAAGCCGGAATATAAGGAGAACAAAATTGCGCGCCAATAGTCAACTGACTGCGGGGACTTCTGCCCGACCGGTCTCCCGGGCCCGCCAGCGGGCTCGGACAGCCCGCGCTTATCTGGCCATGACCAAGCCGCTGCAGACGCTGCTCCTGCTGATTACCGGCGTCTGTGCCTACGCGCTGAGCCGGCCCGGCGCGATTGACTGGAGCGAACTGACCGCTGCCGCGCTGGCCCTGACCGGCGCGGTGGCCGGATGCACCGTGCTGAATATGGTGCTGGACCGGGACATTGACGCCCGTATGGGCCGGACGGCCCGCCGTCCCCTGCCCGCCGGACGTATCAGCCCGCGCGCGGCGCTGATTTTCGGCCTGGCCCTCTCCCTCCCCGGGCTGGCGCTGGCCTGGGTCCTTTCTCCTCTCTTCGGCCTCATCGTCTCCCTGGGCTTCGGGATAGACCTGGGGGTCTATACCCTCTGGCTCAAGCGCCGGACGCCCCTCTCCATTCTCTGGGGCGGCATCTCCGGCGGCATGCCCGCACTGGCCGGGCGGGCCCTGGCGATGGGACGGGTGGACCTGGTGGGAGTGCTCCTGGCTTTCGGTGTCCTCCTCTGGATTCCGGCCCACATCCTGACCCTGGCGACCCATTACGCCCGCGAATATCACCTGGCCGGTGTCCCTGTCTGGCCCAATGTCTACGGGCCCACGGCGACCCGGCGGGTCATCGCCCTGGCGACCCTGCTGGACGTGGCGGTCCTGGCGGCGGCCGGGTGGCTCCTGTGCATCCATCCCGTGGCTCTGGTCGTTCTGGCGGCCCTGGGTGCCGGCCTGACCGGCCTCAGCATCGCCGTCCTAATCCGGCCGACGGAGCGGCTGAACTGGGCCCTCTTTAAATTCGCCAGCCTCTACATGTTGGGCGCCTTCGTCTCCCTGACCATCGGCACCGTACTGTAGAATTCATCGCAAAGACACCAGGACACGAAGGATAATTGTTAATTTAACTATGAAACTTCCGCCGACCGTTGAGGGCCGTTTCCTGGCGCGGGAGAACCGCTTCCGTGTTCGGGTGGAAGTAGAAGGACAGGCGATGCCAGCCCATTTGCCCAATTCGGGCCGTCTGTTGGAACTGCTGACCCCGGGGCGACGCTGCTGGTTGGTTCCCCGTTCCGAACCCCATCGCCGCACCCCGTTGGACCTGCTGCTGATGGAGTACGCCGGGGCCCTGGTCTCCGTGGACGCCCGACTGCCCGGGCCGCTCTTTGCCGAGGCGGTGGCAGAAAGGCGGCTGCCCGAATTCTCCCGGTTCGGACGTCTGGAGCGAGAAGTGCCCTGCGGGGAGAGCCGCCTGGATTTCCGGCTGGACGGCCCCGACGGCTCCTTGTGGGTGGAGACCAAATCGGTTACGCTGGTGGAAGACGGGGTGGCGCTCTTCCCGGATGCGCCGACCCTCCGGGGCCAGCGGCATCTGCGGGAGTTGATCCGGCAGGTGGAGCGGGGAGAGCGGGCCGCCGTCGTCTTCGTCATCCAGCGGCCGGACGCGGAGGCCTTCATGCCTCATGCCCGGGCCGACCCGGCCTTCGCGGCCGCTCTGGCCGAGGCGGCCCGCGCCGGAGTGGAGGTCCACGCCTTCCGCTGTGCTGTCCGCCGGGACGAAATCCGCATCGCTTCCTCCATCCCGGTTTCCTTCCCCTGATTCGCGTTTTGCTCTTCGCGTTTCACTTTTCACTTTTCACGTTTCACTTTTCACGTTTTCCCGTTTCACGGGTTGACTCTCTCCGCTCTTTCTGTTACAATTACCCCCGAACATTCTGGTTTGGAGCAACTATGGCAGGCAAAGGGAAATTCGTCTTCGCCGGACTGCTGATCCTGGCGGCCGTCGTCTACCTCATCGTCACCAACACCGGGAGCACGGCCCACTACTTCCTCACCATTGAGGAACTGCGGGCAATGGGCGACCGGGCCATCGGCCGCAACCTGACGGTCTCCGGGGCCGTGCTGGGGGACTCCATCGTCTACGACCCCACCATCCCCCGGGTGACCTTCACCATCGTCCAGGTCCCCGCCGACCCGAAGGAGGTGGAGCGACGGGGCGGGCTGGCGGCCGTCCTCCACGCCGCCGTCAACGACCCCGACGCCCCGCGCCTGGAGGTCGTCTACAACAACGTCAAGCCGGACCTGCTGAAGCACGAGAGCCAGGCCATCATCCGGGGCCACCTGGGGGAGGACGGGCGCTTCTATGCCGACGAGGTGCTCCTGAAATGCCCCACCCGCTACCAGGAGGAACTCCCCGGCCAGGTGGAGGGGCCGTGATGGTGGCCGAAGTCGGCACGCTGACGGTTGGGCTGGCGCTGGCGACGGCCCTCTACGCGGCCGTCGCTGCGTTTCTCTCCCTGCGCCGGAACGACCCCCGCTGGGCCGAGAGCGCCCGCAACGGAGTCCTGGCGACGACGGGCCTCCTGGGATTGGCGGTGCTGCTACTCCTGGCGGCCTTCCTGACCGACCACTTTGAGGTCCGCTACGTCGCCAGCCACTCCAGCCGCGCCCTCCCCCTCTATCTGAAGGCTTCCGCCCTCTGGGCCGGGCAGGAGGGGTCGCTGCTGCTCTGGTCCTTCCTGCAGGCACTGTTTGCCGC
>JACIWQ010000182.1 GCA_014360895.1 Thermoflexales bacterium | reverse complement strand
CTGCCCTTGACTTTTAGGGCCGGAGTGCTATAATTTGCCACTGCTTCATACAACCGATAACGTTAATCTCGCCGCTTGGTTCGCTCGTAGTATCCGCACATCCTTTGCACGGAGGTGAAAAATGCGACGAAACTGGGCGGTTTTTTTCTTGCTGGCTACCCTCATCGCCCTGGCCGGACCGTTCCCGGCTCGCGCTCAGGAGGGGCAGGGCCTGACCCTCTTCTGTGATTACCCTGCCCGGGTCGCCGAACTGGGTGAGACGGTCACCTTTAACCTCACCCTGCGGCTCACCGCTTCTACTCCCCAAACGGTCTACCTGGACCTCCAGGGGCTTCCCGAGGGCTGGGAGGCCACCTTCCGGGGCGGCGGCAACGTGGTGCGCGCCGTCTACGTGGAACCGGATAAAGACGCCACCGTCAGCTTGCGGGTGGTGGTGCCGGATAACGTCCCCGGCGATACCTACCGCTGGACGGTGACCGCCCGCGGGGAAAGCGTCTCGGCGGAATTCCCGCTGGAATTGACCGTGGCGGCCAAACTCCCGCCCCGCCTCAGTCTCTCGGTGGACCTGCCCACTCTGCGGGGTTCCTCCACCACCACCTTCCGCTACGACGCCACTTTGAAGAATGAGGGGGACGAAGAGACCACCGTCAATCTCCAGGCCACGGCGCCGGAGGGCTTCCTGGTCTCCTTCAAGTACATGGGCCAGGACGTGACCAGCTTGCCGGTGGGGGCCAACGAGTCCAAACGGATCAGCATTGAAGCTCGGGCCTACACCCAGGTTGCGGCCGGGACCTACCCCATTGAGGTGACCGCCGTAGGTGGCGAGAGCCAGGCCAGCGTCTCCCTCACCGCCGAGGTGACGGGGCAGCCGGACCTGACCATCCGGACCCCTGACGAGCGGCTCTCCACCCAGGTCTACACCGGTCGGGAGACGCCTATCCAGTTGCTGGTCCAGAATACCGGCTCCGCGCCGGCCCTGAACGTGGAACTTTCCGCCAGCCCGCCTTCGGGGTGGTCGGTCCGGTTTGAGCCCGATCGGATTCCGGAAATCCCCGTCGGGCAGCAAGTGGAGATCACCATGCACGTCAAGCCCGCCGATAAGGCCGTGGCCGGCGACTACATGCTCACCGTCCGGGCCCGGCCGCAGGACGGCGGCTACGAGTCGGCCGATTTCCGCATCACCGTGCTCACCTCCACCCTCTGGGGCGTGGCGGGCATTATCCTTATCGCCGTCGCCGTCTTGGTGGTCGCCTGGGCCGTGATGCGCTTCGGCCGCCGGTAAACGACACCTCTAACGTGAGGTGACCTAACGTGAGGTGACCGTCACCTTGAAGGTGACGGTCACCTGGAAGGAGGGCCTATGGACGGACCGGTCATCCAGACACAGGAACTGACCAAGCGGTACGGCGATTTCGTCGCCGTGGACCGCCTGAACCTGGTGGTGGAGCCGGGCGAGGTCTTCGGCCTTCTGGGGCCCAACGGCTCGGGCAAGACGACGACCATCCTCATGCTCCTGGGGCTCACGGAGCCCACCTCGGGAACGGTGCGGGTGATGGGCCTGGACCCGGCCCGGCAGCCGCTGAGCGTCAAATCCCGGGTCGGCTATATCCCCGACCAGGTGGGCTTCTACGACGACCTGACGGCCCGGGAGAACCTCATCTACATCGCCAAACTGAACGGCATCCCCCGGGACGAGGCGTACCGGCGCATAGACGAGGCGCTGGCGCGGATGGGTCTGATGGATGTGGCGGACCATCCGGTGGGCACGTACTCGCGGGGGATGCGTCAGCGGCTGGGGGTCGCAGAGGTCCTCATCAAGCGCCCCGCGCTCATCATCATGGACGAGCCGACGCTGGGGCTGGACCCGGAGGCCGCGCGGGAGTTCCTGAACACCATCCGCGACCTGAAAGCGCAGGGAATTACGGTTCTGGTGGCCTCTCACCTGCTCCACCAGGTCCAGGCCGTCTGTGACCGGGTGGGACTCTTCCATCGCGGGCGGATGGTCCTGGAAGGGACCGTGGAGGAACTGGCCCGGCGGGTCCTGGGCGGCGGCTATCGGGTGTACGTGGAAGCGACGGGGCCTCAGGCGGCCATTGTGGAGGCGCTCCGCCGCCTGTCGGAGGCCACGAAGGTGGAGCCGACGGGGCCGGAGCGGTACATGGTGGAAGGCCGCCGGGACCTGCGGGGGGAGGCCGCTCGCGCCGTGGTGGAGGCCGGCGGCTCCCTGCGCGCGCTCCAGTTGGAGGAACCCAGCTTGGACGACGTCTACGCCCGATACTTCCAGGAGGTGGAGCATGGCCGCGAAGGTTGAAACCGGACGGCTCCCCCGTGAAGGCTCACCGTGGACCGGGCTCTGGGCGGTGGTGGCCAAAGAGATGGCCGACTACCTCACTGGCGTCCGCATGCTGATTCTGGAGGGGCTGATTGTGCTGACGGCCGCCGGCACCGTCTTCATGGCGGCGGAGACCCTGCGCACCACCGTCGGCCAGGACCGCTTCCTCTTCCTGCGGCTGTTCACCGCCCAGCGGGACCCACTGCCAGCTTTCATTGGCTTCCTGGCTTTCCTGGTGCCGCTGATCGCCATCGCGCTGGCGTTTGACACGGTCAACGGAGAGTTCAACCGACGGACTCTCTCCCGCGTGCTGGCCCAGCCCATCTATCGGGACGCGCTGCTCTTCGGCAAGTTCCTGGCGGGCCTTTTCACTCTCACTCTGGTGCTGACCGCCATCTGGTTGCTGGTCTTCGGGATGGGATTGGTGCGGCTGGGCGTCCCGCCGGGAGGCGAAGAGGTAGCCCGGAGCCTCTGGTTCCTCCTGGCGACCATCTTCTATGGCGGCGTCTGGCTGGCACTGGCGCTCCTCTTCTCGGTCCGGTTCCGACAGCCGGCCACGGCGGCCCTGGCCTCCATCGCCGTCTGGCTTTTCTTCACCGTCTTCTGGGGGATGATTGCCAGCGGGCTGGCGCAGGTCCTGGTGCCCATCCGGTATGGACTCCTGCAGGAGGCCCTGGCCCAGGATCAGGTCGCGCGGGCGCTTTCTCGCCTTTCCCCCATCACCCTCTACAGCGAGGTGATGATGGCGTTGCTGTATCCTTCCCTCCGGGCCTTCGGGCTGGTGGGGGTGTTGTTGCAGTTCCAGGAGGGGACTATTCTGGGGGCCCCCCTGCCGCTGAGCCAGAGCCTGCTGCTGGTCTGGCCGCAGTTGACCGGGCTGGTCGCGGTCACGGTGCTCCTGTTCGCCGCCAGTTACATCTCCTTCCAGCGGCAGGAGATCCGCGCATAAGCGGGCTCCCAATACTACAACCGCAGCTCTCGCCCGACCGTATTGCGGTTTAACAAATTATTCCGGCAGTAGCCTTTTGTGAGGGGGAAACCCTCGTCCCTTGTGGGAGAGGGGAGAGGCCAGGGGTGGGGGGCCTCACCCCACCCCCCGGCCCCCTCCCCTCTCCTGACCTTCGGTCAGGGGAGGGGAGGGGGTGGCCCGAAGGGTCGGGGGAGGGGTGAGGGCGAAAAACGGCAGATTGCCGGATTAATTTTTCAAGTTGCAATAGCGTCGGGCTCATGTTGCTGCTCGCAGTTGCCCCCCGTTTGAGGTCCTGATGGCAGAGCCGGGGGGTTATGGGGTCTGGATCAGCACCCCGGCCGGACCGAGAACCTGGACAGTCCACGGCCCGCCGCCCGCGCCGCCGACGGCGCGAAACGGCCGCCCCGGGCCCACTTCAGCCGACCAGCGGGCCGCCTCCTCGCTCCCCCACCGCAAGATCACCGTCACGGCCATCGGCCGTACGGTCTCCACAGCCACCTCCGCCCCATCCCCCAGCGGGGTGACCCGCACCGCCCCCTCGGCGTTCGCCCAGGTGTACCCTCCCATTCCGCTGACGGCGTACCAGTACTCGGTCCAACTCACGCTCCGGCCCGGCCCCAGGGTGGCATAGTCCCAGAACGTGGCCGTCAGCCCGCCCCAGAGTTCAAAGTACCGGCTGCCGTCATCCGTCCACAGGTCGGGGGGCAAGTCGCCCAGGCAGAAGATTTTCACCCCCCGGATGGACGAGGGAGCTACCCGCACGATTCCCTGGTCGGCCTGGAGGTCGTACGCCCCGGCGAAGCTCGCATCGGCGGCCTGCGGCGCGAAGATGCCCAAGTACGAGCGCCACTCCCCGTAGCGGCGAAAGTCCCGCCCCCCGTGGACCGGCCAGGCCATCTGCCCGCCCGGGCCGGGGAGCGAACCGTCCCCGGTGGAGTGGACGATGACCTCGGAGGCGGGCAGGACAAAGGTCAGGTCGCCGGATGGGGCGTTGAAGTCGGAGAGGGCCAGCATCCCGTTGGCCCAGAACTGAAACCGCCGGGCCTCGGCGGTGGGGTTGGAGATGCGCGGGGAGATGACCACGCGACTCGTTCCCCGTTCCAGCCGGACCGTCACCTCCACCACCATCCCGGTCCGTTCGTCCATCCCCCGCAAATAGACGCCGTCTCCCATCAGCCGGTATTCCCACGGGCGGTATTCTATCAGCCCATGCTCCTCGGTGGGGAATGCCCACTCTATCCCGCCGGTCGCCAGCCACCAGCCCCGATAGCCCCAGTGGGTCGGTTTGACCACCGGGTTGGCGTAAAAGAGTTGCCGCCCGGTCGTCCGGTCGGTCCAGCGGAGGATGCGGCCGCCCAGGTCGGGGAGCACGACCAACTGGACGTAGTCGTTCTGGATGAAGACGGCGCGGTAGGCGCGGGGGGCTGGTCCACCGACAGCCCCGAAATCCAGGCGGGGGTAGGGGTAGATGGGGTCGTCGGGGGCGGTGGGGACCAGCGCCCGCTC
>JACIWQ010000181.1 GCA_014360895.1 Thermoflexales bacterium | reverse complement strand
CTGCTGCCATGTTACCCTCCCTCCCTGAATAGCCAGAACTGTCTTGGGAGACAGGAAAACAATTTCGTAGATTTCATCGCTGCCAGGGATCAGGCTGGAAGGTTGTGCCAGTGTACGCTCCCAGTGGTACCCTCCATCCGTGGTACGAAAGATACCACTGCGAAACCCCCCGGCCAGGGCTAGCCCATCTCTCTGGAAATCAGGAGAGACAGCCAAACTGGCAATAGGCCCGGGTAGCGTCCATTCAACATCCCCCGAACTCCTGTGGTAGACTCCCACCTCTCCTGTGGGGGAACGGACCAACCACTGTCGCTCCTCTGGGAAATCGCCGGCCGCCTCCAGGACTGGAGTGGAGAGTGGGACCATTTCCTGCCGTTCTGCCTCTATGAGCCAGGCCTTTCCGGGAGATTCATCGTTCAACGCGATGAGACTTCGCTGGTCAGAGGAGGGAGAAAGGCGATAGAGGCCACGGGCAAGCAGTGTCCACCGACCAGCGTTGCTGACATACAACCCGCGATCTTCTCCAGCCGTAACGCTGGCAACTATCCGCTCACCGTCCCGAGATTTCAACCCGGCCAGCCACTGAACGGGTCCAGGGGGGCCATCTTTGACCCGGATCCAGGATAGTCCATCCCGGGACTCCCAGATCCCTGTCCAGGTGGCGACCAGCAGGGTTGTATGCCCTCCATCATCCCGGGAAGCGACAACATCAAATGGCCAATCTCCAGTTTCCGAAGGGAGATGTCCCCATTCTTCCCAATGCTGACCACTATCTTGTGTCCGGTAAACGGTAATGCCATAGTCACCCGGACCGACCGCATATGCGATGGTAGCGTCTACAGGGTCTGCAGTGATGGCTCTCACCATTCGTCCCCGAAGGTTGCTATCAAACCAAGTCTGCCCCCCGTCGGGAGAATAAAGAACCCCTCCTTCTTTTGCCCAGGTGTAGATTTGGGCCGAGATGATACCGCCGGATCGGGCATCCACCAGAACTTGGGCCCGCCGGGTTCCCATTGCGCCCACAACTCCCACCACGGCCGATTGTGACCCGGTAACGCTGAACCAGAAGTGAACTCCCTGTCCTTTCAGGTTTGTGGAAGGGCCAAACTCAGGATAAGTGAATTCCACTTTGCGCAGCACTTCGGGCGAGTCTAAGATGGGTTCAGGAAGCGCACTGGCCGATTCTGCCAGAGGTTGTACGGCTGAATCTGCGACCTTCCCATCCTCCAACCACACCACGAGTTGTGTCTGAGAGGTCTGGAGGATTCCCATCCATCCCCGGCGGCGACCATCCCGCCCGGCATCTGGCGAGTCACCCGGCATCTCTACACTTTGAAGGCCGGTGATGACCGCTTGTGCCGACTCTTGAAGGGCATAGGTCTTGAGCACCCGGTATGCTTCTTTCAAGGTGAGGGCCGAAGGTGCTTGAAATCCCTGCCTGGCCCCATCTCTTGCCTGAAGGGTGGCGACGAATATGCCCTTTCCCTGAGCCCGAACAACTCCCGTGGCTACCAGCGATAGCACCACCAGAGCCACAATAGCACATGCCTGCCATTTCTTCCGCATGGCCCACCTCCTGCACAGACAGCCCCTTTTGGTTGAAGCTGTCAATCTTTTTTGGCGATAGGGCAAAAACCACACCACAGCAGGAAGACCTCCCCCGGGGTAGGGCAGCCCTCATCCCCACCCCCCGAACCCGGGAGGGGTGGAGGAGATTTGCGGCAAGCGGCAAAGCCGCTCGCCGCAAACCCTTTTCTCTCCCCTCGCCCCTTGTGGGAGAGGGAAGGCAGGGGAGGGGTAAGGGCAACATCTGTCCGGTGGCAAACAAAGTGCGGACATCGCTACAATCTCCCGTTTGCTCCGTGCCTCCTCTCCCGCCACTTCCCGCTCCCGCCCGCTGAGATTTTCCCCTCTCTACACTACCCCTCGCTTATACAACCCCTCTATCGGGTCACCTCCAGCGTTGCCAGAAAGGCCATCTGTAATGGCCAGATTTTCTCCGTCCGCTCCGGACTCAACCCCATCGTGTCGCCCAGTGGAATCCAGAACACGCGCTCTTTGCCAATAACAATTAAACTCTGCACGTTCGGAGGGTCACCCGGCCATAGCGGTTCCTGAATCACAAACGCAGGCCGTCCTCCCACCTGAATCTTCTCTACTACCCGGATCGGCCCCTCACCCGGGATGGGGCTCTCTCCCTCCGGCAACTCCCGTACCCAGGCCTCCAATCCCTCCGATGTAAGTAGACGGGAATCCTCCTTCTCCAACAAAAAGACCAGAACCCCTCCAAATATTTCACAGCCTTCACCCCAGGGTCGGTCTATAGAGATGCCCACCTTCCGAGAGGTTATCGGTTGAACACGTATCTCGTAATCTGGAGGGTACCGGAAACGAACGCCTAATGTCGCGTCTTCAAACACTTTCCACCCGGCTGTCATCTGCTCCACCTCTTTCGCCGGGGGCAGCGTGACCGGGCGCGGTGTCGGGACTGGCCCCGGCGTCGGCGGCAAAGGCGGCTCCGCAACCGTCGGTGTGGGCGAAGGAATCTCCATCGCCGCGGGCTGATCCGGACCCAGTGGCACGGCCGGAGCCGCCGGTAACGCCCCCTCAGGCCGGGTCAGTCGTTGCCCACACCCACTGACCAGAACGGCTATGAGCCCTAAGCTCAGAACCCTCGCCAGCAGCCGGCAACCTTTCCGTCGCCGAAGCCATTCTCGTCCGGTTGCTATTCCGATTATCCCTGAACACCCCCAGCCGCTCCCCACTTGCGTCGGGCAGCAGTCTCCAGGCCAGTAGTTCTGAGATTGATACCATTGACCCCGCTGCAGTTGCTGACCCGGATACTCATCAAAGTAAACCGCTTGGGAGTTCGTGATCCACCCCCCTCTTGCTTGCCGCTGGAAATGCAGGTGGGGTTGACAATAGGTCCAGCCAGTCCGGCCCGCTGTCCCAATTGTCTGCCCCTGCGAGACAGACTGCCCCACACTTGAGAGCAGAGCCGCTGCTATTGCTACCAACAGTAATCTGAGCGACTTCATCTCAGACGCAAAGATCGGATGCCCAACTGCCGGTGATCAGCAGAAGGTCAAAAGATAATCTCTCCGATGAACGTGAGCAGAGAGATTCCCCCTGCTGCAAGAACTCCTGTCTGCAGCCAGCACTTTTTCGACCGGATCGCAATAGCGGGCAAGAGAAATGAGCTGATTACAAACACGCCCCACACAACGTACACAATGATAGGCGACGCTATAAAACGATCACCTGTCATCGCCAGAGGCTCGTGTACAAAGGGTGGCAGGAAATCCAGAACAGGGGCACTATCACTGCAGTAATACAGCACATCCTCAATTAGCAGGTGCCAAAGCAATGCAGAAGTTAAAAAGGAGGAGAGCAGGAGCGCAATGTAGACTACAAACCAGGGAATCGGTTTCCTGATGGATGTTTGAGCATTCATTGAACTCCTCCCGGCCGGGATCACGATCACATTGCTCACCGCGCCGATATATTCACCCACGATAACCTCTATCGACGGCGCGCGGAGAACTCGGCCACCGTCAGGCTCAACACTGGCTTCCCCCTCTTCTTGGCTGCCTCCGAAGACTGCCTTCGCCTGTGGGTCGGCCACCACCATCCTTCGACGGGTTCAAGACGAGCCTTGCCATGGATGACGTGACTGTTCTAAATGAGAGGCCACACTGAATACAGGCCCGATGCCTCACCACAAGCGAAATCCACCACCTTGAAAAGGGAGAAGGGAGTACCAAGCGAGGGCCACGCCCCGAGGGGGCGCTTCGCTCTGCTTGCGATGACATTGCTCGCCCGAGGCGCAATCTCCGAAAATCGGATGAGAGATCGCTTCGGGCGCTCCGCGCCCTCGCAATGACCCTGCCAACGGAAACTGTCTGGTGGTTCGTCATTGTCCAGACGTTCCTCAGGCCGACTTTGGTTCCTTCACCCAGTATAGCAGGCCGAACGGTCGTTGTCTACTGTCAATTTTTACAGGTTGAGCGGCCCAGGCCCCAGATGCAAAGAAGCCCGGCCGTGAACCGGCCGGGCTTCGTAAAAGTGCTATTAACTACCCCCTCACATCCTTACAGCAGCCATATGGTCATCACCGCAAGGTTAATCAATCACAGGACCATCCTCCACATACCCCATCTTCAATATTCTAATTTAATCTCATCAAACTCTACCTGATAGCCGCTTAAGCCATTGCAGGCATACTGGGCTCCCCACCCATCGGTCAGGTTAAGGTTAGCAGGTTTGTACAAGTTTATGGCTACAGGTGCCCAAGCCTCAGCATAAGCGTTCTGATTTACTGTGGCATGGTAGCTGTTGGCACCGTTATAGGTCACAACGTAATCAGCCCCGTACATCGTGCCTGTTGAACTATCCACCCACGCATAAACTTTGCCTAAATAGGGAAGCTCATAACTGGACGGCCAATCCCATCTTCCCCACTCGTCATAGCCACACCCGGCATGGTTCCACGACCATTGTAGATACCATAACGAGGAGCCACAAGGGCCCCGGCCGTTGATGCAATATCCGTCATTTGAGATGGTATACCACTGGGTCCCTCCCTGGCTCCAGGTAAATCCGCCATTGGCAAAGATATAGACCTGCGCAAGGGCTATTCCTGTCAAAAGGCTCCACACAGCCAAACTCACAAGTAAGAAGACGGTCTTTCTGCACATAGTTACCCCCTTATGGAACAGCTATCGTACCAACCCATAAGTGTCTTGGAAACTCATCACTTCTCCACACGGAGAGAGCACAACCTGAACAAACGGCCGCATCTCCTCTCCG
>JACIWQ010000180.1 GCA_014360895.1 Thermoflexales bacterium | reverse complement strand
GGGTCCATGGGCTGGTCAAAGACCAGGCGGAGGGGTCGGTCCAGGGGCGTCTCCTCGCCCCGCGCGGGGGAGCGGACCAGGAGCAGGGGGTGGGTGGCGGGGAGGGGCGGGGGAGTGGGGGTGGGTGTGGTGCGCGGGCGGAAGGGGAGGGAGGGCAGCGTGCAGGAAAGCACCATGCTGAGCAGCAGCAGGATCAGCACCGGCAGGGTCCAGAAACGGTTACGGCTCATGGCGGCTCCTTTCGCAGGCGTGAAGCGTGAAAAGTGAAAAGTGAAACGTGAAACGTGAAAAGTGAAACGTGAAGCGTGAAACGTGAAGGTGCGGCGATTCCAGTATATCACGAATAGGGTGAGTTGTCTACTGGTAAAATGTACAGGGTGGGGTTCGGATATAAGTTGGGAAAGTGGGGGCCTCACCTCTCCTCCTACCCTGAAGTTTGTAAAACTTCATCGGAAATAGGGCGCGGATGAACGCGGACGAGCGCAGGTTCTTTTAAAGAAGATACGTGCTGCGCCATCTGGCACTATTTCCGATAAAGTCTTTTGTCTTTTCGCGGCGGGGGTAGCCCTCACTCCCACCCTCCGAACCCCTCCCCGGTTTTATTGAGTAGGACAACTGCTCACAGTTGTCCTACCGGGCGGCCTCGCGAGCATCCCTATTCTTTTTAGACGCCGGAGCGAGTTCTGAGGTTCCGCAGAAAGGGGAGAATGAAGGGGGTTCCTCCCTTCACCTCCGCAGAAAGTTGACAGTTTCCTCCCTTTAGACTACAATACGCGCAACAGACTTGTGGTAGAGGAGCGCCCATGAGCAAGAAAAAGTGGACCAGCGACGAAGTCCGACAGAGTTTCCTGGATTTCTTCGCCGCCCGGGGCCATACCATCGTCCCCAGTTCCAGTCTGGTGCCGGTGGACGATCCCAGCCTTCTCTTCACCAACGCCGGGATGAACCAGTTCAAGGACGTCTTCCTGGGCATCGGGACCCGCCCCTACAAGCGGGCCGCCGACACCCAGAAGTGCCTGCGCGTCTCCGGCAAGCACGCCGACCTGGAGGACGTGGGCCGGGATACCTACCACCACACCTTCTTTGAGATGCTGGGCAACTGGTCCTTCGGCGACTATTACAAGAAAGAGGCCATCGCCTGGGCGTGGGAACTCCTGACCCGGGTCTGGGGCCTGCCCAAAGAGCGGCTCTGGGCCACCTGCTTTGAGGATGAAAAGGGCGAACTTCCCCGAGACGACGAGGCCGCCGGGTACTGGCGCTCCGAGACCGACATTGACCCATCCCACATCCTCTTCTTCGGCCGCAAAGATAACTTCTGGGAAATGGGCGACACCGGCCCCTGCGGCCCCTGCAGCGAAATCCACTACGACCGGGGGCCGGAGTTCTGCTCCCGAAAGGACGACCCGAACCACGTCTGCGGCGTCAACCGGGATTGCGGACGGTACATTGAACTTTGGAACCTGGTCTTCATCCAGTACAACCGTAAGGAAGATGGCACCCTGGAGCTCCTGCCCGCCAAACATGTGGATACCGGCGCCGGCCTGGAACGCCTGGTCGCCGTCCTCCAGGGCGTGGACTCCAACTACAAGACGGACCTCTTCACCCCGATTATGGACCGGGTCCAGAAACTCCTGGGCCACACCGACGAGGAGCGAGAGCGGCACATCGTCGGCTATCGGGTCATCGCCGACCATGCCCGCGCCGTCACCTTCCTCATCGGCGACGGGGTGCTCCCCGGCAACGAGGGCCGCAACTACGTCCTGCGCATGATCCTCCGCCGGGCCGTCCGCTTCGGACGCAAAATCGGCTTCACCCGTCCCTTCATGGACGAAGTGGCAAAGGTCGTCATTGAGCGGATGAGCCACGTCTTCCCCGAACTGGAGAAGCGGCGGGAGTTCATCCTCACCACCATCCGCCAGGAGGAGTTGCGCTTCCTGAAGACCCTGGATGCGGGACTGGCCCGTCTGGACGAGGTCATTGCCGCCGTGGAAGCGCGCGGGGAGACGGTCATCCCCGGCCGGGATGCCTTCCGCCTCTACGATACGTTCGGCATCCCGATGGAGATTCTCCGCGATGTGGCCGAAGAGCACGGCCTGACGGTGGACGAGGCGGGCTTCCACGCCGCGATGGAGGAACAGCGGGCCCGGGCCCGGGCGGCGGAAATGTTTGAGGAGATAGACGAGGAGAGCTTGCGGGTGTACCGGGACCTCCTGGAGAGTTTGCAGAAGAAGGGCCTGCTGGGCCCGGAGGGCGTCCTGCATGACCCTTACGAGACGACGGAGCTGGAGACAACCGTCGCGGCCATCCTGCGGGACGGGAAACCGGTCCAGGCCGCCCGCGTCGGCGATAAGGTGGAAGTCATCCTCTCCGAGACCTGCTTCTACGTGGAATCCGGCGGTCAGGTCTCCGATACCGGCTACATTGCCGCCTTCCCCAGCGGGGAGGCGGAGGAACCGGTCTGGGAAATCCGCGTGGACGACACGCGGCGGCCTGTCCCTGGCCTCATCGTCCACATCGGCGAGGTCACCCTGGGCACCCCGCGCGTCGGCGAGCGGACCTGGGCACTGGTGGACTACGAGCGACGCATGGACATCGCCCGCAACCACACGGCCACCCACCTGCTCCACCACGAACTCCGCTCCGTCCTGGGCGAGCACGTCCAGCAGGCCGGCTCCCTGGTCGCCCCGGACCGGCTGCGCTTTGACTTCACCCACGGCGCCATGCTCACCCAGGACGAGATAGACCGGGTCGTGCGCGGGGTCAACGAGGCGATTCTGGCCAACTACCCGGTCATCTGGGAGTACAAACCGTACCGGGAGGCGCTCGCAGAGGGCGTCATTGCCCTCTTCGGCGAAAAGTACGGCGACGTGGTGCGGGTGCTGCGCATCGGCTGGCCCGAGGAGCCCTTCAGCCAGGAACTCTGCGGCGGCACCCACGTGGACGAGACCAGCGAGATCGGCTTCTTCTACATCATCTCTGAGCAGGGCATCGGCGCGGGCGTGCGCCGGATTGAGGCGGTGACCGGGCGCGGCGCGATGGAGTGGGTCCAGAAGCACATGCGTTCCCTGGAGTCCATCGCGGCTCACCTCCTCTGCTCGCCGGAGGAAGTGAACCGCAAAGTCCTGGAGTTGCAGGACGAACTCCAGACGGCCCGCAAAGAGATTGCCCGTCTCCAACGACAACTGGCCCGCTACCAACTGGAGGACCTGATGGACCAGGTCCAGGAGGTGGCCGGGGTGCCTCTGCTGGTGGCCCGGGTGAACGTCCCGGATATGGAGACCCTGCGGGAGATGACGGACTGGTACCGGGAGCGGGTCCGCTCCGGCGTGGTGGTGCTGGGCGCGGTCCTGGAGGGGCGTCCGGCCTTCGTGGCGGCGGTCACCCCGGACCTGGCCCGGCAGGGCGTGGATGCGGTGCAACTGGTGCGCGGGATTGCCCAGGTGGTGGGCGGTGGCGGCGGTGGACGGCCCACCCTGGCCCAGGCGGGCGGTAAAGACCCCCGCCGTCTGGATGAGGCGCTCCGTCGGGCCCCCCAACTCCTGCAGGAGGCCCTGGGCCACGCATAAAACAGGACGCGGAGGGAGAGAAAGGGTGACAACCGCTATTGCGACTATCACCAAAATGTTGGAAACGCTTCCCGAGGAGGCCCAGGAGCGAGTCGTGGAGCACCTGCGGGAATACATTCTGGACCTGCAGGACGAATTGCTCTGGGACAGGCTCTTTCAGCGCACTCAGGACCAACTGGCTGCGGTGGCCCGTCAGGCAAAAGTAGAAATCGCGATGGGCAGGGCCGAGCCGATGGACTTTGAGCGCCTATGAAATCGGCCACCCTGCCCTCGTTCTGGGAATCTTATGCCGCGCTGGATCAAAGCGTGAAACGTCGGGCCAGGGAGGCTTTTCGGCTTTGGGAGCAGAATCCCTTTCATCCATCCCTGCGCTTCAAGTGCATCAGCCGGGAAGAAAACCTCTGGTCTGTGCGAATTACGAGGGGATACCGTGCCATCGGCATATGGGAAGGAGATACCGTAACCTGGCTCTGGATTGGCCACCATGACGAGTACGAGCGTTACCTATCGGGTCAGCGATAGCTTCGGAAGTGGGCAAGAATCTGACGAAAGAGCGGTGGTCAAAGCGGCACTGTACGCGGCTGGGCTGTTGAGCAAACTGACTCCTGTTCGGCGCGCGAGCGCGAATCCGTCCTTCGTGTCCTTCGTGGTTTTAAAAGCATGCCGCACATCATCTCCCTTCACCCCGAAGACGACCTGACCGTCCTGCGCCACCGGCTGCGTCAGGCGCTGGTGGCCCGGCACGGAGCGCAGCGGGGTGCCGGAACCGCCGACGGGCGGGTCATCATCGTCCTCCCCTGGGAGACCCGTCTCTTCTCCAACCCGCTGGACGGCGAGCGAGTACGCCGGGAAGCGGAGCGGCTGGGCGCCGAGGTCGCCGTCGTCTCCGAGGACCCGGACCGGCGGGCCTACGTCCGCTGGATCGGGCTGCCGGCCTTCGCGTCCGTCGCCGAGGCGGAGGCCGCCCCGCACTGGCCCCGCCCGGAACGGGAGCCCCTGGAGCCGCCGCCCCGCGCCTGGTGGGAAGAGGAAGTCCCCCTCCAACCACCGCCCGCCCGCCCACTCCCGCCCTGGGCCCGGAACGTCCGCCTGGGCGCCCGGTTGACCGTCTTCATCGCCACCCTGCTGGTGGTCCTGGCCTTCGCCTATGCCGTCGTCCCCCAGGCCACGGTCACCCTGGTCCCCACCGTGGAGACCATCCGGGCCACCGTCCCCGTCTGGGCCGGGCTGGATACGCAGGCCGTGGACGCGGCCGGCGGACGGATCCCCGCCCGCCGGGTGGGCGATTACTTCTCGGGCAACCTGGAGGTGGAGACGACCGGCACCGCCGCGTACGAGTCGGGCCGA
>JACIWQ010000018.1 GCA_014360895.1 Thermoflexales bacterium | reverse complement strand
CCCCCCCCCACCCCCTGCCCGAGGCACTGGTGTGGGGTGGGGGTGGCCCGATGGGCCGGGGGTGGGGTGAGGGCAAAAAAACGGCCGATTGCCGGATTAATTTTTCAAGTTGCAACCAATCGGCGCAGAAGGCGCGCCATTGCCGAAATCATTTGTCAAACTGCGAAACGGTCGGGCTTATAATGCAAAGCCCCACAGGAGCTTCGCAGGATGAGCCCGATGCTTGAGCGTCGGGCGAAACGGTTAGGGTGCATCCGCCGGACCCGGGCCTGCGCGACGGGGCCACCTGCACAAGTCCTGCGGGCGAGCCGGGCGCCGGGTCAGGCGAAGCGGGTGACAGCCTGGATCAGGGCTTCGGCCATTTCGTCGGGCGAGGCGTTGGCGGCCTGGATGCACTCCAGCGCGTAGGAACGCATGACCTGAATGCTGGCCTGCTGGACGGCGGCCCGGATGGCGGCCAGTTGCTGGAGCACTTCCTGGCAATCCCGACCGTCCTCTATCATCCGGGCCACGCCTCGGGCCTGCCCCTCAATCCGCCGCAATCGCTGGATCAGGTCCGCTTTGATCTGTGGGTCCTGAATGGCCATTTCACCCCCGGGGAGCCACCGGCTCCCCCATCCTACGAAACCCCTCAAAGCGACCCTCCCGAAGAGCACGAGGCACCCGAAGATGCCCGACCGCTCCCGGTCAGACCGGCAAAGAGGGAGACGGCCTTCTCCACGTCCGTGTTGCCACAACGGGGGCAGACGACCTCCGCCTGGGCACTAAACGACCGCACAAACTTCTCAAACCGTTCACCGCATTTGGGACACCGGTACTCGTAGACGGGCATAGACTCCTCCTGCTGGATACCATACTGGGGTATAGTATACCACAGGAGGGAAAATTTGTCAAGGGACTACGTAGGTATCTACCACGTTTCCCTCCACATCCCGCAGGGTGAGCAGTTCCCCCGATTGCCAGGCCGGCGCGGCGCGGTTCCAGTAGAGGTCGGTCGGAGTGGAGATTCCGGGGCCGGAGTGGAGGATGACCTCCCCTCCGGAGAAGAGGACCAGGCGGGGGAAGGTGTAACGGTCGCCGCTGGCATCGGAGAGACTCCATCCCTCCAGGGAGACCGTTCCCCCGCGATTGCGCAGGCGGACGCTTTCGCGCGCCAGGTCCCCCGCGCCCAGCACGCCGGCAATCTCCACCGCGGGCGGGCCGGACGGAGTCGGTGCAGAAAGGGTGGGCCGCCGGACCGGCGTCGGGGCCGGACCACTGGCCGGAAGGGGTGTGGGGCTCTCCGCGGGGACCGCCGTCGCCGAGACTCCGGGGATCACCAGCACCTGTCCGACCCGGATGAGGTTGGGGTCCTGGATGTGGTTGACGGCGATCAGTTCGGCCAGCGGGACGCCGTAGGCCGCCGCGATGCTGGCCAGTGTCTCCCCGGGCTGGACAACGTGGAGGAGCGGGCCGGGAGTGGGGGATGGCGGGGGGACCGTGGGGACCGCCGTCGCCGTCGGCGATGGTGCCACTGTGGCAGATGGGGTCGGGGTGGCCGCCCCCTCCGGCGATGGCTCCCGCCCCAGCAGGAGCAAAATCGCTCCGGCGACCGCCGAGAGCAGAATCAGGACGAGCGCCACTCGTGTGCTGATCCCGGCGGATCGCATGTCCCCCCTATCCCAGCAGGCCCAGCCAGCCGGCCACCGTCGCGCCGAGGCCGGACATGTTCAGGGCGATGGGGAGCAGAAGCAACCCCATGCAGTTCATTCGCCGGGCGCCCCAGAGGACGGGGATGAGGCCGATACCGGTGGCGACGGCGCCGATGGCCAGTCCCCCCAGGGCGGCCCGCAGCGCGGCCGTCCCGTCCCCGCTGCCCACGTACTCCCCCAGCGCCGGTATCCCCATGACCACCACCATCAGGACCACCAGCACGGCCCAGCTGACGACGCGGTAGTTCACCCTCCCCATCATCCGGATAACCCCGCGCGCCAGCGCCAGGAGCAGGAAGTAGGAAAGGACACCGGTCAGCAGGACGGCGGCGACGGCCAGATAGTAGGCCTGGGGGGTGTATGACCGCCACAGGGTGCTCAGCATCCAGGCCATGCCGCCGCGCGTCAGGTAGAGGCCGGGGACGAAGAAGAGCAGGAATCCGCCCACGTAGTAGACGACTTTGGAGGCGCCCTGGGAGAGGATGAACAGCCGGTCGTCCCGCTGGGCCGTGGCGTGTCCGGCGATGAGGCCGCCGATGCCCCCTGTCACCACCGGGAAGAAGGCGGCGAAGAGGCCGCCCAGCGCCCCGGCAAAAACCCCCCGTCCGACCAGGCCCGGGGTGGCGTCCACGTCGCGGGCGATGTACTGGGGCGGTAACTCCACCCGCGCCAGCAGGTTCTGCAGCACCCAGGGCACGGCGAAGAGCCCCACGAAGGCCGGGAGGAGGTTCTGGTAGGCCGCGTAGACCGGGAGGATAGAGCGGTACATCAGGACGAAGCCCAGGAGGCCGGAGAGGAGGAAGGTCGCCAGGCCGGCCACCAGGTTGCGCCAGCCGTCCCACCAGCGCCGCCACCCGGCCGGGGCCCGGTCGCTCCCCTTGGGCCACTCCGAGAGCAGCATAAAGGCGATGACCGTCCACAGAATCCAGTGCAGGTGCGGCTGGAGGACCGCCCGCAGGGCCGGGAAAAGACGCGGGGCCACCGGGGTCAGCAGGAACAGGACGGCGATGCCGCCCAGGCTCCCGATGCCGGTCAGTGCCACCGCCTCGTACCCCCGCCCCTGCATCAGGTACTTCTGTCCGGGCAGGACGATGAAGACCATGGACTCGTCCGGTGCGGAGAAAAAGATACTGGGGATGGTGTTCAGGATGGCGTAGGAGGTAATCATGCCCAGGAAGAGCATGGCCATATGCTCCGGGGGGAGGAGGGGGCCCAGGGCCGCAGTCCCCAGCACCAGCAGGCCGGCGATGTTATAAATGTGGAGCGCGGGCAGCAGCGCCAGCGGCGCGGCCGCCAGCGCGCCGATAATGGCGAACAGGAGGGAGCGGAGCATCTCGGTCATCGGACGACCACGTCGTACGGCAGCGCGGGGATCACCTCCAGCGTCCCCTTATAGATTTGGACGGTCCCCACCACCTGCACCGCTGTCCCGGGAGCATCCAGCTGCTCCCGATTGGGCACCCGTTCGTAGATATTCGGCCACAGGAGGACCAGTATCTCCCCGCTCCCGTCGGTGACGAAGAGCCGGACGTTGGACTCGCCCTTCTCTATCCGGGCGACCGTCCCCTCAATCATCACCCGCTGGCCCTCGTCGGCGGCGGTGAGGGAAGCAATCGGGCGCGCCGGGGCAGAGGGGGCGGCGGCCTGGAGGGCCCTCACCTGTCGGCCCCAGTCGGGCACAATCTGCAACTCGTTCTCGTAGGTCCCCACGGTGCCGGTGGCCCGCACCCGCGCGCCCAGGTTGATCTTGTGCGCATCCCGGCAATCATCGTACACGTTGAGCCACATCAGCAGGACAACCCGTCCGGTGCCGTCGTCCAGGGTGAATTTGAACCCTTTGGAGAAGGAGGCCGTGGAGACGACCTGCCCTTCCACCGTCACCTCCTGACCCAGGTGCTCCGCCAGTCGGCCGATGGGGGTGATGACGACGGGCACGGGCGTCGGCGTGGGCGGAGGTGGGGTTGGGGAGGGTTCCACCGTGGGTGACGGCGTCGCCGTCAGGGTGGGGCGGGGCTTTGGTGTGGCCGTGGGTGTGGGCGGCATCGGCGTGGGGGACGGCGCGGCGGTCGGCGTCGCGGGGGGTCGCGTGGGCAGCAGGCTGACCGGCGTGAGAGTGGGCGTCGGCCTCCCGCAGCTGGTCAGGACAAGGAGCAGGAAAATCACCGGAAGGATTCGGCGCATCCAGCACCTCCTACAGAATGCGGAACATGAAAGGGGGACACGGATGAACGCAGGTTTTCATGGTATTCTACCGGACAGCCACATCGCCGGGGAGCGGGGGGACGATTTCCAGCGTCCCCCGGTACTCCTCCACGATGCCCGTCACCTGGACCTGCGCGCCGGGGGCCAGCTGCTCCCGGCCCGCCACCCGCTCGTAGATGTTCTGCCAGAGCAGGACCAGCACCTCACCGCTCCCGTCGTCCACCCAGACCCGGTAGCCCTGGGAGAAGGGTTCGCTCCGGACGACCGCTCCCTCCACGGTCACCGTCGCGCCCCGGTCGGCGGGGGTGATGGAGGCAATCTCCCGCCGGGGCGGAACCTCCGCCGGCTGGATGACCGCCACGTCGGTCCCCCGGGCCGGCACCACCTCCCGCTGGCCCTGGTACTCCTCCAGTTCGCCCGTCGCCCGCACCCGCGCGCCCTCCCGCAGGCTGGCGGGGTCGGGCAGTTCGTCGTACACCGAGAGCCAGAGCAGCAGGACAACCTGCCCGGTGCCGTCGTCCAGGGTCAGACGGAAGCCGTTCTGGAAGGATTCGGCCTCCACAACGGTCCCCTCCACGGTGACCATCGCCCCGAGGGGTTCACCCGCCAGCGCGCTGATCGGGAGCGCGCGGGCCGATGGGGTCACCGTCAACAGAACCACATCGCGCGGGCGGACCGGGATGACCTCCAGGCTGTTCCGGTAGAGGGAGACTTCGCCGGTCACTTCCAGTTGGGCGCCGGCCTGCAGGGCGGCGGGGTCCGAGAGAGCGCGGTAGAGGTCCTGCCAGAGGAGGACGGTCACCGAGCCCGTATCGTCCTCCAGGAGCATCCGGTACCCGGCGGAGAACGCTTCCGCCTGGCGGACGGTGCCCCGGAGGGTGACCAGGCGGCCCTCGTCGGCGGCGGAGAGGGTGCCGATGGGCCGCTCCTCGGCGACGGGGACCGTCCCTTCCAGCAGAACGATCTCCCGCACCGACGGCGGGACCAGTTGGGGGGTATCCCGGTACAGGGAGACGGTTGCGGTGACTTCCAGGGACTGGCCCACTTCCGGCAGGGGAAGGTCGCCGGTCAGGTAGCGGAGGCTGTCGTCCACCGCCAGGCCGATGGCGCCGGTGGCGTCCCGGAGGGTGATGAGGGTGAGGCCGGAGTAGGGCTCGCGGACGTCCCATACCTGGCCCCGTACCCGGACCCGCCGGAGGGCATCGGCGGCGGTGATGGAGCCGATGGCCCGCTCCTCGGCCTCCGGACGGGTGACCTGCAAGTGTTCGGGAGCGTTGAGGGTGAGGGAAACGTCCTCCTCCCGAACCCGCAGGGTGCCGGCGACGACGACCTGGTCGCCCAGGCCGGGAATCCGTCCGGCGGCGCGCAGGCTATCCACCACATCCCGGAAGGCCCAGACACGCATCTCGCCGGTATCGTCGGCGACGGTGAAGGAGAGGGAGCGGGAATCGGGGTTATAGGTGGGGCCGCGCACCACCTGCCCGGCGATCTCCACGTAGGCGAAGTTCATGGTGGCGGAGGCCTGGTTGATGGAGATATGGGGCAGGGGGAGACGGGTGGCGGCGACCCACAGCAGGGCCAGCCCGACGGTGGCCAGGATGAGGGCGGCCCACTTCACCGCGCGCAGGGAGACCCGGGGGGCCTGCCGGGCGCCACAGTACGGACATGCTTCGTATGGGCCAACGTATCGCCCACAACTGGGGCAATGGGTCATTGTTCCCCCTCTGTTTTTTTCTACTTTTCCCTGTGCCCTCTGTGTCTCCGTGTGAGATAATTATACCCACCCGGGCTGGATTGTCCAGTTGACAGCGGTCTGTAACCCCTGTATAATGGGAGAAAGAGAGATTTTGGTTGGATCAACCCAGCCGGAATCCGGGAGGAGGCCGGGAGTGGACGCCCCAGAGCATCCGGTGGACACATGCGACGTGGTTGTGGTGGGCGCGGGGATTGTCGGCGCGGCGGTGGCAGCCCGGCTGGCCCGCCAGGGTCTGCAGGTGGCGGTTCTGGAGGCCCAGCAGGTTGCGGGGGGCGCGACGGGCCGCAGCGCCGGCCTGTTGCTGACCGGCCTGCCCGGCCATTACCACTGGGCCGTCCAGTCCCTCGGCCGGGAGACCGCGCGGGCTCTCTGGGAACTCTCCGTAGAGGGGCGGGAACGGCTGATGGAGACGGCAACCCGCCTGGGCGTGCCGGTGGAACGGACGGGAAGCTTGGCCCTGGCCGTCACGGAGGAAGAGGCGGAGGCGCTGCGGGCTTCGGCGGAACTGCTGCGGGAGGACGGTTTTGAGGCATGGTTTGGCCGAACCGACCCGCTGCAGCGGGGGTTCCTGGCAGCTCTCCGCTCCCCCGGCGACGGGGTGGTGGACGCGGCGGATCTCACCCGCGCGCTGCTGGCCTCCGCGCCGGTCGCCGTCCACACCCACACCGAGGTCCAGGCCCTGGAGGCCGAAGGGGCCGGTATTCGGGTCTGGGCGTACCGGCGGGCCGTCCGCTGCGGCGCGGTGGTGCTGGCCGCCGGAGGATACGCGCCGACCCTGGAGCCTGCCCTCTCCCGATGGGTGAGCCCCGGGCATGCCCTGCGGATAACTGCCCGGTTGGACAAAGGCCAGAATCAACCGCCACTGACAACTCCCTGCTATACCGATTATGGCTACGAGTATGCCCGTCCCCTTCCGGACGGTCATCTGCTTCTGGGGGCCTGGCGGTATCTCCGACGCCCGTCCCCCTCCGAAAGTTCCCCCGACCCGGATACGGCACTGCGGGGAGGGCTTTCCCGCTTCGTCCGCCGGTACTTCCCGACAGTGGAGGGGAACATCCTCCAGCGCCAGAGCGGGATGGTCGGCTGCACACCCGACGGCGTGCCCGTTGTGGGCGTGCTTTCACACTTGCCCGGCGTCTATTTCGCTCTGGGACTGGGAGGCTGGGGGCTGTGCTGGGCCTTTGTTGTGGCCGAGCGGGTGGTAGAGATGATGCTGGAGGGGACACCTCCCGGGTTGCTGGATGCGGAGAGGGGGCAGAAGAGGTAACCCGATGAATCGGGCCGAACGGGTCGCCGAACTGGAACGCCGAATTGCGGACCTGCGGGCCCGCCTGCCCCGACATTCCGTCCCCCCGGCGATGTTGCAGGAACTGGAGGACATGGAGGAGGAACTAGAGCAGCTGATCGGCGAATCGGAGGAGGTGGAAAGTGAGACTGGGCGCCCATGAGTCCATTGCCGGTGGCCTCCACCTGGCGTTTGATCGGGCCCGCATGGTGGGTTGCGATGCCGTTCAACTCTTCGTCAAGTCCAACCGGGCCTGGGCCGTCAAGCCCCTGACGGAGGAGGATATTCGCCTGTTCAAGGAGAAAGCTGCCGAGACGGGCATCCAGCCGGCGGTGGGGCATGCGTCCTATCTGCTGAACCCGGCCGCGCCGGAGGAGGACCTCTGGCGGCGGTCCCTGGATACCCTGATCATAGAACTGGAGCGGTGTGAGGCGCTGGACATCCCGTACCTGGTGCTTCATCCGGGCTCCCACATGGGCGCCGGGGAGGAGGAGGGACTGAGACGGGTGGCCCGGGCGTTGGGAGAAGTTCACGCCGCCACGCGCGGTTTCCGGGCCCGCATCCTGCTGGAGACGACCGCCGGACAGGGGACCAATCTGGGGTACCGGTTTGAACAACTGGCCTGGCTGATAGAGAACACCCCGGAGGGAGAGCGGTTGGGGGTCTGCCTGGATACATGCCACGCTTTTTCGGCGGGCTACGAACTGCGGACCCCCGAAGGGTACGAGGCAACGCTGCAGGAGTTTGACCGGGTCATCGGTCTCTCCCGCCTTATGGCCGTTCATCTCAACGACAGCAAAAACGGCCTGGGCAGCCGGGTGGACCGGCATGAGCATATCGGCAAGGGGGTGCTGGGACTGGAAACCTTCCGGATGGTGGTCAACGACCCGCGCCTGGCCGCGCTGCCGGGTCTGTTAGAGACGCCCAAAAGCGACGACCTGCATGAAGACATAGAGAACCTGGCCGTTCTTCGCTCTCTCGTGGGGGCAGTCGGGAGTCGGTAGCTGATAGGAGGCAGTCGGAAGTCGGTAGCCGACAGGGGGCAGTCGGAAGTCGGTAGCTGATAGGGGGCAGTCGGGAGTCATCCGGGGTCAATCGTCTGGGATCGGGTGCCCGTGGTCCACATAGAAATTCCACCGTACTGGGAGCAACTGAGCCTGGAGGGCCTCTCCGGCGTCCTGATGGTCATCGGCGCGCCGGATACGGGGAAATCCACCTTTGCCCGGTACCTGTACACCCGTCTCTGCGCGTTCCATGAGCGAGTGGCGTTCATTGACGGCGACATCGGTCAGGCCAGCCTGGGTCCGCCGACGACGATGACGCTGGCCCTGCGGCAGGGCGGGGAGACGGGGTTTCCCCCCGGCGGCCCGCGCGTGCGGTTCTTTGTGGGCTCCAACTCCCCCCGGGGGCATATGCTGCCCACCCTGATCGGCGTCCATAAACTGGCCCGGCGGGCGCAGGAACTGGGCGCCACGGTGACCGTTCTGGATACCACGGGGTTGATTGCTCCGGAACAGGGGGGGCCGGCGCTGAAGCAGGCGAAGGTGGACCTCCTGGAGCCCACCGTCGTGTTCGCGATTCGGCAGGGGAATGAACTGGAGCCCATTCTGGGCCCGCTGCGTCGCTCGGCCCGCACGCGCGTGGTGGAACTTCCGGCCGCTCCGGCAATCCGGCCGCGCGATATGCTGACCCGTCGGGCCTACCGCGCCCGCCTCTTCGCCCGCTATTTCGCCGACGCCTATCCGCTGGAAATCTCCTGGGCGCGCCTGGCTGTATTTCCTGCCCCCTGCTTTAGCCGGTACCAACTGGTGGCGATGGAGGACCGCCGGGGGTTCGCGCTGGCCCTGGGCATCGTTCTGGAGGCCGACCCGGCCCGGAAGACCGTCCTTCTCCTCACCCCGGCCCACTCCCTGCAAGAGGTGGACGCTCTGCGAATCGGCGATGTGTGGATTCACCCGGAGACCTGGGAAGATTATCGGGCAGGAGATGAAAATGACCGGCGTTTACCCGCTGCCGGTCGCCCCAATCATTAAACGCAGTAAGGCAAAAACCCGCACTTCGTATGCCACCGGAGGGGTGTCGCCCTCACCTCTCCCCCAGCCCTGAAGTTTGGCCCTTTTCAGGAAGGGGATAAGAAAATATCCGAAAACCACCCCTTCCGGGCACAAAAGAACAAAAAGAAATATTTTTCATCACAGCGGCTTCGCCGCTGTGATGAAAAATAATCTTTCTTTCTAGAGTCACGGAAGGGGCAGCGGGCTATGGGGAGCCACTATGGGCAAAAAGGCCAAAGTTGAGGAGGGGGTTGGGGGGTGGAGGTGAGGGAAGGGCTATCCCGCTCCGGGGGAAGGTCCCTCTGCTGCCATTAAACCACTTGCAGGGTTTACAGAAAAAATCGTGGCGGCCTGGCCGCCACGATTTCATTCCCAGTGCCTTTTGACGAGGGGGAGCGAAGAGAAGAAGAGAATTACCCCGGCTCAAAGTAGTATTCCTCGCCGCGCACGGTACGAATATAGCGGGGTTCATCCGGGTCCGGCTCTATCTTCTGCCGGAGCCGGTAGATATACTGCTTGACCAGGTCGGGTTCGCCGATATATTCAGGCCCCCATACCTGAGAAAGAATCGCATCCGCGCTCAGCACTCGTCCAGCGTGCCGCATCAGCAGGCGGAGAATCTTGAACTCATTGGGGGTCAGATAAACCTTCCGGCCCCCAATCTCCAGTTCATGGCGGTCGCAATCCAGCATAACAGAGGGCGACGGGAAAATCACGGGCCCATTTTCCTGGTTGTGCTCCGCCGACCGCCGCAGAGCGGCCGTCAGGCGGGTGAGTAATTCCGCCTGGTGAAACGGTTTTACCAAATAGTCATCGGCCCCTGCCGCAAAACCGGCCACAATATCCTCAATATTCGCCTTGGCTGTGACGAAAATGATGGGCACCTCGGTGAGGTCTCTCATTCGGCGACAGACCTCAAAACCGTCCATGCCGGGCATCATCACATCCAGCAGGATGGCATCCGGGTGATGCTGATACGCGGAGCGGAGTCCAGAGGGCCCATCCAGGGCCGGTATCACCTCAAATCCGGCAGCCGTCAGGATGATCTTCAGCATTTCCAGTACTTCTATCTGGTCGTCCACCACCAACACGCGAAGTTTGCGGGCCATGGCCTCCCCCTCGCAAGAATGATACCGCAACGATGTATCGTAGGGAGAACCCCTGTTGAGATAATTGAGACAATTATGGAAGGGGGAGTTCAAAAAGGGCGCGAGTGCCGCGCCCAGGGGTGCTCTCTATCTGGAACCGCCCCCCCAGCATCTCCACCCGCTCCCGCAGGGTATCTAACCCCATTCTCTCGGCCACTGTGCCCCCCCGTCCCAGTTCGCTCATCTCAAAGCCACTGCCATCATCCTCCACGGAAACCAGAATCCGGTCCTCTCCAACGTCCACGTTGACCTGAGCCCGGGTCGCGTAGGAGACATCGCGGGCATTGGTCAACAGTTCCTGAATGACCCGGAAGACGGTCACTTCTTTATAGGGGGCGAAGCGACGTTCCCGTCCGGTGATGGTCAGGCTGACCCGGAACCCCTCGCTCTCTCCGGCGTCCTCCACATATCGCCGCAGGGTCGGGATCAAGCCCAGGTCATCCAGCATCATCGGGCGCAGATTGGAGATGAAAGTCCTGACTCGCTGGAACGTCGCGACCACCGCCGCCTTCAAGTTGGCCAGTTCCGCACGGGCCTGTTCCGGATTGCTTTCAAATAGCCGTTCGCAGATTTCCGCCTGCAGGACCAGGTTCGTCAGCGCCTGCGCGGGGCCGTCGTGCATCTGGCGGGCCAGAATCTGGCGCTCTCGCTCCTGAGCCTCAATCGCTCGCACCACGGCAGGGGTTACTTCTGTGGGGGCTTCTGCCTGTGGCTGGAGGACCCCTCCTCCCTGGCAGGATTCCTGAATCCGCTGCAGCAAACGGGCATACCGCTGAAGGTGGCGCTGGTCGGATTGAAGTTTTTCCAGTTGCCCGCGCATGGTGAACAGGCGCTGTTGGGTTTCTACCAGCGCCTGGTACGCTTCGCGAATATCCTGGCGGGGAACGGTGTCAAAGTGAGCTTCTACCTGCTGGAGATGATTGGCGGCCTGCGTACTCCGCTGTGCCAGACGGTCTACCTCGCTGGCCGTCTGCTGGATCAGCATATCCACTTCTTTCAGTTCAGCCTGAACCTGAGCGTGCTCTTTCCGGCACTCTTCCAGAAAAGCGAGCATAGGATTGGCGGATGAGGGGGGTGCTGGTGGCATCGTCCCTCCTTATTGGTGCGGGATTTTCTTGTAGAACAGCGGCAGGGGCGGTACGGGTTCCGGCCCGATGGTGTGGGCCTTCAAGAGGCGGTCTCTGGCCTGTTCCAGCCGGACCCGGTCGCTGGCATAGATGGTGCATAAGGGGGTCCCTTTCTGGACCCGGTCGCCGACTTTGTAGTGGACGATGACCCCAACGGAGTGGTCTATGGGGTCTCCTTTCTTCTCCCGCCCCCCGCCCAGGTCCACCACGGCCATCCCAATCTGCGCGGCGTCCACTTTCTGGAGGTAGCCATCGGTCGGGGCGGGAATGGGCTCCGTAATGGGGGCGCAGGGCAACCGGTCGGGCTCATCCACGAAGCGGACGTCCCCGCCCTGGGCGGCGACCAGAGCGCGGAATTTGCGCCATGCGCGGCCATCCGCGATAGCCTGAGCGGCCAGTTCCACCCCTTCGCTGGAGTCGGCCACCCGGCCGGCCAGCGCCAGCATCTCCGCCGCGACGACCAGGCAGTGCTCTCGCAGGTCCGGCGGCCCCTCCTCATGGAGCGCGTTGATGGCTTCCTGGACTTCCAGCGCATTTCCCACCGCCCATCCCAGGGGCTGGTTCATATCGGAGACCAGCGCGCTGACCCGACGGCCCAATTCCCGCCCCAGGCGGACCATGGCTTCAGCCAGGCGGCTGGCTTCCTCCACCGTCTTCATAAACGCGCCGCTGCCGACTTTCACGTCCAGCAGAATGGCCGTCGCGCCGCCAGCCAGTTTTTTGCTCATGATGGAACTGACGATGAGCGGGAGGGAGGAGACGGTACCGGTGACGTCTCTCAGTGCATAGAGTTTCCGGTCGGCAGGGGCCAGATTCTCCGATTGCCCGGTGATGACGATGCCGATACGAGCCAGTTGGGCTTTGAATTCCTGGGGGGAGAGGTCCGTGCGGAAACCGGGGATGGACTCCAGTTTGTCCACCGTGCCGCCGGTGAAGCCCAGGCCGCGCCCGGTCATTTTGCCCACGGGAACTCCGCACGCCGCGACAACCGGAGCGACCACCAGGGTCACTTTATCCCCGATGCCGCCGCTGGAATGCTTGTCTGCAACCACAGGAGCGACGTCGCTCAAATCCAGGATGTCCCCCGACCGGGCCATCGCCAGAGTGAGGTCGCGGGTTTCCCGTTCACTCATCCCGCGCAGATAGACCGCCATCAGCCAGGCCGCCGCCTGATAGTCGGGGATGTCCCCCCGGGTGTAGCCCTGGATGAAGAAGTCTATCTCCTCGGCGGTCAGTTCGTATCCGTCCCGTTTTTTTTCAATAATATCTATGGCCCGCATTTATCCTCCGCCGCCCTGTCCCCCCTCACTCATCCCGTCGGCAGGTGCTGTGCGTGGTCCTCTACAAAGAATGTCGTTGGCCAGGCTCAAAATCCCGCGACCGGAAGAGAAATCGGTATAGGTCAGGGCTTTTCTATGGATAGGGAACTGATTTTTTGTTGCGGCGGCTTCGCCGCCCCAAAATCCCCTTTATATCCCACCTGCCTCTAAATTCTATATGGATTTTAATACCAGACGGGGAAAAGTCAACTCTCATCGGAGGAGGAACCAGGGAGTTGGGGGGAGACTTCGCCGCCCTCCGTACCCCCTGCCGCCTCGTGAAAAAAGATGTGCCAGACACGAGTTTGTCTGGCACATCGGGTTGCTCCGGGAAGTATTCGCTACGGCTGCTCTATGCTGATCATCACCGTGCAGCCTCCCTCGTCCTTCGGGGAAATCATCAGGCTGGCCTTGCGGTCGCCTTTGGTCCACTCCTGCATGACAACGTTGCCCAGGGTAGACTCCTCTCCCGCCGTCCAGCCCTGACCGGGCATCTCGTTGCGGTAGAACTCCGCCACATCCTCCACCGGGTCCGCGCTGGAGAACATAATGAGCGTGCCCATAATGGTCTGGTCGGTGGCTCCGGGGTAGATCGGGATATCCTCGGGGGCACCGGTCGCGCCCTCGGGAGGCTGGATGGTGATAGGCTTGTTGACGTCGTAGACCTCATAGGTCCAATCCCCCTGGATTTTCTTGCCGTCCTCCTGAGTCCCTTCCCACGAGACGGTGAGGCGGGTGACATAGGCGGGCATCCCGGCCTCGTCCGCGACCCATATGTCGGCGTTCGTGGCGGTCACTGTTCCGCTGACTATCCCCTCCAGCATCTCCGGGGTCAGTTCCAGGGTGTAGTGGCGGCTGCGCACGCCGTTGACCGTATCTCGGCCCACGTACCGGTAATCCGAAGAAGCGAAGTCCTCGGGCTTGAACAAAATCCCTTCCCCGAACTGGGTCGCTTCCTCTGCCGACTGCTGGGTCTGGATACAGCCGCTATCGGGGCTGCACATCCAGGACGTATCGCCGATCTGGACCAGTTCCAGCGTGCCAGGGTTATCGCCTCCTTCGGCGGTGAGGACGATGCGCCGGGCGGCCGGCTCGCGCGTCTCCTCCTGCTCCATGGTGAGCGTCTCGGTGGCACCGCCCTCTACGGTCTGCCGCATGACAAGGCGGGCACGGTAACTGTTGAGGTTCTCCAGCGCGTTGGGGGCGATTTCCAGAGGTGGGGCCTCTTCCGTCGCGGGCTCTTCGGTCGGGGAAGGGGGGAGAGGTGTGGCCTGGCCCCCGGAGGGCGGAGTGCCGGTTGCGGCGGGGGGTGGTGTGGCCGTCTTTCCACCCAGCGAGCAGGCTATTGCCGCCAGGACCAGGAGCGCAATGGCTCCCCATAGGAATGGTCTTTGCTTCATGGGACTTTCTCCTGCTGATGAGAGTATCTCGTCTCCGCCGCCCGCGAAGACTCAAAGGGATGGAGGGATAGAGGAGGAAATGGGGAGCCTGAACCTGGTGATCCCTGGGCTTTCACGGTCGTTGGGTCTGAGACCTGCATTGAGTTTACCACTATTTGCCCAAATGTCAAATCCCTCCGATTGACATTCTACCGGAGTCGGATATAATTCGGGCGTGGTTAGGTAACTAACGACCGGAGAAACCCCCATCGGAGGAGGGAATGACCCAGCGGATTGCATGGCACGCGCGCTCCGTAGAAGAGACCTTCAAAGAGTTAGAAACTGACCCTCAGCACGGCCTGACAAAAGAAGAGGCTCATCGGAGACTATCCAAATTCGGCTCCAACGAACTGGCGGAGCGTCCGCGACCGACGTTCTGGCAGATGCTCCTGGACCAGTTCAACAATTTCCTCATCCTCATTTTGATCGCCGCCGCGTTCATCTCCCTGGTCCTGGGCGAGATTGAGGAGGCGATTGCCATCATCGCCATCGTCCTCCTCAACGCCATCCTGGGGGTCATCCAGGAGCGGCGCGCGGAGGAGGCCCTCGCCGCCCTCAAAAAGATGGCCGCCCCCGATGCCCGCGTCCTCCGGGATGGACACCGGGTCACCGTCCCCGCCCGCGAACTGGTCCCCGGCGACATTGTCTTCCTGGAGGCCGGCAACTACGTCCCGGCCGACCTCCGGCTGATAGAAACCGTCAACCTGCGCATAGACGAGGCCTCGCTCACCGGAGAGTCGGTGGCGGTGGAGAAACAGCACGACGTCGTCCTGCCGGAGGATACGGCGCTGGGCGACCGGGTGAACGTCGCCTCTATGGGCACGATTGTGACCTACGGGCGCGGGAAGGGAGTGGTGACGGCCACCGGCATGCAGACCCAGTTGGGCCAGATCGCCGAACTGATTCAGTCCTACGAAGAGGAGGCTACGCCGCTCCAGCGCCGCCTGGACCAACTGGGCCGCTGGCTGGGAATCGGAGCGCTGGCGATCTGCGGCGTCGTCTTCCTGGAGACGCTGATTCGGGATACCGACCTGGGCCTGCTCTTTCGGGCCGGACCGGCGGCCTACTTCCAGCAGTACCTCTCTATGGTGGTGGAACTCTTCCTGACGGCGGTCAGTCTGGCTATTGCCGCCGTCCCGGAGGGGCTACCCGCCGTCGTCACCATCTGCCTGGCCCTGGGGATGCGAGAGATGGTCCGCCGCAACGCTCTCATCCGCCGCCTCCCCGCCGTGGAGACGCTGGGCTCCGCCACCGCTATCTGCTCCGATAAGACGGGGACCCTCACCCAGAACCAGATGACCGTCGTCCGCCTCTACGTGGGGGATATGCGGGTGGACGTCACCGGGGAAGGGTATCAGCCCAGCGGTGGCTTCTCGGTGGACGGACGGCCCATCACCCCCCCGGATCATCCCGACCTGATGGCCCTCCTGCGGGGCGGGCTTCTCTGCTCCGATGCCCAACTGGAAAAGGACGGAGACGGCTACCGGATGGTGGGCGACCCCACCGAGGGCGCGCTGGTCGTCGCGGCGGCGAAGGCGGGGCTCTGGCGGGAGGAGGTAGAGGCCCAGTTGCCCCGGGTGGGCGAGATTCCCTTTGACTCCGAACGCAAGCGCATGGCGACGGTCCACCGGATGGACGGACGGCCCATGCGCGGGCCGGAGGGGGAACGACCGGGCGGCTACATCGTCTACGTCAAGGGCGCGCCAGACTCCGTCCTGCCCCGCTGTACTCACATCCTGGAGAACGGCATCAGCGTCCCGATGACGCCGGCCCGACGGGCCCACATAGAGAACGTCAACCGGGACCTGGGGCGGGAGGCGCTACGGGTGCTGGCGGTGGCCTGTCGCCTGCTGCCCGAAGACGCGAAGGACCTCATCCATTCCCAGGACCCGGAGCAACTGGAGCAGGGCCTGACCTTCATTGGGCTGGTGGCGATGCGGGACCCGGCCCGTCCGGAGGTGCGGCCGGCGGTGGAGAAGGCCCGAACGGCGGGCATCCGCACCATTATGATTACTGGCGACTACCCCGATACGGCCCGGGCCATCGCCCACGACATCCGTCTCCTTCGCCCGGTCGGGCAGGTGGTGACGGGTGCCGAACTGGATCAAATGAGCGATGAGGAGTTACGGGAGCGGATTGAGCGGATAGACGTCTTCGCTCGGGTGAGCCCCCAGCACAAAGTGCGCATTGTGGAGGCGCTGAAATCCCGGGGGCATATCGTGGCGATGACCGGTGATGGGGTTAACGACGCGCCGGCGCTGAAGCGGGCCGACATCGGCGTGGCGATGGGCATCACCGGCACCGACGTCACCAAAGAGGTGGCGGATATGGTGCTCACCGACGACAACTACGCTTCCATCGTGTCCGCGATAGAGCAGGGCCGCATCATCTACTCCAACATTCGCAAATTCGTCTTCTACCTCCTCTCCGCCAATATCGCGGAGATTTTGACCATCTTTGTCGCGACGCTGATGGGGTATCTCCCGCCCTTGACCCCCATCCAGTTGCTGTGGGTCAACCTGTTGACCGACGGCGCGCCGGCGCTGGCGCTGGGAATGGAGAAGGGCGACCCCGACATTATGGACCGGCCGCCGCGCCCACCGAACGAGCCGGTCATCAATCGCCCGATGCTCCGGGGGATTGCCCTGATCAGCCTCTCCCTTGCCGCTATCGTCCTGGCGGCCTTCCTGCTGGAGTACCGCTGGGGCAATGGCGATATGACGCTGGCCCGGACGATGGCCTTTGCGGCCCTGGCGCTGAGCGAACTCCCTCTGGCCTACGCCATCCGGTCGGAGCGGTACCCCCTGTTTCGGGTCGGTGTCTTCTCCAACAAATATATGCAGTACGCTGTGCTGGCATCGGTGGCGCTCCTTCTGGCAGCCATCTACGTTCCCTTCCTTCAACCCATCTTTGATACGATTCCTCTGGGGTTGCGGGAGTGGGGGCTACTGCTACCACTGATTTTTGTCCCGGCGGCCGTCGCGGAGATCAACAAGGCACTGGAAGGGTACCGGAGTTACCGTCGGTAGGGGACGCGCGATGATCATCCTGGGGATTGAAACCTCCTGCGACGAGACGGCGGCGGCCGTCGTGGCCGACGGCCGCCGCATCCTCTCCAATGTGGTGGCCTCGCAGGTAGACCTCCACGCGCGGTACGGCGGTGTGTTCCCCGAACTGGCCTCGCGCGCCCACATTGAGGCCATCGTCCCGGTCATCCGGGAGGCCATGGCCCAGGCCCGGGTCGCCTGGGAGGACCTGACCGCGCTGGCGGTGACGGTGGGGCCGGGGCTGGTGGGGTCGCTGTTGGTGGGGGTGAACGTCGCCAAAGGGCTGGCGCTGGGGCGTGGGTTGCCTCTGGTCCCGGTCAACCACCTGGAGGCGCACCTCTATGCCAACTGGCTGGAAAGCACCGATGAGGGCGCCGCCCCACCGGACCTCTCTTTCCCGCTCCTGGTCCTCATCGTCTCCGGCGGGCACACGGAACTGGTCCTGATGCGGGGCCACGGCGATTATCTCTACCTGGGGGGCACGCTGGACGACGCGGCAGGGGAGGCTTTTGACAAGGTGGGGCGGCTGCTGGGGCTCCCCTACCCCGGCGGCCCCAGCATAGAACGGGCCGCGCAGTCGGGGAATCCGGCCCACTTTCGCCTCCCCCGCGCCTGGCTGGAGGGGACGTACGACTTCAGTTTCAGCGGGCTGAAGACCGCCGTCGCACGCCTGGTCCAGGGGCAGGAAATCCCCCCGCGCTTCATCCCCGACCTGGCCGCCGCTTTCCAGGAGGCCGTGGTGGATGTGCTGGTGACCAAGACGGTGGCGGCCGCCCGAGACTACGGGGCAACCGCCATCCTGCTTTCCGGGGGCGTCTCGGCCAACCGCGCCCTGCGGGCGGCGATGCGAGAACGCTCCGGGGTCCCCGTCTACTACCCACCTCCCATCCTCTGCACCGACAACGCGGCTATGGTCGCGGCCTGCGGCTACTTCCGCTACCAGGCGGGAGCTCGCGCGGGCTGGGACCTGGATGTATCCCCTGACCTCCGCCTCATCTAACCGGTGTGCGGAGAGAGCTTCCCATTTCTACTCTGATTTACTGCAGGAGACCATGACACCTTTTCCTTTCAGTCAATTACCCGTGCCTGTGCGCCGGATGGTGCGGGCATTTCTGCGGGGAGAATCCCCTCGCACACCGGCCCTTCTCTTTTCGGCCCAGTGCTTACTGGAGAATATCCACACTTTCAGGGAGCAGTTGCAAGTTGACCATGTGTTTTTCCCTGTCAAGGCGAATAACCATCCGGATGTGCTGAGCAGACTCCAGCAAGCGGGCGCCTCGTTTGAGATCGCTTCGCTGGGCGAGTTAGAAATTCTCCAGCGGCTCCACGTCCCGGCCACCCGTATTTTGTTCGGTAACCCGATCAAGATAGAACAGCATATCGCCCGGGCCGCGCAGGCCGGAGTGCGGACTTTTGTTGCAGACACGGAGAGCGAACTGGTCAAGATTGAGCACTACGCGCCCGGCGCCGAGGTTTATCTGCGGTTGGCCGTCTCCAATCGCGGCGCCCGGTGGGAACTCTCCGAGAAATTCGGCTGTCCGGCAGGCGAAGCCGTTGCCCTGTTCCGGCGAGCCCGGGACCTACACCTGCAACCGGTGGGAATTTCTTTCCACGTGGGGTGGAATAACACCCGTCTGGCCGCCTGGGAGCAAGCGGTAAAGGATTCCTTGGGAGTGATTGAAGACTGCCGCGCGGCCGGTATTCCTTTGAGATTCCTGGACATCGGCGGCGGCTTCCCGGCCCATCTGGTGGACGCGAACGCCCTGTTGGAACAGATTGCCCGCACTCTGAACCCCTTCCTGGCGCACATTCGCTCCAAGTACGGAATGGAGATTTACGCCGAGCCGGGGTCGTTCCTGACGGACAACGCGGGGGTGGTCGTCACCCGGGTCATCGGCGTGGTCCGGCGGGAACGGCGAACGTGGGTGTATGTGGATACCGGCATCAATCAGGGCTTTCAGTGGATTATGGGCGGGCTGGAATACGCCGTCATCTCCCCGGAGGAGAAAGAGGGCCCTCTGGGGGAATACGTCGTCACCGGCCCGACCTGTGATAGTCACGACGTGTTCAGCCAGCACGCTCAACTGAGCCAGGATGTAAAGGCGGGTGACTTTTTGCTCATTTATCCGGCGGGCGCGTACGTCACGTCCGCGAAGATGTACAACGGATTTGATTATCCGGAAATGCAGGTGCGCGAGTAATTCGCCCCTTTGCGGGGGAACGTGCCAGGCACTTTCCCGGGGGCTTCGCTATGCCCGAACTGCCGGAAGTAGAGACCCTTGCGCGGGAACTGAGGGACATCCTTATTGGACGGAGCATCGTCCGGGTGGGGGTCTGCTGGCCGCGCACCATCGCGGCGCCGGACCCGGAGACCTTTGCCCGGCGGCTGGCCGGGCGCCGCATTCAGGAAATCCGGCGCCGGGGGAAGTGGCTGCTCCTGGGCCTGGACGGCGGGGAATGGCTGCTGGTCCACCTGCGGATGAGCGGGCGGCTGGCGGTGGAGGGTGCGGATGCCCCCGAGGACATCCACACCCGGGTGGTTTTTCATCTGGACGACGGTCGGCGGCTGCGCTTCTCCGACCCCCGCAAGTTCGGGCGAATGGTGCTGACGGCTTGCCCGGAGGATTGGCTGGGCGACCTGGGGCCGGAGCCGCTGGCCCCGGACCTGACGCCGGAGCGGCTGGTGGAAATGTTGCGGGGGCGGCGGGTGCGTCTGAAGGTGCAGCTGACCGACCAGCACTTCCTGGCCGGCCTGGGCAATATCTACGCCGACGAGGTTCTCTGGCGGGCGGGCCTCTCTCCCCTCCGCCGCGCCGATACACTGACGCCGGAGGAGGCGGCCCGCCTGCTCGGGGCCATCCGCGAAGTGCTGGAGGAAGCAATTGCCCGCCAGGGCACCACTTTAGCGGACCGGCGGTACGTCCTCCCCGACGGGCGCCCGGGGGAGTTCGCGGCCCATCTGGCGGTCTACGGGCGGGAGGGCGCCCCCTGCCCCCGCTGTGGGGCCTCCATCGTCCGCGCCCGTATCGGGGGCCGCAGTGCCCACTTCTGCCCGCAGTGCCAGCAATAAATAGGTGACGGTCACCTTATTAGGTGACCGTCACCTGGCCCTCATTTGGGCCGCTTCCAGAAGCAAATCATCTGCTGGGAGCGGAAGGTGACCTGGACCAGTTCCCACCCCTGCTCGCCCGGGCCATTCAGGACGGCCTCCACGGCGCGCAGGAAGGGGTCCCCGGCGTCAAAATAGCAGATGCCCTCGGTGTCGCAGTAGAGCATCGGCGGCACCTGGGCCACCGGCCCCTCTACCCACCGCCGTACTTCCTCCGCACTGTGCACCGTCACCCGATATTGCCAGCGGTTCATCGGCCCACTCTCTCCTGTGTCTTGCGACCCGTTACAGGACCATCGGCTCCCGGTAGAGGCCAAAGACCTCCCGGAAGATGTCCATAATTTCCTGCAGGGTGGCGTAGGCGCGGACGGCGTTGAGGATGTGCGGCATGACATTCTCCGTCCCCTGCGCGGCGATGCGCAGCCGGTCCAGCGCCTGCCCCACGGCGCCGCTATCCCGCTCCGCCCGCACCCGGGCCAGCCGCTCGCACTGCCGCCGGTAGCCCTCCGGGTCCATCTTCAGCAGGGGCACCTTGAGCGGTTCTTCGGCCACGAACTCGTTGACCCCCACGACGATGCGCCGCCGCTCGTCTATCTCCCGCTGATAACGGTAAGCGGCGTCGGCGATTTCTTTCTGGAAGAAGCCGGCTTCAATGGCCGGGATGACGCCGCCCAGCGCCTCAATGCGGGCGAAGTAGTCGTAGGCCTGCCGCTCCAGCCGGTCCGTGAGGGCCTCTATGGCGTAGGAGCCGCCCAGGGGGTCCACGGTGTTGGCCACACCGGACTCATGGGCGATAATCTGTTGGGTCCGCAGCGCGATGGTGACGGCGAACTCGCTGGGCAGCGCCAGCGCCTCGTCCAGGCTGTTGGTATGCAGCGACTGCGTCCCACCCAGGACCGCCGCCAGGGCCTGGATGGCGACGCGGACGATGTTGATCTCCGGCTGCTGGGCGGTGAGGGTGCATCCGGCGGTCTGAGTGTGGAAGCGCATCCACCAGGAGCGGGGGTTTTTGGCCCCGAAGGTATGGCGCATCTCGCGCGCCCAGATGCGGCGCGCGGCCCGGAATTTGGCGATCTCCTCCAGAAAGTCGTTGTGGCAGTTGAAGAAGAACGAGAGGCGCGGGGCGAACTCGTCTATATTCAGACCGCGCCGGAGTGCCCAGCGGACGTACTCCATGCCGTCGGCCAGGGTGAAGGCCAGTTCCTGCGCGGCGGTGGAGCCCGCCTCCCGGATGTGGTACCCGCTGATGCTGATGGGGTTCCACTTGGGGAGATATTTGCTGCCGAACTCTATGGTGTCCGTCACCAGCCGCATAGAGGGCTCGGGCGGGAAGAGGTACTCTTTCTGGGCGATGTACTCTTTGAGAATGTCGTTCTGGATGGTGCCGCCCAGTTGGTCCATGCGGACGCCCTGCTTCTCTGCCGCCGCGATGTACATGGCCCAGATGACCGCCGCCGGACTGTTGATGGTCATGGAGGTGGTGACTTTATCCAGCGGGATGCCGTCAAAGAGAATCTCCATGTCCTTCAGCGAGGAGACGGCGACGCCGCATTTGCCGAACTCCCCCTCCGCCTCCGGCGCGTCGGTGTCGTAGCCCATCAGGGTGGGCAGGTCAAAGGCGACGGAGAGGCCGGTCTCGCCGTGGGCCAGCAGGTACTTGAAGCGGGCGTTGGTCTCCTCGGCGGTGCCGAATCCGGCGAACATCCGCATCGTCCACAGCCGCCCCCGGTACATGGTGGGGTGGATGCCCCGGGTGAACGGGTACTCACCGGGGAAGCCGATTTTCTCCAGGTAGTCCCCCTCCAGGTCCAGGGGGGTGTAGAGCCGCTGGACCGGCTCGCCGGAGGCGGTGATGAACTCCGGATACCGCTCCATCTGACGACAGAGGGTCTCCTTCAGGGTGGTTTCCTCCCAACGCTTGCAGGCCTCTGCGATTCGTTCCGGGTCCTGGTACATCGTCTACCTCCCGATTGTCAAAAAGTCGGAAAGATGAGCGGTGAGGGCTTTCTGGACCTCCCGGTCCTGGTCTTCGGGGGCGGCGCGGGTGATGGCCTCCCGCTCCAGGGCCTGGGCGATGGCCCGGTAGACCTCGGCCAGGGTCTGGGAGACGAGGCCCGGAGGGCCGGCGGGCCTGGGGCCGGCGGAGGTGAGGACCTGCTCTTTGGCGGAGGCCCAGACGATGCGTCAAAGCGCTCTTCGGGCGGGAGTTCGCCGTAGCGCTCCCGGTATTCGTGGGCGATTTTCAGGGCCAGGGCCGTCTTGCCCACGCCGCCGATGCCGGTGAGGGCAATCACCCAGACCCGGCTGGAGGGGGAGAGGCGCTGGCGAAGCCAGGCCAGTTCCTCCTCCCGGCCGACGAAGCGGACGTAGTCGGGCTGCGGGAGGTTGTGGAGGGGGCGGGGGCGCTCAGGGACGGGGGGAGGAGCCGGGTGGATGTAGAGGTGAACCTCGCGGGCCTGGAGGAGCCCGGCCAGTTCTTCGGCCAGGGCGGGGTCTTCGGCCAGGGCCTTGCGAATCTGGAAGCGGAGGGCGGCCTGAGCATCGGGGTCGTCGGGGTGGGAGGCCAGGTCCTGGGCGGCCCGGGCCACGGACTCCCGGGCGCGGATTTTGGCCCAGGCGGCGCGGACGCCCTCCCAGGCCGTGCCGACGAGGCGACGGCCGGCCTCATCGGCCGCCGTCTGTCCGGCCCGGATCAGGTAGGGCAACAAGGGGGCCAGCCAGCGAAGGATTTCGTCCAGCGGAACGTCCATCTTGCTTCACGCCTCACGTTTCACTTGTCACGTTTCACGTTTCACGTTTCACTCTTCACGTGTTTCGTACTCCGTCCTCCGCTCCCACGCGTCCCGCGCGGCGGCCTGTTCGGCGGCCTGTTTGGAGCGCCCCTCCCCCCGGCCAGCTACCTTGTCCCCCAGGAGCACCTCGGCGACGAAGGTCTTGGCGTGTTCGGGGCCATGTTCGGCGACGATGCGGTAGCGGGGAGTGACGCCCAGTTCGGCCTGGGCCCATTCCTGGAGGCGGCTCTTGGCGTCCTTATCGGCCTCGGCGGCGAGAATCGCTTCCGCCATCGGCGCCATCAGCAGCCGCACCAGTGCCCGCACCGGCTCCAGCCCGCCGTCCAGATACATCGCACCGATCACAGCCTCAAAGGCATCGGCCAGGTTGGGCGCTCGCTCTCGCCCCCCGCGCTCCTCTTCGCCTTTTCCCAGGCGGAGGAAGTCGCCCAGGCCCAGTTGGGCCGCGAAGCGGGCCAGCATCTCTTCGGAGACCAGGACGGCCCGCAGGCGGGTCATCTCCCCTTCCCGAAATTCGGGATACCGATGGAAGACCCATTCCGCGACCGTCAAGCTCAGGACGGCGTCGCCCAGAAACTCCAGCCGCTGGTTATCCCAGCCCTCCTCAGGGTGTTCGTGGACGTAAGAGGGATGGGTCAGGGCGCGCAGGAGCAACCCCGGCTCCCGGAACGTATAGCCGATGCGCTCCTGGAGCGGGTGAGATATTTCAGCGGTCGTTGGGGATTTCGCGGACGGTCGGGTTTTGGGGCGCAACCACTTGAACACCATTAGCCGATTAGCCTCGTTTATGGTGACTGCAGAGCCGATACGTATTCCACCCATCCTTCCCCCACCTCCGTCATCGCCCCGCTCTGGGGGTCAAAGAGGCGGCCGGTGGGATAAGTGACATCGTCCAGGCTGTACCAGCACCAGCGCTGGACCAACCGGTAGCCATCTGACGGGTTGCCCAGGGCCGGGTCGGCGGCGGTCAGAAAGAACTCAAAGGTGCCCTCCAAGAAGGCCACCACCCGCTCCGGCGGGAAGCCGTAGTCCTCCGGCATTGGGATGCCGTACTCGGAGACGATGAGCGGCCAGCCGCCGTAGCCCCGCGCCGCCATCCAGCGCCGAAAGTCCCATATCTGCCGCCGGAAAGCCTCCAGGTTGCCCGAATCCTCTATCTCGTAGAGCACCCCCCGGTCGTCCGGGAGGCCGGGAGGGATGTCCACGCCCCACGAGCCCCGCTCCTCCCGCAGGATGAAGTTGTGGACGTTCCAGAAGTCCACCGGCATCGGGGCTCCGAACTGCTCCCGATAGGCCTCCAGCACCGCGTCCAGGTAGCGCATCCGCAGCGGCGTGGGCTGGGAGACCCCGCCGATCGCCACCTGCGCCGTGGGGTCGGCCCCTTTGATGACCGTGTAGGCCTCGTGATACAGCCGGGCGTAGGTGACGGGGTCCACGTTGTCCTGCCACTTCACGTCCGGCTCGTTGCCGATCAGCCACAGGGAGCCGGGGTTGGCCCGGGCGATGGCGGCGATGGCCTCCGCGTCGGGGCGAAGCACCCCGTCCTTCACCCGGACCATCTGGGCGTACTCCACGCCCCCCGGCCGGGGCGGGTCGGCGCGGGCCCGCCAGTCCAGGTACCAGCCCAGACGCAGGGGTGTGGTATTGTACCGTGAAATGGGCCCGACCGCAACTCCGACACCCCAGCGGGGGAGGTCGTGGTACGTGAAACGTGAAACGTGAGGCGTGATAGGTGAAGCGGGAGGCGTGAAACGTGAAACGTGAGGCGTGATGCGTGAAGGCGTGATGCGTGAAGGCGTGATGCGTGAAGCGGGAGGTGTAGGGGAGAGAGTGGGAGATAGTCCCGTTGCTGAGGGAGAGGCCACCGGCAAAGACGCAGGGGATGGAGTGCGGGTGGGGACCAGGGGCTCCAGTGTAGGGGTGAGGCGCATATGCACGGCAGGCCGCGCCATCCCCTGCAGCAGCGCGGCCAGCGCGAGCGCTCCCCCCGCCAGGATCAGCGCCCACCCCGCTCCCCGAATCCAGCGAGAACTACCCACGACGCCTCCCGAAGGCCAGCAGGAGAACCACCCCTGCCGCGATCAGCGCCAGCCCTCCCCACAGCAACGGGGGCACTCTCCAACCTCCCCGCTCCGCCGCAGCGACCGGGGTCGGCGAAGCGACAGCTGTCGGCGCGGCGGTGGGGGTAGGCGACGCGGGAGCCGGTGTGGCCGTCGCCGTCGGGCTTGGCAGCGGTGCTGTGGGCGTCGGGGAGGGAGGCGTCACGGTGGCCGTGGGCGTCGCCGGCGGACGGGTCGGCGCGGGCCGGGTGGCCGTAGGCGGAATCGGCGTGGCCGTCGGGGCCGCCGGGGTCTCTCCGGAGGGCGGTGGCGGAGGCGGTGGCGGCTCGGTGGGCGGCGGGACCGGCGTGCGCGTCGGGACGGTCTGGCGGTGCGGGGATTGCCCCGGCGCCGCCCAGAGGTCCGGCCCGACGGCCAATCCCAGGGCCAGCAGGCCGATAACGGCAACCCAGAATGCCACCTTTTTCATCGTTCCCTCCTGACCAGGTAATCCGCTCGGGCTTGAAAGCATCCGAAAACCACGAAGGACACAAAGGACACGAAGGGTTTAACGGCCTTACAATGCTCTTTCGTGCCCTTCGTGACCTTTGGGGTGGAATTTTTCCCACCTGTGCGATTACTTGCCAGCGCGTCGGTATGGAGGCACCTTTTCAAAACCGCAAAGAGCGCCAAGGACGCAAAGAGTCTAAAAGAAGCTTTGCGCTCTTTGCGTCCTTCGCGGTTAAATAATCAACCGCACGGGTGGAATTTTTCTAAGGCCGGAACCGCAGGACGAATTCCCGGTCCCGGTCCAGCCGGGTCGCATAAACGACCAGGGACCCCTCCACCGCCGACGGGGGCGGGTCGGCCGCGACCAGAGTAGTCCCTTCGGGCAGCCGGATGCGCACCCGCAGCGGGTGCCCCGCCGTCCCTGGCTGCTTCTGGACCCGCAGGCTGTAGGTCCCTCCGTCTCCCTCCCAGACCACCACGCCCTCCGGCAGTTCCCACGTGAAGGTACGGGTCTGGACGGCGCCCGGGGGCAGGAGCATCAGCGCCTCCAGCGAGAGAAGCGGCCCTTCCTCCGCCGGTCGGACAATAACGTCGCCGGATTCGGGCCGACCCGACCAGAGGGCCTCTCCCGGCACCGGGATGCGGGTGGCGTCCACCAACCGGGCCCCCTGGGGGACGTAGACCCGCAGGTAGTCCCACAGGCAACGGTCCATCATCAGCTCGTAGACCGGGTCGTAGCGGACCTCCGGGATGCAGGGATACCCGGGTGGGGCAGTGTGGGTGTAGACCAGGGTCAGGGTGGCCCGTGGGGGCCGAAGGCTCAGGTCCACCTCATACGTCACGGCCTCCAGCACCTTCGCGCTGGCTTTATTATACCCGACGTTGGCATCCACGACCATCAGGAAATCGCCCACTCCCGGCTGGAGCGCGCCGCCCCAGTTTTGTCCGGCCACCAAGGAGTGGGCCCGGGGGTCGGAGAGGTAGAGCAGCAGGTGTTTCTCCTCCAGCAGCCGGACGAGCGTGCGGGCCAGGGCGTGGCTATCCACCGGGCCGCTCTGGAGACGGTCCCAGGCGGCCTGGGCCAGCGCGCCCATGAAGGACTTGCGCTCCCGCCACCACTCGCGCGTCAGGTTTCCCTCCTCCGGCGCCCAGGCCCGGCGGATGTAGGGGATGACGGTCTCGCGGGTGAGGGTCTCGCCTTCCACCGTCAGCGGGCCAAGGGCGCCGACCAGTTCCCGCAGGGCGTACTGGTCCAGGGCAAGCACACCGTCCACCGATACCTCGTATCCCGGACGGTACAGGGCCATTGCCTGGCGGGCCGCCGTGGGGAAGTCGGGCGACCAGTTGCTGTCCCGGAAGACCCAGAGGTCAATGCCCATGTAGCGCCGGAGGGGCTCCGGGGGATCGGGGTAAGGGAGGGAAAAGTCGTCCACGGCGTAACTATCCCGGAAGGTCATGCCGACCAGGCGCCCGTTCTGGACGCGCACTTCGCCCACACCGGTGAGAAACCCGCCCGTGGGCCGGAGTTCGTCCTCGTTCTGGGCCAGGACGAGGTAGGTCCGGGGGCCGTCGGCGCCGAGGAGGTGGGGGGCCACCAGGGCGGCGGAGAGGCCGACCCGCAGGAGGGGCAGGGCTCTATCCAGCAGCGCGACCCGACGGGCCGTCCGGGGGGAAAGGGTGGCTCGGTCCACCTGCTCCCACGTGACGGCGGCCTGCTCCACTTCGCCCAACGCCTCCTCCAGCGAGGGCCGGGCGGCGGCCAGGTAGGGGAGGACGGCTTCCAGGGACGGGAGGCTCATCCCTTCTCCCAGCAGGCCGAAGGCAGGGGCCAGCGCGTCACAGGCCAGGACGCCCGCGCGGGTGAGGTGGTCGGCGGTCGCCAGCAGGTGCGGCGCGGCGCGCAGGTCGCCGCCGACGCCGGGGAGCCAACCCAGGGCCGGAGCCAGCCGGACCGCCCAGCCGGCCTGGCGGCTCAGCGTGGCCACGTCGGCCCGCAGGCCACGCACCAGGCCGCAGAGGGCCTCGGGGTCGGGCAGGTCCTCCTGGGCGCGCGCCGCCAGCGCGGTCGCCTCCCGCAGGTGGGTCCGCAGGGAGAGCGCCGCCCGGCCCACCGTCACCGTCCAGAGGAGGAGCAGCGCCGCTCCCAGGGCCAGGAGGAGGTAGGACGCGGATGAACGCGGATTTACGCAGATTCTTTTCCGGGTCATCGGATTTGGGACGCGGATGAACGCAGATTTACGCAGATTTTTTCCGGTTCATCGGATTTGGGACGCGGATAAACGCAGATGAACGCGGATTTTCTGATAGCCCATTGGACTACGGTCCTCTTTCCAGTGGAGCGTATACTGCGATAACGGGCCGGGCCGGGTCCTGTAGCGCCTCTTCCAGAGCGCCGGTGGTCTCCCACTCCGTCTCCAGAAACCGGCGGTACGGGGCGTGGGCCAGCAGGTCCCGGTCCACGATGCGGACGTCGGGCCGTTCTCCCAGGACGTCCCGGACGTACCAGAGGGCGAAGGTGGCTCCGTCCTGGGCGGTGAGAAGGACGGCGTCCGGCGGGGCCGCGCGCAGGGTCTGGACGGCCCAGGCGACGGCGGTGCGGTCGTGGTGGAGGTCCATCTGGTGCCAGAATAGCAGGAAGCAGAAAGCAGGAAGCAGGAAGCAGGAAGCAGGAGGCAGGAGGCAGGAGGCAGGAGGCAGGAGGCAGGAGGCAAGAGGCAAGAGGCAGGAGGCAGGAGGCCGGGGGCAGGAGGCAGGGGGAAGGGGATAGGGAATACGGAGCACGGAATACGCAGTACGAAGCACGGCATCCAGGCCCGCGCCCAGCCAGAGGGCGGCCAGGGGCAGGGCCGGGGTCAGGTAGACCAGGGAGTCGGCGGTGTTGTAGCCGACGGCGTAGAGGCTGAAGGCGCCGAAGGCCAGGGCGGTGGTCAGCGCCAGTGGCCGGCGTTCCCGCCAGAGGCGCGCCCACCCCCAGAGGGCCAGCAGCACGCCGACCGGGGTGAACTGGCGGGCCATCAGGCCGGCCCAGGCCAGAAGCCGTCGGGGCCAGAAGGCCAGCGGCAGGCCGAAGAGGTAGCCGTGGTAGAGCCGACCGCTCACGTAGGCCCACCACCCGGCCGGAGAGGAGAGGTCGGCCCAGGGAGAGGGAGCCGTCCCCCACACCAGAAGGACCGGACCGTAGAGCAGAGCGACCGTCAGCAGGGCAAAGAGAAGGGGACGCGGATGAACGCGGATGAACGCGGATATGTCTTTTAATCCGTGCAATCCGTGAAATCCGTGGTTCCCTACCACCACCGGAGCCAGGAAAAGAAGCGTGGGGTGGACCCCGATGCCCAGTCCCCAGAGGACGCCCATGAGCCACGCGGGGGTCGGGCGGAGGGCCAGGAGGAGGACGACGGCGGAGAAGAGCGCGGCGGGAGCGTAGACCTCGGCGATGAGGGCCTGGGACCAGAAGAGGGGGGCCAGTCCCAGGGAGAGGCCGGCAGCGAGGGCAACGACGGCGGAGGACGAGACCCGGCGGACGGCGGCGGCCGTCAGCCCGGCAGCGACGGCGGCGGAGAGGGCGGAGAGCAGGTTGAGCCGCCAGGCGGGGTCGCCCCAGGGAAGGCGCATACAGGCCGCCCCCAGGAGCAGGTACGTCGGGAAGCCCGGTGGATGAGGGAGACGGCCAAGCGCAACGGCAGCCGCCATATCTCCGCCGTCGGCGCCCCAGTGGGCCCAGGTGAGGGAGGGGGGCATGGTGGGAAGGTAAATAGCCACCAGGGTCAGCGTTCCCGCCAGGATGAGAAAAGCGAGTCGTCCCGCACCAGGATTAGCAGACAAATTGAGCAATAGCCAGCAGGGTCGCGATGACCGTACCGAGGAGCGTCAGCGCGCCGATGAGCCGGCGGGTCTGGACGACCATTTGGGCATACATGCGGTCCAGCCGCTCGTGCATCTGGTCAAAGCGCTCATTCATCCGATCAAAGCGCTCGTTCATCTCCCGGCGCAGTTCCTGCACCTCCGACTTCAGGTCGGCCACGTCGTGCTCCAGTATATCCAGCCGGGAGAGGATGTGGCGGTACTCATCCCGGGATATGGTCCGTTCTTCCAGGATGCTGCCCAGCCAGAGGGCCAACGCATCGGCGACCTCCTCGCCCCAGGCCCGACGCAGCAAAGGGGGAGCCTCCAGAACGCGCGGCATTTCGTCCTCTTGTAGCCATTATAACCCTGGTTCCGGTTTCTGTCCAGCCGGAGCCCTGGAGGAAATGGGCTTTGAAAGTACCTTCTGCCGGAACAGACGGTGATACGCCAGCCCCAACGCCAGGCCGGCCCCCTGGCAGAGCCCCCGCAGGAAGGTCACCCCCGGCCAGGCCAGCGCCACGGCCCGGTCCCGCGCCCAGGCCCAGCGGACAAAGGGGAGCGTCGTCCAGAGGAAGGCCAGCAGCGCCCCACCGGCCCCCAGGAAGAGGGGAGGCCAGAACAGCCCGGCGGCCAGAAAGAGCACCGTCAACGCCAGAAGGGCGAACTGTTTCTTCAGCGCCGGGTCGGTGTGCGTATCCCCCTGCCGCTTCTCCGGGTGCCAGAGATAGAGCAGCCCGCGCCAGAAGCCGTAGCGGGCCTTGCGGGCCAGATACGCCCCCAGGGTGGACGGGTGGGTATGCCAGACCCGCGCGTCGGGGACGAAGACCAGCCGGTGCCCGGCCCGGGCCAAGCGGAAGGAGAAGTCTATGTCCTCCACCGAGGGGATCGGGATGTCGGTGGCGAACCCGCCGTAGCGGAGGAAGAGTTCCCGCCGGTAGGCCGCCGCGTAGGTGTCAATGAAATCAATGGACGCCAGGCGCGCCATCCGGTCGTAGCGGAATTCGTACTCCAGTTGGACCAGACGGGCGATGAGCGCCCGCTGCCGGGTCCGGTAGACCCCCTTGGCGCCCATCACGGCGGGGTCGGCAAAGGGCGCCGTCATCCGCTCCAGCCAGTCGGGCCAGGGCTCGCAGTCGGCATCGGCGAAGAGGACGATCTCCCCCTGGGCGACGTCCACCCCCGCGTTGCGGGCCGCCGAGGGGCCGCTGTGGGGAATGGTCAACACCCGGTCCGCTCCCGCCTGGCGGGCAACGTCGGCCGTCCGGTCGGTGGAGCCGTCGTCCACCACGATGATCTCGTACTGGTCCCGGGGGACAGTCTGCTCGTCCAAGGCCCGCACACAGGGGCCGATGGTCCTTTCGGCCTGGTAGGCCGGGATGATGACGGAGTAGCGGATTCGGGTCATCGCGCGCCTTTCGGGCGACCGGGCCATAGCGCCAGCAGGGCAGCGCCCACCATCGGCGGCCCCATCACGACCAGGTGGAGCACCACCCCGACGGCCAGGGCCAGGTCGCGGGGGACGTCAAACAGAGCCAGGGAGAGGACGCAGATGCCCTCAAAGAGCCCCAGTCGTCCCGGCACCGGCACGGTCCCTCCGACCATCAGGGCAGCCAGGAGGAAGAGGGACGCCGCGACAGAGGGGATGCCGAAGGCGGCCAGGACGGCCCAGTTCGCCAGTGCGCCCAGACCCCAGGTGAGCGCCGTCCAGAGGAGCGCCCGCCCGGAGACGCCGGGGCGACGGAGCCCTTCCAGGCCGTTGGCCAGGCGGCGCAGGAGCGGGAGGAGCGCCCGGTCCCATCCGGCGGGGAAGTGGGCCAGCAGACGGCCGGCCCAGCGGAAGAGCGTCTCCTGCCAGTGGAGGCCGGCCCAGAGCGCCCCCCCGCCAACCACCAGAGCTAGGGCGGTCCCTTCGGTGGAACGGGCGAACCAATCGGGGAGGGGGAGCCAGACCAGGAGAACGACCCCGCAGGCCAGGAGGGCCAGGAGGTCCCAGACCTTTTCCACCGCGATGCTGCCCAGGGCTTCGGGGAAGCCGGCCTGCCGTTCGGGGGCGACCCAGGCGGCGCGCGCCACGTCTCCGCTGCGCATCGGGAGGGCCAGGTTCACGACCTGACCGACCAGAAGAGCAGTCATTGCCGGGCGGGTGGGGACGCGGGTGTGCCAGAGGAGGGCCTGCCAGCGTCGGGTGCGGGTGAGGAAGGTGGCGATAATCGCGACGACGCCCGCCGCGACCCAGCGGTAGTCGGCGGAGCGCAGCGCTTCCAGGACGGCGGGCCAGGAGATTTCCCGTGCCAAAAGCCAGAGGGCGAGGAGGGAAATGCCGATTCCCACAACCCAGCGCCCTGCCCGCGCCCATTGGGCAGCCGTAGATTTCACCTCCGGGAGAGGGGCCATCATCCTGTTACGACGGTGTGGGGTTTATCAGACATCGGACGCGGATGAACACGGACAAGCGCCGATTTTCCCCAACGATGAACGGGGTGGTTTCCTGCCGCTATCTCCGATGAACCCTATGCTGCGGCCAGACGCCGGAACGCGATCCAGCCTTCGGAGCAATCGTCGCCGACCTTCCAATCCACCCCGGTGTCCTGAGCATACTCCCGCACGGTGGGGCTGACCCACGCTTCGCCAATGACCATCCCGATCACATTGACCCCGACCCGTCGCAGGGCTTCCGCCCGTCGGGCGGCCCGCTGGACATCGCGCCGGTCCACGTGGACGGAGGCCTCCACAACCACCACCCGGTCTCCCTTCCGCCAGATCAGATCGGCCAGGAACGGGTTCTCCTCATCGGGGAGTTCTCCCGCGGCGAGGGGTTCCTGAAGCCACTCCGAGAGCCACTGCTGGACAAAGGGATTGTCCGTTGCACCGCCGGTCCCCCGGTTGAAGAGGGAAGGGGCCCGTTTCACCAGCAACCGCTCGTAGCGTTCTCCTTCCAGGCGGCCGGCCTCCCCCCACTGCCAGCCCACCAGCCGGTCCACCTGCTCCACCAGCGTCTGAATGGCAGTCTCCAGGCGGGTGAGCCGTTCCTCCGCTCCCGCGAGCCGCTCCTCCACCTTCGCGAGCCGCTCCTCCGCCCGGCGCTGCGCCTCCGCCAGTTCGGCCACAATATTCTCCAGGCGGGTGAGCCGTTCCTCTGCCCCCGCGAGCCGCTCCTCAGCCCGCCGCTGCGCCTCCGCCAGTTCCGCCACAACGGCCTCCAGGCGGGTGAGCCGCTCCTCCGTCCGCTGGTACGCCTCCGTCAGTTGCCTCACATTTAGGGTGACCCGGTACAGGGTGCTTGACGCCTCCCGCAGAAGGTCGTCCACCAGCAGGAGACGGAAGCGGGCCCGCCAATCCGGATCGGTCTCCAGCATCTCTACCAGGGTCTGGAGATCGTCTACAGTAATGGTCATTTCTCACCCCCGCCTCTCTGGACTGATGAGATTATACCATACTCTGTGGATTTAGGCATCCTCTTTCGGCGCAGCCGACGAGGAGCGGAAATGGGACGCGGATCAACGCGAACAAACGCGGATTTTCATTAAGGTAGTGGTCCCTGATGCGATTCCGTTAAAGGCTCATATTCGCCGTGGCCACCAGGCCTGGAGAAGGGCCAGCACGGCCAGAAGTCCCCAGAGAACCTGGGCCCAGAGGCGATGCTCCGTCATCGCCAGCCCGACGGCGAAGAGAGCCAGGCCGGTGTTCAATGCCCGCTGGGAGACCGGCTGGCGGAGAGCTTCCCGGAAGCGGATAGGCTCGCGGTGGGTTCGCCAATTCGCCCAACTGAGCGCGGCCAGGATGAGGGCCAGGCCCAGGACCCAGAGGGCGTTGGCGGCGACGCTCCCGAGATCAATCATCTCTGCCCCGCTCCATCTGTCCCAGCGCGGCCACTAACCCCAGCGCGTACCAGAAGGCGACGGCGGGTTTGGAGCCGAGGGCCAGCGCGTCGGTGAGGCCGTAGACGTGGAGGGCGACCAGGCCGGCGGCCAGGCCGAGGGCCAGGGCCCTCACCCCTCCCCCCAACCCCCTCCCCTCTCCCACAGTGTGGGAGAGGGGAGGGGGTGCCGCTGAAGGCGGCGGGGGAGGGGTGAGGGCTACCCTTTCGCACAGCGCCAGCGCGGTCATCAATAATGCCAGATATGCCACCAGCCCCGGAATCCCCAGGTCCAGCGCGGTCTGCAGGAAGATGTTGTGGGCGTGGGCGATGTCGTAATCCGGGGGCACGACGGCCGGATTAAAGGGATAGAGTACACGCCCGATCCGGCGGAATGTACCCAGACCACACCCGGTGAGCGGGAAATCCTGGACACCCATCCAGGCCCATTGCCAGACCTCTTTGCGGAATTCCAGAGTGTTCAGCGGGCCCACGGGGGTCTCAATGGCCGGCTCCTTCCATAAATTCCTGAGGCCCTCCGGACCGATACGGACAAACCAGAAGAGAGCCAGTGACACTCCAACGATCAATATCCCCCAGGCAGCCCATTTTCGCCACGACATTCGGGGCAACGCAGTCCCCCACAAAGCCAGCGTCAGGGCGATGCCCGTTATTCCCCCTATCCAGCCGCTACGGGATTGGGTGAGGAGCAACGTCCCGGTCACCAGGACGAGGCATAGAGCGCATCCGATCAGAGAGCACACCGACCGCGCGATGGACCGGTGCGAGAAGCGCCATCCCCCAATCATACTGAGGGCTACGGGCAGGTAAAGTGTCAGGGCTCCTGCTAATTGATTGGGGTGTACGGCCTCGGCCCCGGATTCCGGCAACTTTGGGATCAGGCGGGGAATACCTCGCGTCCAGACACTGACGGCTTCTACCGTCTGTTTCCATTCGGTGCCCAGCACACCGACGGTCAAGATTCCCAACCCGAGCAGGAAAAACAGCACCAGAGCGAGGCTGAAGGAACGTTCAGAGCCGGCCGCGAACGCGAGGGCCCGGAATACCGCCAGCCCCAAAACCAGCCCGGCCACTTTGGGGATCGTCAGGTCTGGGAAGAGGGAAACCCGAAACCCAGTGAGAACTGTCAGGGAGAAGAGCAACAGCGCGCCGTTGAACGGCGTCAGCGGCCAGGGTTCCCGCCGCAGAGCCCAGCGCAGCAGCCACCAGAGGGCCAGCATCCCCAGCGCGGTCGCAGTCCAGGTCGGGCGCAAAGTGGGAAAGAGTAGAACAGGTGCCGTGGCGCCCGTCACCAGCCATTCCAGGCCCAGCGCGCGGCGCAAAACAGTGCCTACCCGCCATATCCTCGCCAATCCCAACCCCTTGTCTCCTCTGCTCCTCAGCACCCCTGCCCCCTCCGCTCCCCCACTCAGTACGCTCCTCTCCCCCGCAGCACCACCCAGACCGTCTTCCAGAGAATCACCAGGTCCAGCCAGAGGGAATAGTTCTGGATGTAGAACAGGTCCTCCTCGGTGTGCAGGTGCATCGGCTTATCGGAGCGACCGTTGACCTGCCACCAGCCGGTGATGCCCTGGGGGACGGCGAAGCGCCGGCGCTGCCAGGGTTGGTACCGTTCCACCAGCCAGGGCAACTCCGGGCGCGGCCCCACCAGGCTCATCTCCCCCTTCAGGACGTTGAACAACTGAGGGAGTTCGTCCAAGCTATAGCGCCGGATGAACCGCCCCACCCGGGTCACCCGCAGATCGTCGGGCTTCTTGTGGATGATGCGACCGTCCTCCCGAACCTCGTTCACCTGCTCTTGCAGCGCCTCGGCGTTGACGACCATAGAGCGGAACTTGTACATCGTGAACAGGCGCCCGTTCTCTCCCACCCGCTGCTGGCGGAAGAGGACTGGGCCCGGCGAATCCAGTTTGATCGCCAGTGCCACAATCCCCATTACAGGAAACGCCAAGAGGGTCAGCATTCCCCCAACGACCAGGTCAAAGACCCGCTTGACCAGCCGCTGGAAGTCGTTCAGCGCCGGCGCCCGCAGGTTGATCATCGGGATGCCCGCGAAATCCTCCACCGAGGCCCGATAAAGCGCCAGCGCGAAATAGTCCGGGATCACATAGACCCGGACCGGGAGTTCGTGCAGGGTCTGGACCAACCCATCCACCCGGGCATGCGCCCGGCGGGGGAGGGCGATGACGACATCCTCCACCCCGTACTCCCGAACGACTCGGGCCGCCTCATCCAGCGTCCCCAGCACCGGCAGGCCGCATTCCCGTTTGGCCGGGTCGTCGTCCAGAAATCCCACCAGGTCCAGCCCGGTCCAGGCGTGCCGGCGGACCATCTCCGCCACCCGCCGTCCCACCTCCCCCGCGCCAGCGATGAGAACCCGGCGCCGGACCGGGGGGGCCTTCGCTGCCTTCCAGGCCAGCCGGGCCAGCGCGCGCCAGCCCAGAAGAAGGGCGAAGTCCAGAAGGACGAACGTGATAAACAGCCAGCGGGAAAGCCCGCGCTCGGTGAGGTAGAGCAGACCGGCGAAGCAGAGGGAGGCCAGGAAGGACCCGAAGGCTGCCCGCCCGAACTCGTCCGCCGCCCGGTAGGTCTGGCGGGGGTCGTAGGCGGAGACCACCAGCAGGACCAGCACCCACAGGAGCGGCGCGATGAGGTAGAGGTGGGCCGGAAGCCGAACGGCGCTCAGGGGATGAAGGCCGGGAAGGGAGTCGGGAAGTTGAGAGCGCAGAAGGGCCGCCCCGTGCAGGGCCAACGCCGTCAACCCGGCGTCCAGGAACATAGAGAAAATCGCGAAATCCACACTGTAGCGCCGGAGCACGGGTCCCCTCCCCTCCTTTCGGAAATCACGGACAGTACTTCTCACAGATGCGCGGATAACCTCACCGCAAAGCACGCAGAGAAGCGACCACAAATTCTGTCATTCTGTCATTCTGTCATTCTGCCATTCTGTCATTCCGTCATTTTTCTCACTCCCATCGCCTCCAGCACCACCAGCGCCACAAAGAGGGGATTGTTGATCAGGTATCGCCGCCAGAGGCGCCGGGGTTCGGTGAGGAGACGGAAGAGCCATTCCAGGCCGGCACGCTGCATCCAGCGGGGGGCCTGCGGCTTGCGGCCGGTCAGGAAGTCAAAGGCCGCCCCCACGCCGATCAGCACCGGCGCATTCAGGCGCGCCCGATGCTCTGCCATCCACCGTTCCTGTTTGGGCGTACTGAGTCCGACCCAGATAATGTCCGGATTGGCCTTGTTGATCACCTGTACGACCGCCTCATCTTCCTCAGGTGTCAGCGGGCGGAAAGGGGGCGAATAGGTTCCCACGACCTGGAGGCCGGGGAAACGTTTCTGAAGCACTTCCGATAGTTGTTCCGGCACTCCCTCCGCGCCGCCGTAGAAGAAGTGGCGATAGCCCCTGGACACGGAGTGCTCGCAGAGAGCCAGCATCAGGTCCGGCCCGTAGACCCGGTCCACGTGGCGGTACCCTTTCAGACGACTCAGCCAGACCAGAGGCATCCCATCGGGTGTAACCAGGCCAGCCTGATTGTGAATCCGCCGCAGGCCTTCATCCCGCTGGCTTTCCATCACCCCATGGACACCTGTGACGCATACGTAGTGGGGTTCCCGGCGCTCTATCCAGCCCTCAATAACTGTCAGGGCCATTTCCATATTGATCGCACTGATACCAACTCCCAAGATGTTAACCCGAGGTGGCCTCATCATCGCTCCGTCAGCATCCGCCCCAAAATTTTCCGCACTTGCTCCCGGTCCTTGGTGGCGAAATACCAGTCAATGGTTCGCTTCAGTCCCTCCCGGAAAGGCACCTGCGGCTCCCAACCCAGGAGTTTCTTCGCCAGGGAGTTATCCGCCACCCGGTTCAGCGGGCCGGTAGGCATATCGGGCCGGAAGACAATCTCGGCTTTGTGGCCGGTATACTCCAGCACCATCTTGACCGCGTCTATTACCCGCACCCGTTCCATCGTGCCCAGGTTCACCGCCGTGCCGTCGTCTATCTTTTCGGCCGCGAGAATGGTGCCCCGCACGATATCGTCAATGTAGGTCCAGTTGCGCACCTGGGTTCCATCGCCCCAGACCTCAAATGGGTTCTGCCCGATGAACGCTTTGGCGATCATTGCGATCACCGCGTGGTTCTCCACTCCGCGGGGGCCGTAAACGGTAAAGTAGCGACAGGAAGCCGCTTTCATTCCGTATTCTCTGTGGTAGGCTTTCAGAGTCAGTTCGGCCATCAGTTTGGCCCAGCCGTACATATTGTCGGCGTCGTAGGGCGGCTTGACCAGGTCCTCGGTCAAATAGATTTCCCTTTCGGGATCGCTCTGCAAGAAATTGGGATAGACGCAGCCGGAGGAGGCAAAGACGACTTTCTCTACTCCGGCCCGGCGGGCTTCCCAGAAGATGAGGCCATCCAAGAAGAGATTAGAAGCTGGTCCAGCCTGATGCAAGTCCACGTAGCCACGACCGCCGTGGTCAGCAGCCAAATGGAAGACAATCTCTATATCCCGCATCGCCATCCGGGCCACCCCCGGCTCCCGCAGGTCGGCCTGGATGAACTCCACTGTGCCCTGGGCAAGATGATGCTGGATGTTCTCCAGTTTACCGCTGGAAAGGTCATCCACGATGCGCACCTTCGCCCCGCGCTCTACCAGGGCATCCACGAGGTGGGAGCCAATAAATGAGGCTCCACCGGTGACCAGAACCCGACGGTTCGTCCAGAAAGACATAGTTCACCTCCCGAATTAGAATTTATAGTTTCAGAGCGGTCAGAGATTTAGATAATCCCAAGAAACGCTCGCGCCGAATCTCGGCATCCGGAAAGAGTCTCTGCAACTCCTCCTCGTCCAGCAACCGCACCTCCCGAAGAAAATTCTCACAATCCTGAGGCGTCGGGTGGGTGACCAGTCCCCATAGTGTAAAGTTTCGCAACAAGCGCCGCTGTAGCCATTTTGGGAACCAATGGACGAATGGCGTAAGCAGATGTGGCTCTATCGGGAATCGCCGGTTCGGCGTTTGCACAAAGTACCGGATGCCCACGCGACGGATCTCCGAAGCCATTTGTCTCATATTATCCCAGGTTCCCAGATGCTCAATGACCGAATTGCTATACACGACTTCAAAGGCACAATCTTTGAAAGGCAGATGCCGGGCATCGGCAATGATCCATTGCCCTATACCTTCCTCCTTTTCTCTTGGCGGACGTATGTTGAGCAGGGTCAGGTTGGGACGAAACGGGCAAAGGGACCAGTTGAATCCCGTCCCGCCTACATCCAGGACTCTGGTGGCTGGCGTGATCTGGAATCGGCGGTAAAAGTCCTGCATTCGGCGGCTACGGAAATGCCGCAAGAAAGGACGATATAGATCGTGAATGTTCATTTCACGGCTTCCATAAACAATGATTCAGGCCTCCTATCAAGGATGGCTATATCGGCGCATCTACCTTGCCGGAACTCGCACCGACAAATTTCCTGAAAACCGACTTTTTCCAATAACCTCCGCATTGATACTTCGTTATAATGCCAGTGATGCCGATTTTTCGGGTTCTTTTGGCCTGCTTCAAAAAAGGAGTCAAGCCAGGGCACTGGGTTTTGCGGATCGTAACTCGCCACAATCTGGTCCAGGTCCGGTACAGCAATTCGTACGATTCCACCGGGCCTCAATACACGATATATTTCAGACACGCAAAATTCGGTATGGGCCGGCACAAGATGCTCCAGCAGATGCGAAGTGTAGACAAAGTGAAACGTATTATCCGGATACGGAAATCGCTTTCTGACATCAAGGTAATGAACGTTACGAAACAAACCTGACCTGTGCTGTTCGTAGCGCTCTCTGGACATCCTGCCAACCCGATAGAGAAGCCAGGCCAGACCGGGAACCCGAGCGACAAAAATATGTGGAGTGATATCTGTATTCAGCCAACCGGGGACGACTTGATCAAAGCAACCTAAATGCAATTTGCGGATGTCGTCCATAAGCAAGTCTTCACTATTGCTCACCATATTTCCACACCACTTGGTCATACTGATTTGGTGATAATGAAAATTATCGTGTTGCCCAGTGTAGGTGCCAACGTATTCCCGAGGGAGTTCAGAACTCTCAAAACTATGAACTCCGCTTTACTCCTTGCCACCCTGTGGATTGCGAATAGCCTGACATAATGGGATTGGTAAAACAATGCCTTGGAAATACGTTTAACATCCCAGGCATTAAACCGATACACATAATTCCCCGCCGGTTCAATCTCTGTCGCAAATCCCATGGCGGTTGCCAGCCGTGTCAACCAGGAATCATTTGGCTCTATAACGGCTTTGGTGCATAAATCGCCTGATAAGGACAGGATAGAGGGGAGGGTTCCCTGATGTGGGACCCCTTCGCTATCGGTTCAGGTGACCGCATAACTGTCTGGC
>JACIWQ010000179.1 GCA_014360895.1 Thermoflexales bacterium | reverse complement strand
TGGCGGTGATTGCTTCGCCCCCTTCGGGGGCTCGCAATGACCATTTGCTTCGCCCTGCGGGCTCGCAATGGCCTTTGCGGAGGGGGGTGTGGGGAACGCGCCGACCTCCCTCCCGACGAAAATAGACTTTATCGGAAATAGCGCCCGGTGGCGCAGCGCGCATCTTCTTTTTAGGGAAAATCTGCGCTCGTTCGCGTTCATCCGCGTCCTATTCCCGATGAAGTTTAACAGGACACCCCCTCATCCCCTCCCCCGAGCGGCCACCCGCCGACGGATGGCCTCCACCCGCTGCAGAAGGGGCGGATGGGAGTGGTAGAAGATGACCGCCAGAGGGTGGGGGAAAAGATTGGATAGGTTCTTTTCGGTCAGGCGGATTAACCCTTCCTCCAGCGCGGTGGGGTGGTCGTATAACTCCAGGGAGAAAGCGTCGGCCTCGTACTCCCGACGGCGGGAAACCCCGTTGGCGATGGGGGCCAGGAGCAATCCCAGCGGCGAAGCGACGATGCCGAACACGTAGAGCCCGACCGCCGCCACCGGCCCGACCGGCCCCACCGCGCGGTACAGGTCCCCCATCCCCACCACCGTATAGAGCCAGGGTTGGGCCAGCGCCCAGGCCACTACTGCCAACCCCAGGCCGGAGAGCAAAACCCCCTCCGCCATGCCCTTCAGGACGTGTCGCTTTTTCCAGTGCCCGATTTCGTGGGCCAGGACGGCCAGAATCTGATGGTGGGAGAGTTGTTCCAGCAACGTGTCAAAGAGCGCGATGCGGCGGTTCTTCCCGAAGCCGGTGAAATAGGCGTTGGCGTGAGTGCTGCGCAGAGACGCGTTGATCTGGAAGACCCCGCCCAGCGGGAAGCCGGCCTTCCGGGCCAGCGCGAAGATGTCCTCCTTCAAGGCCTCGTCCTGGAGCGGCTCAAACTTGTTGAAGAGCGGGAAGATGACCGTCGGCGCGATATAGGCCACCAGCAACTGGAAGAGCGTGACGAATCCCCATGCTGGAAGCCACCACGTCTCCCCCATCCGTTCTATCAGGAAGAGCAGGACACCGGCCAGCGGAACCCCCAGTACCAGGACCAGGAACAGAGATTTAACCTGGTCCGAGAGCCACGTCTTCCAGGTGATGGTGCTGAATCCGAACTTCCGCTCCACCCCGAAGTCGGAGAGGAGGCCCCAGGGCAGACTGACCAGGTAGGAGATGGCCCCGAGGGCGGCCAGCACGGCCAATCCCTGGACGACGCGCGCTGCCGGGAGCGCGGCGGCCCAGCGGGCCAGCGCGGGGAGCAGGCCGGAGAGGAGAATCCCCAGCGTCGCGGCCGGTTCGGCCGTGCGAGCGCCCTGGGCCAGCCACGTATGGGCTTCCCGATACGCGACCATCTGCGGGAAGCGGGAAGTGTCCAATAGGGCCGCCCATTCCGGCGGCATCGGCGACGACACCCGCCGCTTCAGATAGGCCAGATTCAGCCACGAGAGCGCGGTCGTCAGGGCGAAATCTAGCAGCAGGAGCAGGATGATGACCGTCATGCGTAACGATTCGGCCACCTGCCTGGATGGGGGGTGAAGGGCCCAAAGGGGCTCCTTCCGGTCATTGCGAACCATCGGAGATGGCGAAGCAATCCCCAAAATGCGGCGGGGAGATTGCTTCGCCTTCGCTCGCAATGACAGCCTGAACAGTTACCGTACATACTACCATCGCGCCCGATGCTCTTCGGCAAACCCGATCAGTCCCTGGATAGGGATGACCTCCCCGTTATCGGCGACCACTCGCCCCTGGTAGCGACCGAACATCTGGTGGACTTCGCTGAAGATGATTCCCAAGTTCGTGCGGGCCACCCGTTCCTTGAAGGGTACCAGCGTCAGGTCCAGGCGGCCCTCGTCGTCCGTGAAGTGCCAGGGGTGCATATAGTCGCCGGAGCGGTAGTCAAAGCGGACGGCGCCCAGTTTGTGCACCCGTCCCTCCAGCACCAGGCAGTTCTCAGTGGCGGCGGAGAGGTCCCCGAAACCGCACCCCAGGTTCAGACCCACCCGTCTGCCATCGGGCAGGAAGCTGGAGGCGCTGGCCCAGTTCCAGAAACTGCTATATTCCCAGACCCCTCGCCCCCAGTCCAGCGAGCCCAGACTCCGGTCCGGTTGCAGTTCCTCTTCCTCCCCGCCGTACCGGAGCCATCCGGTGGCGGGCATGCAGTTGATTTTCCGGTTGTAGTAGAACCGCCGCCGTCCGATGGGGATGACGATGGTCATGGACTCGTGGTCGGGTGGGCACTCCAGGCGAATGTCCGCCTGGATACCCCGTCCGTCGTGGAACGAGGGCCACTCCACCTGGACGTGCCGGAATCCCGCCTCGGCGTGAAAGAGCAGGCGGACGCGCCGGTCCTCAAAACGGCTTTCCCCCTCCGTGCTGTTCCGGGGGAGTTGGACCCCGCGCCCCAGGGGGATGACCAGTCCCTCTTCGTGGAGGTCGCCCGTCTCCCAATCCAGGGTGTAGACGAAGATATTGCCCGCGTATCCCAGGTGGGCGATGGTGGCGGAGAAGAAGCGCCGGGGGGTGAAGACGGCGTAGTAATCCCAGCGCTTGACGCGCAGAAACTGGAGCGGGCGCAGGGGAAAGGGGTAGAAGCGGACCCGTTCCAGGTTGCAGTCCAGGAGCGGGTGGGGCGACCAGCCCACTGCGCTCAACGTGCCGTCGGGGGCTAGAAGTGGGCCTGGAGCCGGAATACGGGTTTGGGCCATTGAGTCCTCCTGTTCAGGTGTTCAGGGTTCTATGTGGACTTCCGGGGGGAGCACCAGATAGTCGTTCGGGACGGGTGTTCCATCCGCCCCGGTGGCCGGGAGCCGGGTCACCGTGGCGTCGTAGAGCCCCACCGCCAGTTGGTAGGTCCCCGGGGGCGCTCCTTCCAGCGGCAGGGTGACGGTCTCCGTCACCACTTCCCCGGCGACCCACCAGGAGGTCGGGTATTTCCCCCCGCGAGGTGGCGAGTCGTTCTGGGCCACCACGCTCTTTGTCGCCGGGTCAAAGAGGTGGACAAAACGGGTATAATCCCCCCGGGGGGCCGTCAATGCCTGCCAGTACAGGGTCAGATGCAGACGGTCCCCTTCCCGCGCCACGTCGTAGCCGGCCAGACGAATCTCCCCGCCGAAGGTGACCTCCATCGGGTACGGGATAGGGGGCAGGGTAAACCGGCGCGGGGCGGGCTTTTCTTCGTAGGGCGTCTCCAGGGGGATGTTGAACGGGCCGACCGGGCGCTCTCCGACGGCCTGCAGGGACGGGAAACGGTAGAGGACGACGTGCAGGGTATACGTTTCGCCCGGAGGAAGGTCGGCGGGAAGGGGAAGTTCGTACAGGTCGGTCACCATCTCGCCGGGGCGCCAGAGGCTGGTGGGGAGGAAGCCGTAGCCAGGCTGGGTATCCATCACCTGAACCTCCCGCCCTCCGGCGTCCCGCAGGCGCAGGGAGATGCCGTAGTTGGTCGCGACCGGGTATCGGGCCCCCCAGACCAGCCGCACCGTCAGCCGGTCCGGAGCGGTCTGGGCGACGGTGGCGCCGTAGAGCCGGATTTCGGGGCCGAAGGGGTGCAGGACCGCCGCCTCTGGCGGGAGCGGGGGACCGGCGGTCACCCGGATGGGGGCCAGGTAGACCGTCCCCATCTCCGCTCCGGATGGCGTCCGGGCCGTCAGTTCCCCATGCGGCCCGAAGACCCGCAGGCGCAGGAGGTAGACGCCGCGCGGGATGTCGGGTGGGACGGTCAGCGGGCAGAGGTAGGCCGCACAGGTCACCTCCGCCAGCGGAGCTAGGTCGTACCGCACCGACGCGGGGGAGACCAGCGCCAGGGTGACGGTGGGGGAGAAACTGGCCTCCACCTTCACTGTCACGGTCAGAGGGTCGCCCGGGGAGGGCGCGTCGTCCGAGAGGGTATACCCCAGAAGTTCCGCCCATCCATCCCCGCCCTCAAACCGGACGCCCCGAGGGTTGGGGTGGAGGTAGGGCATCTGGATGAAGTCCATCGTCAGGTTCTGAGGGGCGTCGGGCGCCGGGGGAGGGGCGCCGGGCGAGAGATGCAGGAAGAACAGGCCGCAGAGGACACAGAGGGCGCCGAGGAGAATCGGGGTTCGCCGTGCGCTAAGAGGAGAGGCGCGGTGGCGTCTGACCCCCAGCACGGCCATCGCCAGGACGGTGGCCAGGGAGAGCCCCTCTGCCCCGGCGCGCAGGGGTGTGCGGCCCAGCCAGAGGACGACGGTGTGTTCGCCGGGCGGGACCTGCAGGGCCAGGTAGCCAGACCCCTCTATCGGACCGACTTCCACCGGTTCGCCGTCCACGCTGGCCCGCCATCCGGGCCAGTAGAGGAGGGGGAAAGCGATGCGGCCACCTTCGCCCGCCACCCGCCAGACCTGACGGGTGGGGGCGGATTCCACTCGTGTCGCCTCCAGGCGCGCCCCGTCCAGCGGGATTGCCCTCGGCGGCGCGTCCGGCTCCACCACCGCGTCGGACGTGAAGGGGCGGGGGACAACCTCGCGGTAGAGGTACTCATGCCGGATGGTTGTCCCGATGTTGCCGGTGAAGAGTTCGTAGAGCAGCAACCGCTCCCGCGTCACATCCTCCGGGCCGATGGGAAGCCGGTCGGGATGGAGGGGAAGCAGCACGACGACGGTCAGGACCAAACCGCACAGGAGCGCGGCGAACCCCATGCCCGGCGCTTTTGAAGTGCCGGGCATGCTACCGGTAAAGGCCATCCCCAGCACCGCCGCCGCGAAGAGGGCCTGTACGGAGAGAAAGCGCCAGGGGAACTGGACCATCGGCAACAGTGGCAAGTGGTCCCAGAGGGGTTTACTGAGGGGGGTGATCATCAGGGTGGAGATGACCAGTCCCAGCAGCAGGTACGCGGCGGCCCGTGGAGGCGTCCCCGTCCCCTGCGGTCGCCCAACCCTGCCGGCTACCAGCCGGACCAGCAACACCAGTCCTCCCAGTGCCGCGCCGATGGCCTGGGG
>JACIWQ010000178.1 GCA_014360895.1 Thermoflexales bacterium | reverse complement strand
CGGTCACCTGAACCGATAGCGAAGGGGTCCCACATCAGGGAACCCTCCCCTCTATCCTGTCCTTATCAGGCGATTTATGCACCAAAGCCACCATTACCATAATGATAACGGCCAGTCCTGAAGATTCTGTGAAAGTTTTTGGAAAGATGCGTGAAGATTATTCTTCCCAACGAATGGCCCGCCTGCAACAGGAACTGGAACAGAAGGGGCTGGATTGCCTGGCTCTGGTGCCGGGGGCCAATCTCTTCTATCTGACCGGTCTCTCCTTCCACCTCAGCGAACGACCCATTGTGGCCCTCTTCCCGGTGGATGCGCCACCGGCGATCATCCTCCCCGCGCTGGAAGAGCCCAAAGTAGCCTCGCTGAGCGGCGCGTTCCAGACCTACCCGTACACGGACGAAAGGGGTCCGGCGACAGCTTTTCAGCAGGCCTGTGCGGCGCTGGAACTGGCCCAGGCGCGCATCGGCGTGGAGGAGTTGCGCATGCGGGTGATGGAGGCCCGTCTGCTGGAGCGGTATGCCCCCGATTGCCATCTGGTCCCTGCAGACGATGTGATGGAGAGACTGCGCGTCGTCAAAGACGCGGGCGAGGTTGCCCAGATGCGGCGGGCCGTGGCGATTGTGGAGGCTGCCCTGCGGGCTGTCCTCACCCAGATTCGTCCGGGGATGACCGAACGGGAGGTGGCAGGACTGTTGATGGTAGAAACCCTGCGCGGTGGGAGCGAGGGGATGCCCTTTGAACCCATCGTCGTCGCCGGCCCCAACGCCGCATCGCCCCATGCCACGCCCACGGACCGTCCCATCCGGCTGGGGGAAACCGTCGTGATAGACTGCGGGGCGATGGTGGGGGGGTACACCTCCGACATCACCCGCACGGTCGCCCTGGGAGGGCTGCCCGAAGAGATACTGCGGGTCTATGAGGTGGTGCGTCGGGCCAACGAGGCCGGGCGGGCCGCCATCCGGCCCGGACGGGCCGCCCAGGACGTGGACCGGGCCGCCCGGGCGGTCATCCGCGAGGCCGGCTATGGGGATTTCTTTATCCACCGCACCGGCCACGGCCTGGGACTGGAGGTCCACGAGCCGCCCTACATCGTGGAGGGGAACCGGCAACCCCTGCAGGCCGGGATGACCTTCACCGTGGAGCCAGGAATCTACCTGCCCGGCGCAGGGGGTGTGCGGATTGAGGATGACGTATGGGTGACCCTTGAGGGGGCCGAAACGCTCACAACGTTTCCGCGCGAGTTGATGGTGTTGTAATAAACCCGCAAAAAGTGGGATTCACTGGCTGATGGGCGACGGGGTGTATGAGAGGCCAAACCCGTAGGGGAACAACGGATCATATATCGCGTCACCCACATTAATGGGCAACTGGTCCACGCTCCGGGGCCAGGATACCGGAAGTTTGCCAGTAAAATTATAGAGCCCGAAGAGCACCTCTGCCACCCCAGTTCCCTCCGTGCCCGGAAGCTATGCGGCGATGAAGGCATTGGCCTGGGCCAACTGGGCATTGATGATCATCGGACGCCCCGAAATCAGAATGACCACGCATGGCATTGCATCGCAGACCTGCTGCACGGTAGCGGCATCCTCTGCAGGGATTTCCAGGTCAGCGTCATCTCCCTGTCCCTCAGCACGGGGTCTTCGCCGAAGCATTCATAAGTCCGACCCCAACGTTCATCCCGCCCGACACACAGGCAGGGGGAGAACGTCCAGCGGACGCCAGTCGCGTATACCTCCCGGGCCGTGATCTGGGCGACCCGTTGCACCAGCGCCGGGTTCCGGGTGGCTCCCAGGCCAATGTTGTGGGGGAAGATCGTCGCCCCCACGACATTATTGTGCCCGTGCACTGCATCTACGCCATAGATGATGGGGATACTCAGTCGGCTGCTCAGCGCGGCTCGCTGGAAACCGTCCACCATATCCGCCCAGGCCGACGGCGTGTTGGGCGTAGGGGCCGAGCCGCCGCCGCTCAGAATACCCCCCAGACCGTAGGTGGCGATGTCCTGAGGGTCAGAGATGGCTGATCGCTCCGCCAGCGTCATCTGCCCGATTTTCTCATCCAGCGTCATCCGGGAGAGCAGGTCCGCAACGCGGGTCTCAATGGGCTGGCTGGGGTCTTGATACGGCGGCACTCCGGGGCTGAGCGGCGTGGCCGGGCGGGGCCCGGAAACCGGTCGCGCGCACGCGACCAGGAGTACGGCTCCCATAACCAGACTGATCAGCAGAGACCCCGCACAAGCTTTGCAGGGCATGTTGTCCCCCTTGCAGAACAAGCCTGACCAGTCTTGACTACCGCAGGACCGCGTCCGCGGGCATGCCAGGCTTGAGGGCCCGGTCGGGGTTGGGGATGACGACTTTGACGGCGAAGACCAGGTTGACCCGCTCCTCGCGTGTCTGGACGTTGCGGGGGGTGAATTCGGCCTTCGTGCCAATGGTGGCCACGGTGCCGGTGAAGACCCGGCCGGGGAAGGCGTCCACCGTCACCTCCACCGTCTGCCCCACCCGCACTTCGCCGATGCGGTCCTCGGGGATGTAGAGGACCAGCGTGACCGGGTCCAGAGTGATGAGGGTGAGAATGGGCACGCCCGGCGCGGCCGTCTCCCCGACCTGGGCGCTGCGGGTGGAGACGGTGCCGGTGATGGGAGAGACGAGGGTCAACTGGCTCCCCTGGGCCTCCACCAGCGCCAGCGCGGCCTGGGCCTGGCGGAGTTGGGCCTCGGCGAGGGCGAGTTCTTCGGGCGTGGGGCCGGCCTCCAGTTTGTCCAGCGCGGCCTGGGCGGCCTCCACCCCCGCCTCCGCCGCGCGCAGGCGGGCCTCCGCCGCGTGAACCTGGGCCAGGAGCGTCAGGGGGCGGTTCCGGGTGTCGGTGAGGACCTCCAGGTACCGCTGCGCGCCGGCCAGTTTCGCCTGCGCGGCCTCCAGCGCGGCCCGCGCGGCACGGGTGCGGAAGTCGTCGGGGCCGTAGAGGTTCTCCGCGTTGCCCAGTTCCGCCTTCGCTCGCTCCACCTCCTGCTCCGCCAGCCGCACCTGCGTCCGCGCCTCGGCGATCTGCAGGTCCAGGTCCTGGGGATTGCGGAGCGCCTGGCGGGCGTCCTCCAGGGCCTTCCGGGCCCCGTCCCGCTCCGCCTGGGCCTGGGCCAGTACCGCCCGCGCGGCGGCGACCTCCGCCGGCCGCGCCCCGGCCCGCACGCGGGCCAGGTTGGCCTCCGCCGCCGCCACCGCCGCCTGGGCCTCCCTCAGTTTATTCTGCCAGAGGGCATCGTCCAGCCGCACCAGCACCTGCCCGGCGGCCACCTCGTCCCCTTCGTCCACCCGAATCTCCGCGATCCGCCCGCCCACCTCCGGCGCGATGCGAATCTGCGTCCCCTCAATGAAGCCCGTGGCCGTCAGGGGAGCCCTCCCCTCACTCCGGGCGCAGGAAGTCAGGAGGAGCAAGAGCAGGCAAGGAAGCAAGTAGAAGATTCGTATTCCGTATTCCGTATTCCGTGTCATTCCGTCATTCCGTCATTCTGTCATTCTGTCATTTTGTCATTTTGTCATTCTGTCATTTTAAACACCGCATCTGCGGGCATGCCGGGCTTGAGGGCCCGATCCGGGTTGGGGATGACGACTTTGACGGCGAAGACCATATTGGCCCGCTCCTCGGCGGTCTGGATGTTGCGGGGGGTGAATTCGGCCTCGGTGGCGATGGTGGCGACCCGTCCGATGAAGACGCGGCCGGGGAAGGAGTCCACCGTCACCTCCACCGGTTGCCCCACCCAAACCTCGCCCAGCCGGTTCTCGGGGACGTAGACCGTCAGGGTGACCTGCTCCAGGTCCGCCAGGGTGATGAGGGTGACGCCGGGCGCGGCCAGTTCCCCCACGTGGCCGACGACCTCCACCACCTGCCCCCCGACGGGCGCAGTGAGGGTCAGTTTCGCCAGGGCCGTCCGGGCGCTCTCCAGTTGGGCCTGGGCCTGCCGGACCTGCGCCTCCAGCACGGCGATCTCCTCGGGCGTTGCACCGGCCAGCAGGCCGTCCAGGTACGCCTGCGCCTGGGCGACGGCGGCCTCGGCGGCCCGGTACTGCGCCTCCGCCGCGTCCACCTGCGCCCGCAGCGACTGCGGGTTTTTCTGAATCCGGTACAACAGGTCCAGCGCCTCCCGCGCGCCGTCGTAGGCAGCTCCGGCGGAGTTCACCCCGGCCCACGCCTCCCAGTAGGCGTAGATGATGGAGTGCACTTCCGGTGAGAGGGGCGGGCGATACGGCTCCGGAATGCTCTCCCAGGCCGACATGGCCGCTTTGTACTGGTTGTACCCCATTTCGGCCATGTCTTTCAGGGCGACAGCCTGGTCCAGCGCGGCGCGGGCAGCCGCGACCTGCGCCTCGGCCTGGGCGATGCGGGCGTTCAGGTCCTGCGGGTTCGCCAGCATCGCGCGCGCGTCCTGCCAGGCCTGGTACGCGCCGTCCCGCGCGGCCTCGGCCTGGGCCAGGAGCGCTCGGGCCCGGCGGATGTCGTCCGGGTGGGCGCCGGCCCGCGCGCGGGCCAGTTGGGCCTGCGCGACCTCCACCCCGGCCTGCGCCACCGCCACCTGTGCCCGCGCGATGCGGTCGTCCAGGCGGACCAGGACCTGCCCGGGCTCCACCATATCCCCCTCGGCGACCAGTACCTCGGCGATGCGCCCGCCGATCTCGGGGGCGATGGCGACCTCCTCGGCCTCAATGAAGCCGTAGGCGGTGAGTGTCCCCGCCGCCGGTCGGGCCTCCCGGACGCGGGCCAGGGCCTGCGCCCGGAGTCCGGGGGAAAGGGCCACCCCCACCCTGGCAGCCAGAAGAACCCCGAACACGATCACAGGTATCAGCCAGCGAGATTTCATGCTCAATGCTCCTTCGCCGACTGGAAGTCGGCCTTACCTGGGCCTGCGGCCAGGTTGCTTCACTCTGTTCGCAACAAGGACGGCCTGCGCCGTCCCTCATAGAAAGCGTCAACGCAGGTTGACGCCCGGCACGCCGATGCCCAGAAAGGCTGATTTTTGCAACTTGAAAAATTAATCCGGCAATCTGCCGTTTTTCGCCCTCACCCCTCTCCCGACC
>JACIWQ010000177.1 GCA_014360895.1 Thermoflexales bacterium | reverse complement strand
GCGGCCTCCGGCCGCCGCAAAACCCCAATCTTTCTCCCCCTTCTCTGAAGTTTGGTCTTTTCGCCGGTGTGTAAAATATTTTTCTTAGTCCAGCACGATTTTTAGAGACTTTCAACCGGTACGACACCCGGCCCCGTCTCCCCGCACAGTGCGCCTTAGGCGCGCTTCGGGTATACATTCCAGGGGGAGACAGAATCCCCACTTCTTGCCCCTCCCCCATCGCGGGGTATCAGAGGCAAGGGAGATAAGGAGTAAGACCCGGGGAGTGGAAGACTTCGGCTGGATGAGAGGGACCAGAAGTTGGGGGCGGTAACTTTGCCACCGCCCCCAACCTGCCCCCGCCAGGCCTCATATCGGCTGCCGGTCGGGCGGATAGAAGGCCACCGACAGTTTTCGGATGATCGCACCGGCGGGTGTGTTGTGGATGTTTCCATCTTCACCAATGGCAAAGAACTTGCCCGTGCTTCTCATCTGATCCCAGTTGTAGAAAAACACGGTAGACACCGGAAGGCCGAACTCCCGAAAGGCGAAGATGTACTGGTTATCGTCAAACTTATAAATCGTGGACATATCCACATCCGCCTGGCCGCGCAGTGGGCCGACGATGCAGTGCCAGGCATATCGCTCTGAATTCAGGTAGATGTGCTCAAAACACTGGGTGGGGCTGTAGTCGTAGAGCCCCCGCAGGCCAATGAGGTCCCGCGTGGGGGCGGGCTTCCGGCCCGTCGGTGGGATGCTCGGGTCGCCGAGCACACCGGGCGAGAACTCGTGGACCGCCCGGGGCTCTCTGCCCACGTCGCCCTCCCGCATAATCGTACGAATCCCCAGCACCTGCCGCGTCTGAACGTTGACGATGAAGGTCTGCGACTCGCGGGGCTTCTGGACAAACATCATATCAATAAAGTAGGTGTTCGGCGCCACCTCTATCACCTCACACCAGTCCGTGCCGGACTCGCCGTCGCTGCGCCAGATGACCTTGTTGAGCTCCACAAACTGGAGTTCAAAGGCCTTCCCCGAGTCCAGGGTAATCTGGAGCGTCTGGTTCACCAGCGCGTCGGTTGGGGGAAGGCGGTAAGCCGCCACTTCCGACGCATAATCCTCATACTTGTAGTTGGTGGTTCCTTCCTGCTGAGGCATAGCATCTCCTTTCGGTAATCAGAATCAGGTCTGGCGATAGGCCAAGCCTGCTCCCCAATCTCCCTCGTTTCTCACACTCCCCATTTCACGCCGACGCTGGTCAGCGCGGCGCCGGAGACATCCACAATCGCCGCTCCGCCGTCCACCAGGAAGACCGCGCCGGTCACGAACGAGGAGTCGTCGCTGGCCAGGTAACTGCAGATGCCCGCAATCTCATCGGGGTGCGCCGTCCGCCGCAGCGGGACCATCGCGGAGATGCGCGCGAAGACGTCATCCAGGTCGGTGCCGAGGACATCTGCCAGAGGAGTGAGCGATTTTTCCAGCATGGCCGTCCGGGTGCCGCCCGGGCAGACGGCATTGCAGCGGATGTTGAGCGGCCCGAAGTCCAGCGCCACCTGCTGGGTGAGCATAATGAGCCCGGCCTTTGACGTGCAGTAGGCCGGCATGCCGGGAAGACAGCGCAGACCTCCCAGGGAAGAGATGTTAATGATAGAGCCCCCACCTGCTTCAATCATGTGCGGTATGGATACCTTCATCAGGTACATCGGGCCGGTGAGATTGGTCTCCAGAACCCGATGCCAGAGATCCGGGTCTATATCCACGACGGTCGTGCCGCCGGGGTCTATGGCCGCGTTGTTCACCAGCACGTCCAGTCTGCCGGTGAATCCGAGCGCCGTATCCACCATGCGCCGGACGTCTTCCAGATTTGTGACATCTCCAGCGCACGTCACAACGGTTCCCGCTGGCAGGGACCGGGCCACCTGGTCCAGCATCTCCTGACGGCGGCCGGTGATGCAGATTCGGGCCCCATCCGCGACGAACCGTCTGGCGATGGCGGCGCCGATGCCGGTCCCCGCTCCAGTAATGAGGGCAACTTTCCCATCCAGTCTCATTGCCTGCTCCTGTAGGTGAGTTACATCCCCAGATAAGCTCTCCGGATATGGTCACTCTCCAGCAACTCGGCGCACGCCCCTTCCATACAGATGTGACCGTTTTCCAGCACATAGGCCCGGTCGGCAATCTCCAGGGCACGCCGCACGTTCTGCTCTACCAACAGGACGGTTACTCCCTGCTCGCGAATCTTCTGAATAATCTCAAATGTTTCCTTCACCAGCACGGGGGCCAGGCCGTAAGAGGGCTCATCAAACAGGCACAACCGGGGCCGGGACATCAGGGCCCGGCCGATAGCCAGCATCTGCCGTTCACCGCCGCTCAGCGTCCGGGCCAGTTGCCGTTCCCTCTCCCTGAGGCGGGGGAATAATTGATAGACATACTCCAGCGTCTCTCTCCTACGCTCCCAGGCATGAGCGGGGTATGCGCCCATCTCCAGGTTCTCCCGTACATTCATATCGGGGAACACCCGTCCACCCTCGGGCACGATAGAAATCCCCTGCTCCGCGATGGCATGAGAGGGCAGACCATCTATCCGCTGGCCCAGAAAGGTCACGTGGCCGGAAGCTGGGCGCACCAGGCCGAGGATGGAATTCAGCAAAGTGGTCTTTCCGGCACCGTTAGACCCCACGATGGCGACGATTTCCCCTTCCTGGACCTGAAGGGATACGTCCCACAGCACTTGCAGTTTGCCGTAGAAAGTGTTGAGAGCCTGGACTTCCAGCATAAGGTTATTCTCCCAGGTAAACCTCAATAACGGTTCTGCTGGTGGCGATTTCCTGCGGCGTCCCCTCCGCGATTTTCTCGCCATGATGGAGCACGATGATGCGGTTGCAGATGCCCATGATGGCCTTCATCACGTGCTCAACCATAAAAACGGTGATTCCCTGTTCCCGAATCCGGTTCACCAGTTCCATCGTCTGCGCCACTTCGGTGGGGTTCAACCCGGCCATCAATTCGTCCAACAGCAAAAGTTTGGGGCCTGTGGCCAGCGCTCTGGCGACCTCCAATCGCTTCTGGTTCGCCAGGGTCAGGCTCCGGGCCGGTAAACCCTTCACGGGCGATAGTCCCACAAAATCCACCCACTTCTCGGCCTCTTCCAGCGCCTGACCCATCCCGTGACCGTCGGACTTTCCGAACAACACCCCCATCAGCACATTTTCCAGAACGGACATGTTGGGGAAAACCCTAACCAGTTGAAAGGTTCTGGCGATTCCCTTTCTACAGATGACGTGGGGCTTCAGGCCGGTGATATTTTCACCCCTGAACCGGATGGTTCCCGATTGAGGCGTCAGGGCGCCGGAGATCAGGTTGAACAAGGTGGTTTTGCCGGCGCCGTTGGGGCCGATCAGGCCCACGACTTCCCCCTGCTCTATATGAAAATCTACATTCAAGACGGCGGCGAGCCCCCCGAAATACTTTGTCACTCCCTTTCCTTCAAGCAAGGGCATCTTGACCTCCCGCCATTCGTTTCCGTAACTTCATAACCAGTCCGATCAGCCCCTCCGGCAGGTATAGAACGGTTATGATCAGAACAACCCCGAAGATGAGCATGTAGTAATACGGGAATCTGGTGAGCAGGATTTCCTCCAAATAGGCAAAAATCACCGCTCCCAAGATGGGGCCATACGGATTACTGATGCCACCAAAAATGGCCATCAGAACCGCCATAAAAGAATAGAGTGGGTTAAAGGCAATATAGGGGTCCACATACGTCCATCGGGTCGCTATAACAGACCCGGCTGCTCCCATGAAAATCGCGCTGATGGCAAAAGTGATGGTCTTCAATATGTTGACATTTACACCGATATGGGCTGCTGCTTCCTCGCACTCCCCAACGCTTCTCAGGGCCAGCCCCCATCGGGAGCGCCGGATCAGGTAGGTTGTCCCTAACAACAGAACAAAAGTGACGAACATAATGATGTAAATCGTTTTCTGATCCACCACGACCACAAATCGTCCCCGTGTGCCGGTAAACCGAATCTCGTACCATAGCCAGAAGTGTTTGATCAGTTCCACCAGTCCAAACGTGAACATCGCGAAATAGATGCCCCTCAGCCGGAGGGTCAGCGCCCCAACGAGGAGGGCAAGGCAGAAACTGATCAGCCCCCCCAGAAAGACGACGAGCGGCAGTGGCAACTGTTTCCCCAGTATGGCGGAAGTATAGATACCGACTCCGAAAAAGGCCGCCGGGGCCAGGGAAACGTAGCCCGTTGGGGCAGAAAACAGCGCCCAACTGAGGGCAAGGATGACAAACATCAGGATGTCGGTGACCAGGATGAGGCCATATGCCGAGGCATAGAGCGGGAACGCAGCCAGCAATGCCAGGACAACGAAGGTCAACCCTGGCCCCCACAATTTTCGGAGATTCACATTGCCGGGTTTCATTCTCTATCTCCCCAAAAGGCCGGTCGGCCGGATCAGCAGCAGAAGGATAAAGATAATATAGTAGGCAACCAGTGCCAGTCCCGGTTCCAGAAAAGTGACGATACTGCCCACGAGACCCAGGATGAAGCCTCCCAGAAAACTTCCAGGAATGCTACCCAGCCCTCCCAGAACGACCACGATGATGGCGATGATGGTATATTCCAGACCCATCACGGTGTACACAGGGTAGCACATACTGATCAGCACACCGGCGACGCTGGCCATCGCAGCACCCAGGCCAAAGCACAGGGCCAGCACATTGTTGATATTGACCCCCATAAGCCCTGCAGTAGCAGGGTCCTGGGCCGCTGCCCGGATGGCTTTGCCCGTGCGCGTGAGGTTCAGGAACAGGTAGAAGGCCAGACCGATAACGATGGCGATTCCAAAAGTCAGCAAACGGTTCGCGCCAAACAGCGTTCCCAGAAAGTGGACCGGAATAGAGAGATAGGAGTACCCCCGGATCTCCGGCCCCCAGGCGATGGAGGCGACATTTTGCAGGATGAACATCAGGCCAAAGGCGGCCAGCATGGAGTTGCTTTCAAAGACAGCGGGCGATGCCGACGAGGCCAGCAGATGCTTGAAGAGCGTTCGGTGAAGGAGATACCCTAAGGCAAGGGCTAAAGGACCACATATAACCAGGGATAGGAGTGGGTTTATATGCAACGCAGTGTACAGGGTCCAGGTGGTCATGCCCC
>JACIWQ010000176.1 GCA_014360895.1 Thermoflexales bacterium | reverse complement strand
TGGTATTTGTTGTCCCTTCTACCTGGCTGGTTCTGGATGACTTTGCCCGGTTGCGGCAATTTCTGGCCCGGGAGGGACGCCTGGAGGTGTACTATATGGGCCGCCCCTTCCCGGACCGGAACGTCGTTGCGGTCGTCTTGGTCCTGCAGCGGGGAGAGCATGGCCTGAGTTTATATGACCTGGGGGGAAGCGGGCCTGTTATCCAGAAAACCGTTTATCGGGGCGAGCTGATTCGGTTCGAGACCCCTGAGGCGCTGACCTTTGAGCGCCAGGGTGTTCCTCTGGGCGAGTTGCTGGAGGCCTATTTCGCAGCCCGCAGTCCCGAAATTCGCCGCCATCCATCTGTGGCCGGGGAGCCCCGGGAGAACCTGGTGCCGGTCCTGACCGGGCGCAATTTGAAGCCCGGGTGGATTGATTACGAGACCTGCTACTCGGGCCTGTGGATGCCCCGGGAGGAGGCACCATCGCTTCGGTTTTTCTACGCGTTCCCCCATATTGTCGTTGGACACACGAAAGGAGCGCGGGTCGTGGCGGCACGGGATGAGCGCTGCTACCCTTGGCGGGAAGAGTTTCACCTGGTCCCAAAAGTCACCGGGCTGGATGAGGAGGCGCTGGTGGAGTACCTGAACAGCGAGCCGGTCCAGCGGTATGTTCGCACCCTATATCGGGACCTGGTCCCACACCTGACGATGACCCAACTTCGGCTGGTGCCGATCTCGCCGGAGTTGGCCCCGGCCATCCCCCGCACCCGGCAACTTCATTTGTGGGAGGGGAGCATTGAACAGAGAACTCCGGACCTTATCGGCGTTTGAGCACTTCCTGGAGTCCATACCACTGGACCGGTATCGTGAGGAACTGATGCCAGTGAAAACAGTGGAGCAGGATTTGCCTCCCGATCTCAACCCTTTGCCTGCCATGTACAGGGCGTTTTGGGTGGAAGAGCCGATCCGATTTCCGGCCTATGAGGAATTCTTTGACGGCTGGTGGAAAGAGCACTTGGAGCCGCTGGATACCTTCATCCGGAAGTATTTCTGGGGGTGTTCTCACGAATTTATCTTCCAGGGTTTCAAAGCCCGCCTCTACCGCACGCTAATTTCGGTGTTGACCCAATTCCATTTTGCTTATTCATGGCGGGCGTATTGTACCCTGCCGCTGGAGGCGTCTGCTGAATTGGACATGAGGGGGATTGACGGGTTGATCCGCTATAGCGATATGGCTATCGCACTTCAGGTTAAAAAAGAGACCTATCGCCCAGAGGCCCGGGGGCCCGGTCGATTCGTCCGTCGTAGAGTGAGCGTTGATGGGACAGTAGAGGTGCCTTATACGATTGTTCCTGTCGGGGAATGGCGAACAAAGGTCCAGAAAGCAAGGAGGCCCGAGACCAGAGAGTCATATCGCCTCTTGATGTTTCTGGCTGAGCGGATGCAGCGCTGGCTGCCAAACGGTTTCGTCGTCTTTCAGCCCGAATACCCGATTTTGGTAGAGCGTTTGATCCACGAGCGGGTGGATGCTGGTATGCGTGGTGACTTGGCCTGGGACGAAACCCTGAAAATACTATACCAGATGAGCGAATCTCTTTGAGGGAACCCGCTATGACCACTTACGCCGTTCTGGGAGCCGGCCGCCAGGGGACGGCGGCGGCCTACGACATGGCCCGCTGGGGCGATGCCCGCCACATCATTATGGCCGACCGGGATATGGATGCAGCCCGCCGCGCCGCCGAGCGGGTCAACCGTATGGTCGGCACACCGGTTGCCGAACCGGCCCGGGTGGACGTGACCGACTTGGATGCCGTGGAAACCCTGCTCCGGGGCGTGGACGCCGCCCTCAGCGCAGTCCCCTACATCTACAACCTGGGCATCACCCGGGCCGCCATCCGGGCCCGCTGTTCCCTCTGCGACCTGGGCGGCAACACCGCTATCGTCCGCCAGCAGCACGCGTTCCACGACCAGGCCCTGACGGCAGGCATCAGCATCATCCCCGATTGCGGCCAGGTCCCCGGCCTGGGGACCACTCTCATTGTCTACGCGATGGAATTGCTGGACCAGGCGGTGGACGTCTATATGTGGGACGGTGGCATCCCCCAGATCCCCCGTCCGCCCTTCAACTATCTGCTCACTTTCCACATTGCCGGGCTAACCAACGAGTACGCCGAACCGGCGGTCTTTCTGCGGAACTGGGAGATTGTGGAAGTGGAGCCGATGACGGAGCCGGAGACGGTGGAGTTTCCGCCGCCCATCGGGACGCTGGAGGCCTTCGTCGCCGGGGGTGGTACCAGCACCATGCCCTGGACGTTTCATGGCCGCCTGCGCACGCTGCAGAATAAGACCCTGCGCCATCCGGGCCACTTCGCCCAACTGCGCGCCTTTTACGACCTGGGCCTCTGGGATACCCGCCCCATCCGGGTGGGGGACGTGGAGGTGGTGCCCCGCGAGGTCTTCCACGCCCTCTTTGAGCCCAAAGTGACCTTCCCCGGAGATAAGGACACCGTCATCGTCCGCGTCCGGGCTGTGGGAAAGAAGGACGGTCGGGACGCCGAGGCGGTGGTGGAACTGATAGACCACTTTGACGAGGAGACGGGCTTCACCGCGATGGAGCGGGCCACTGGCTGGAGCGCGGCCATTGTCGCCGAGATGATGGCCCATGGGCTCACCCCGCGCGGGGCCGGCGGCGTGGAGACCTTTGTCCCGGCGCGGCCCTTCGTAGAGGAGATGCGCCGCCGGGGGCTCAACGTGACCGAACGGGTGGCATTTCTGAGCGAATGATGGGAGGGTGCGCTTGTCTGCTGACCTGCCGCTGCAGATAGAAGGGCTGACCTTCCGCTACCACACCCGACCCGAACTGGCGCTGCAGGACCTCTCGCTGACGCTGGGGGCGGGAGAGTTGCTGCTGGTCGCCGGGGCCAGCGGCTGCGGCAAGACGACCCTCATCCGCTGCATCAACGGCCTCATCCCCCGCACCTACCGGGGCGAACTGCGGGGCCGGATTCTGGTCTACGGGCGGGATGCCCGCTCTATGAGTATGGCCGAACTCTCCCAGCAGGTGGGTACGCTCCTGCAGGACCCGGAGCGGCAGATTGTGGGCAGTTTCGTCCTCAACGAGGTGGCCTTCGGGCTGGAGAACCTGGGGCTTCCGCGCGCCGAAATCCGGGCCCGGGTGGATGAGGTGCTGGCCTACCTGGGCATCTCCCATCTGCGGGACCGGGAAACCTTCCACCTTTCCGGCGGAGAAAAGCAGAAAGTGGCCCTGGCCGGTGTCCTGGCGATGCGGCCTCGCATCCTGCTCCTGGATGAACCCCTGGCCAGCTTGGACCCCGCCAGTGCGCAGGAGGCGTTGGCCCTTTTCCGCCGTCTGGCCGACGAAGGCGTCGCGGTCATCCTGGTGGAACACCGGGTGGAGGACGCCCTGAGCATCCGCCCCGACCGGGTGCTCTTCCTCCAGGACGGCCGGATCGCTTATTCCGGCCCCCCGGACCGGATGACCGATGCGGTGGACTACCGGCAGGTCAAGTTGCCGGCCCCTTTGATCCTCCAGCGCGCGGCTGTGGCCCCGCCGCCCCCGTTTGAGCCCGCCATCCGGCCCAATGGACGGGAGCCGCTGGTCGTTTTTGAGGACGTCTCTTTCGCCTACGATGAGGAGGGCCCCCCGGTCATTCAGGACGTCAACCTGACCATTCGTCGTGGGGACATCATCGCGTTGCTGGGCCCCAACGGCGCCGGGAAAACGACGCTGGTCAAGCACGCCATCGGCCTGCTGAAGCCCCGGCAAGGGCGGGTGCTGGTGGAGGGACGAGATACGCGGGAGATGAGCGTGGCACAGGTCGCCCGCACGCTGGGCTACGTCTTCCAGCACCCGGGTCACATGCTCTTTGCCCCCACGGTGCGGGAGGAACTAGCTTTCGGCCCCCGAAATCTGGGCTTTTCCCGGGAGGAGACGGACCAGGCTGTGGCGCGGGCGGTGGAAATGGTCAACCTGCGGGGACTGGAGGGGTATCCGCCCCTGGCCCTCTCTTTTGGGCAGCAGAAGCGGGTCAGCATTGCCGCTGTCCTGGCCATGCGCTCCCGGATTCTGGTGATGGACGAGCCGACGGCGGGTCAGGACTATTGGAACTACATGACCTTTATGGACTCCATTCTCCAGATGCCCGGTTTCGCGGCGGTCCTCTTCATCACCCACGACCTGGACCTGGCCATCTGCTACGCCAACCGGGTGGTCTTGATGGCAGAGGGACGCGTCGCTGCCGACGGCTCGCCCCCGGAGGTGCTCTCCGACCTGGAGTTGCTGCGCCGCTGCCGCATCGTGCCGACATCGCTCCTGCGGCTCAACCTGGAGTATCTGCCCCGCACGGGACGCTTTATGCGGGCGGAGGCGCTGGCCCATTTGGATACCGGCACTCCACTGATGCCCGACGAAGGAGGTGATGCTTAAAGGCAGGACAATACCCGTTCTACGGCCTGACTGTATCGGCTCATTCCAGCAAATTGAAAGGAGGTTTCCTCATGGAGCGCAAAAAGTGGTACGCGTTCGGGACCCGCGAGGTCGTCTACTCCGCCCTGGGCGCGGCGCTGTATGGTGTCCTCTCCTTCGCCACCAATATGCTGGCGCTGCCAGCGGCGGGCAACCTGGCCCTTCGGCCGGCGGTCTGTATCCCCATGTTCTTCGGCGTGGCCTTTGGCCCCTGGGTCGGTTTCATCACCGGCTTCCTGGGCAACATCATTGGAGATGCCCTTTCCGGCTGGGGCTTCTGGTTCTGGTGGGACCTGGGCAACGGCCTGATGGGGTTGATCCCGGGCTTTGCCGCCTCCATGATCGCCGATTACCGCGCCACCCGCTCTTTCGTTATCGCGGACCTGTTCTCTATCCTGGGCGTTATCGTCGGCATGGGGCTGGCCTCGCTTTCGGAGATGTGGGTCTCCGGGATTGACCTCAATACCGCCATCGTCGGCTATTTCTTCCCCGCCGCGCTCACCAACATCGTCAACGGGATTATCCTGGTGCCCATTCTGATGGTGGCGTACGCCGCGATTGTTGGCCGAACGGGCCGCTGAGAATTGGAGGTGACGGTCACCTTGGAGGTGACCGTCACCTTCCGGAGGACCCATGCTGATTTCCTGGCGATACCGGGAACGGAACACCCTGATCCAGAAACTGGACCCCAGGGCCCG
>JACIWQ010000175.1 GCA_014360895.1 Thermoflexales bacterium | reverse complement strand
TTCCCCCCCCCCCCCCCCTTTGGGGTTGTGGGGCGGGGCCGGGGGAGGGGTGAGGGCACCCTCCTTCCCGCAGCAAGCGCAGTGCGGGTTTTGCCTTATAGTGCGGGTTGCGAAAAAACGTTTGACGGCGGCATAGCCGCCGTCAAACGCTGTGAGAGCTTCTGGGCAATGAGGGGCAACCTGCAGGCTGGCCCTCACCGACCGTGTCTATGCTCCCAGGGCGTGGAGCAGCGCGGGCAGGACCTCTTTCGGGTCCGCCTCTATGCAGAGGTCGGCGACCCGGAAGATGGGGGCGGTGGGGTCGGGGTGGATGGCGAGGATGAAGCGGGAGTTCTCTATCGCGGCGTTGTGGAAGGTGTCGCCCCGAATCCCCACCGCCACATAGACCTGCGGCGCGACGACGGTGCCCCGGAGATCTACTACCTGGTTGGCCGCGATCCAGCCCGCGTCGCGCGCGCCGCGGTCGCCCGCCACACGGCCGCCCAGCGCGGCCGCCAGGCGCTCCACCAGGGAGAAGTCGCCCGCCTGCCGCCCGGCCGCCACAATCACCGGTGCCTGGGCCAGCGGCACCTCCGGCGGGGTAAAGCCCTCCGCCGGCCCCAGCACCCGCACCCGCGGCTCCACCGGGGTGACCTCCACTATCTTCGGCTCGCCCTTCCGGTACGGGTCTACAAAAGGCATCGGGAAGGCCCCCGGCTCCACGGTCAGGACTTGAGGCCGGGCCTGCGGACAGGCGACAACTTCAAAGTACTCGCCGCCGTAGATGGGGACGGCGGCCTGGACGGTGCGGGTCGCCTCGTCCAGCGTCATCGCGGTCACGTGTTCTATCAGGCCACCGCCCAGCCGCTGGGCCACCCGCGGGGCCAGTTCCTGCCCCTGTCGGGTCGCACCGAAGAGGATGACCTCCGGCCCCTCGGCCTGGAAAATGGCCGTCAACACCTCCAGATACGGCTCCACAGCGAACGAGGCCAAGGAAGGATGGTCGGCCACGCGGACGCCGTCCGCCCCGGCCTGGTAGAGGGTGGCGGCCAGGTCGGCAACGCCGTCGCCCAGCAGGACGGCGTAGACATAGGCGCCCAGCGCGCCGGCCAGGTTGCGGGCCGCGCCAATGGCCTCCAGTGTCACCGGCGCGATGGCGCCGTCCACCACGTCGGCGACGACCCAGATACCACCCCCGCCTTCTGCCTCGGTCACTTCCTCCTGCTGCGCCATCAGTAAATCCAGGAAGGATGCGTCCATAGGTTCCTCCGTGAAACGTGAAACGGGAAACGTGAAACGGGAAACGTGAAACGGGAAGCGTAAAACGGGAAACGGGAATTACCGGGGCAGGCGGGCGCGCAGGGCGTCGGCGGCGGACCGGGCGATCTCTTCCAGGCTCCCGGTCAGGCGGACGCCCCGCTCCCGCTCCGGCGGGAACTCCTGCCCCCGCCGCTCCAGCATCGGGGCCAGCGCTTCCGGCGTGACCAGGTCCTTCGCCTCCCAGCGCTCCAGGGCAGCCGCGATCTCTCCCACACCTTTGTAGATGTTGATGAGGCGCCGTCCGTCGGGGTAGCGGGGTTTCAGCGCGCCGGGGACGAAGGTGACCACTGCCGGAAGGGGCGCCTCCACCCACACATAACCGCCGCCGTCCTGCCGGACCGCCCGGACGCTCCCGTCGGCCACTTCGGCGGTCCAGGCGCCGACAATCTGGGGCCAACCCAGCGCTTCGGCCAGGCGCGGTCCCAACTGCCCCTGTCCGGCGTCCAGGGTCGTTGCGCCAGTGAGGATGAGGTCGGCGCCGCCCAGCCGCTCTATCGCCGCCAGCAGCACCCGGGCCATCACGCCGTCGTCGGGCAGGGCCGACGGCTTGCCCGCGATGTAGACGGCCCGGTCGGCGCCCGTCGCTAGGGCCTGCCGCAGGACGTCGTCGTCGGGCAGGAAGGCGCGCGGCAGGGCGACCACTTCCGCCCCGACGGCCTCTTTGATCTGCAGCGCCGCCTCCAGCGCACAGCGGTCGGCGGGCTGAAGGATGTACTCCTCCCGGTTGACAAAGATTCGGCCCGCCCGGGGATTCACCACAATCCCCCGAGGGTCCAGAACGCGTCCCAAAATGACAATGATTCGCATAGTGTCCTCCTTACACGTCGCAGGTCACAGGTCGCACGTCGCAGGACGCAGGTCGCAGGACGCACGTCGCAGGTCACAGGGCGCAGGGCGCACGTCGCAGGTCACAGGGCGCAGGGCGCACGTCGCAGGGTTACACACGGCCCTGGATAGCAGCTTCGCGGTAATTGTAGAGCATCGCCCCCAGTTTACGATATTGGTTATAGAAATACTCAAACCGTTCCAGAGCCAAGGCACCTGTCTCGTGAAGCATCTCCAGGTGCGATTTGGTTTCGTCACAGGAAGCCAGAGAGTACGTCAGGTAACGGATTGCATCGCCCGGGTAGCGCTTCATCCCGTAAGCTTCCACGAAGTTCGCCACAATTGATTTGGATGACCGCCGAATCTGGCTATCCTCTTCGTACATTTCAAATTTGGGCAGTTCTTCCAGCGTCATTCGGTGGATTTCCACTGCCAGTTGTTTAGCTAACTGGTAGATTTCTGTATCCTCGTACCCTTTTGGCCTCCCGCCCTGCGACATGCTTCTCGCTCCTTGCTCCCTGCGACGTGCGACCTGCGACGTGCGACCTGCGACTTGCGACATGCGACTTGCGACCTGTCACGGCCGGATGCGCACGCCGAACTCCCGGAAGATGTTGCTGGCGATGACGATGCGCTGTACCTCGTTGGTCCCCTCAAAGATTTCGTTGATCCGGGCATCCCGGAAAGCTCGCTCCAAGGGAAAGTCCCGCGTGATGCCCAGGCCGCCGTGAATCTGAATGGCCATATCCACGGCGCGGGAGAGGACCTCGGAGCCGTAGAGTTTGCACATTGCCGCCAGTTGGGTGAAGGGCTGACCGGTATCCACCAGCCATGCCACCCGGTAGACCAGACTGCGCAACGCCTCAATCTCGGTGGCCATGTTGGCAATCATCCACTGGACGGCCTGCTTGTGGGCCAGCGCCTCGCCAAACTGGACGCGGGTCTTGGCCCAGTAGACGGCCTGCTCCAGCACCTTCTGGGCGCCCCCCAGACAGGCCGCGCCCAGGGTCAGCCGGCCCATGTCCAGGGACTTCATGAAAGTCACGAAGCCCTCGCCGACTTTGCCCAGGACGTTCTCATGGGGGACCCGCAGTTCCTCAAAGACCAGTTCGGCGGTGCTGGAGCCCCGGATGCCCATTTTGTCCTCTTCCCGGGCCACCTTGAAGCCGGGCGAGTCGGTCTCCACGATGAAGGCGGTGATCCCGCCGCGCGCGCCCAGGGCCGGGTCCGTCACCGCCAGGACGGTGATGATGTCGGCGTAGCCGCCGTTGGTGATGAAGACCTTGCCGCCATCCAGAATCCAGGAATCGCCCTCCCGGACGGCGCGGGTGCGGACGTTGGCGGCGTCGGAGCCGGCGTTGGACTCGGTGAGGCCGAAGGCGGCGATTTTCTCCCCGCGCGCCAGCGGGGTCAGGTACTTGCGCTTCTGCTCCGGCGTGCCGTCCAGGTGGATACACATCGCGCCGATGCCGATATGCGCGCCGACGTTCACGGCGGTATTGGCGCAGACTCGGCCCAGTTCTTCCATCAGGATACAGTAGCCGGTCTCACCCGCGCCCATCCCGCCGTACTCCTGAGGGAAGCAGACGCCCAGCAGGCCGATTTCGCCCAGTTTGCGCATGATGTCCCGGGGGACTTTGTGCTCCCGGTCCAGTTCGGCCGCGACCGGCGCGATTTCCGTCTCGGCGAATTCCCGGATCATCCGGCGTAGGGCCTGGTGTTCGGGCGAAAAGGTGAAATCCATAGGGACCTCCGTATTGCGCACTCCGTATTACGTGCTCTTTATTGATGCTGGGGCACGATTTCCAGGTCCTTCTGCGCGAGGATGTACCGCGCGACGCGGAAGTCGTGGACCTCCGTCGGGCCACCGATGATGCCCAAGATGCGGGCATCCCGGTACTTGCGGGCCATGGGGTAGTCCTCCATAAAGCCATAGCCGCCCAGGACCTGGAGCATCCGGTTGGTGACGCTGCGGGCGGTACGGGCACCGAACGCTTTGACGACCGACGCGTCCACAGAGAAGTCCTCCCCCTGGTCTATCAGCCAGGCGGCCCGATAGACCAGGTAGCGCAGTGCCTCCGTCTCTATGTAGGCGTTGGCGATGTAGTTCTGGATGGCCTGCTTCTTGCCGATGGGAACCCCGAACTGGACCCGCTCTGTGGAGTATTGGGCCGCGACGTCCACCGAGGATTCGGCCAGGCCCAGCCCGACGGCCGCCAGCGCGACGGCCATCCGGTCCACGGCGCGCTCGGCCACCGATGCACCCTGACCCGGGCCGCCCAGCCGGTAACTCTGGGGGACGCGGCAGTCTTCCAGGTAGACGGTGTTGAAGAAGGCGGAGCGCAGGCCCAGCGTCGGTTCGCGGTAGCCGACGGTCAGGCCGGGGGTGTCGCGCGGGACCAGATAGGCGTCCATGCCCTGGGGGCCCTGGGCGAAAACCAGGAAGAGGCCGGCCAGTTCGCCGTTGGTCACCCAGGTCTTGACGCCGTTCAGGACGACCTCGTCACCTTCATAGCGGGCGCGGGTTTCCAGGCCCAGCATGTCACTCCCGGCGTCCGGCTCGCTGAGGGCCAGGGCGCCGATGGCTTCGCCACCGGCCAGGGCCGGAAGCCACTCCTCCTTCTGGGCGTCGGTGCCGAAGTCCAGGATGCTCATCGCCACCTGGCTCACGTGGGCCGCGACGGTGACGGCCAGGGACGCACAGGCCGTTGCCAGGTTCTCTATCAGGAGCGCGTAACTGATGTTATCCAGCGCGGCGCCGTAGTAGTCCTCCGGAATCGTCGCACCCAGGAAGCCCTGGTCGGTCGCCTTGCGGAGAATCTCCTTCGGGAGCGTCTCCGCGTGGTCTATCTCGTCGGCTCGGGGAGCGACCTCCTTGGCGGCGAAGTTCCGGAACATATCGCGGAACATCCGTTGCTCTTCGCTCAGGGCGAAGTCCATACGTCACCTCCGTGGGAAGTAGGCAAGGATGCAAGGGTGCAAGGGTGCAAGGATGCAAGGATGCAGGATGCAGGATGCAAGGATGCAGGATGCAAGGAAACGTAGTAGGGTGTTCCCCTCACCCCTCCCCCGGCCCTTCGGGCCACCCCCTCCCCTCTCCTGACCTTCGGTC
>JACIWQ010000174.1 GCA_014360895.1 Thermoflexales bacterium | reverse complement strand
CGTTCTACCGATAAATATCCAGGATGTCCCGCAGCATCGTCGCCGCCGACGGGAGCGGGGTGGGCTCGTCAATGGCGGCCATAATGGTGCCGTAGATGTCGGTATGGTAGACGACGCCCATCTGCTTGCGGCCCAGACGGGCCAGGAAGTGGTCGCCCAGAAGGGGGGTCGGGGCCACCCGCATGGCCACCGATCCATCGGGGAGCCGGTCCGCCGTCGCCAGCAGTTTATAGACCCGCCCCTCCCGCCGCGCGGCCACCACGTCGGCGCCGCTAAGGGCCGTGATACCCGTCCGCTCCACCTCCTCCAGGCGGGCCGGGTACTCCATCACCCCGTTGACCAGGATGACCAGTTTCGCCGCCGCGTCCCAGCCCTCCAGGTCAAAGGACGGGTCGGCCTCCAGGACGCCTTCTTCCCGCGCGCGGGCCTGGGCTTCGTCCCAGGAGAGGCCGTCGGCCAGGAGTTCCAGAACGTAGCCCGTGCAGAGGTTGGAGACGGCCTCTATGCGGTGGACGGTCGCGCCCCGCAGGTCGCGCTGGCCGATGTAGAGGGCCGGGAGCCCCCCGGCGACGGTGCCGTCAAAGCGAAGTTGGGCGCCGTGCCGGGCGGCCAGGTCGTGGAGTTCCCGGTAGGCCAGGACCAGGGGCCCCTTGTTGGGGGTGACGACGTGCATTCCCCGCTCCAGCGCGGCCCGGACGTGGCTCAGGCCCGGCTCCGCGCCCTGCCGGAGGTTCACCGGCGACGCTTCGCAGAGGACGTCGGCTTCGGCGCGAGCGATGAGGGCCAGCGCCCGCTCGCCCGGCCGCCCTTCGGGCAGGTCCGCCGCCGAGCCCCCACCCTTCTTCACCGCCGCAACGCGGGCCGGGTCCAGGCCGTCGGGGTTGTAGGCCGTCCCCTGGCTGTCGGCGACGCCCACCAGGAGGAGCCGAAGCCCGTAGCGGGATTCCACCTCCGGGCCCTTCGCGGCCAGCAGTTCGCAGAACCGCCAGCCCAGGTTGCCCAGGCCCACCAGAAGCAATCGGACAGCCTGCATCGTCTGCCAAAAGAAGCGCTTTGTGTTCAGTTTGAACCGCAAAGAACGCAAAGAGTACGAGGGTTTGAAGAGATTCTTTGCGCTCTTTGCGCCCTTCGCGGTTTTTACATCCCCAGGGCGGCCTCCCGGCCCAGGCGGAAGGCGGTCCGGTTGGCTTCGGCATAGCGCGGGGGGACGCGCCGGACGACGGCCTCCTCCCACACGTCCGGCGGGGTTTCCAGAAGGGCCGAGAGAGCGCCCAGGATGACGCTGTTGACGGCGCGGGTCGTCCCGGCCCGCTCGGCCAGGCTCAGGCCGTCCACCAGAACCACCCGCGCGGCCCGGCGGCGGAGGGCCTCCAGAATGGCCGCCTCGTCCGGATAGACCGCGTTGCCCACCGTCACCGACATCGGGGCCATCTTCTGGCGGTTGACGACGACGCTCCCGCCCGGCCGCAGCCACTCTATCCAGCGCGCTGCCTCCAGCAGTTCAAAGGCCACCAGGACGTCCACCGTCCCCTGTTCGGCGATAGGGGCCCCGACCCGCTCCCCCCAGCGGACGTGGCTCTCCACCACCCCACCCCGCTGGGCGAAGCCGTGCACCTCCGACTTTTTGGCCTCCAGCCCCAGGTCCAGCCCGACCTGGGCGGCGATGTCCGAGGCGGTCAGCACCCCCTGGCCGCCGACGCCGACGAACAGGAAATTGATCGGTCCAGCCGACATATCGCCTCCTACCGATAGTGTTCTGCCAGATACTCTACCAGCACAGCTCGCTCCGCCTCCGTCAGTTTCGCCCCCCGCCCGATCATCCGGACCACGGTCCGCTCCCACTCCTCCGCCGTCTTGCGGGCGCTTTCCACCCGGTCCAGCGTGTGGCATGCCGTACAGCGCTCCTGGAGCAGGGTAGCACCGTCGGCCGCCGGGGTGGGCAGGGGAGACGGCGCGGTGAGGGGGGACTGGGTGGCCAGGGGAGAAGCGGGAGTCTCCGTTCGGCCCCCACACGCGGCCAGCAGGACCATCGCCACCAGTACCATCAACCAGGGATACCATCTGCGGATCATTGTGCCCCCTTGAGCAGATTCGCAGTTTCGCCCGGCCGAAGCGCCGGGCTCAGCAGCGGGGAGACGTGCCAGGCACTTTCAGAAGTGCCTGGCATGTTCGTCAGGAGACTGCTTCGCTTCGCTCGCAGTGATATGGCAAGTAGGACCTCCGGCACGGCCCGCCGCTTCGCTCCCAGTGAATGGCAGATAGGGACGCGGCGGCGTTAATAATACCGCCGGACCGCCGAGGTCGGCACATCGGTCAGGACGGCGCCGACGACCCGCACGTGGGCCCGTTCCAGCAGTTCCCGCGCCTGGCGGGCCTGCTCGCGGCGGGTACGCCCGGCGGCGACCACCAGAAGGACTCCGTCCACCTTCATCCCCAGCACCGCCGCGTCGGTGACGGCGAGGACCGGCGGCGCGTCAAAAATCAGGACGTCGGCACGGGAGCGGAGGGCCGCCATCACCTCTTCCATCCGGCGGGAGCCCAGCAGGTCGGCCGGGTTGGGAGGAAGCGGCCCACTGGGAAGCAGCCACAGGTTCTCCACGCCGACCTCCACCAGGGGCGGTTCGGCCCGGGCCTGGGGGTCCACAAACATCGTCGTCAGGCCACGCTCGTTGGAAACGCCGAAAATTTCGTGAAGGACGGGGCGGCGCAGGTCGGCATCCACCAGAACCGTCCGGTGCTCCCCCTGAGCCATCACCACCGCCAGGTTTGCCGCTGTGATGGACTTCTCCCGGTCGGGGGCCGGGGACGTGACCACCAGCGTCTCAATGGGTTGATCCAGACCCGCAAAGGTCAGATTGGTCCGCAACGTGCGGTAGGCCTCCGTCGCCGGTGAACGGGGGTCGGTCAGAGTGATCAGTTGAGGCTTGCTCATGGCATCGTCTCCCATCGGTTATTCGGCCGGAGGGACGGTTCCCAGTACGGCCAGGCCCAGCCACTGCTCCACGTCGTCGGGGGTGCGGATGATGCCCGACTCGGCCCATTCCAGGAAGAAAATGACGATGAAGGCGATAATCAGGCCGAGGATGGCCCCGGCGATGCCCATAATGGGCAGACGGGGGGGCCAAATTTGGGAATAGGTCGGCGCATCCCGCAGTTCGGCGAAAACCCGGTCTTCCTTCCGTTGTCTCTGGTTATCCTGATCGCGCCATTCCACCAGCAAGGTGGCCCAGGTCCTGGCGATATTGTTGGCCTGCTCGCCGTCTGTATCCTCCACCTCAATCCGGATAATCATCCGGTCATCCTCGGCCGCGAAGCGGGCATTGGCCCGCAATTGCTCCGGCGTCATATCCAGGTTCAGCCGGGTGAGCACCTCCTGAGCCCACTTGTTGGAATCAGCAACGCTCATATAGGACCGGAGAAGCGTCTTGGCGGACTGGGTAAGGCCCAAATCGGGGCGGGCTGGCTGGATGAGGACTTCGGCAGTGGACTGATAGACGGGGGTCTGGAGACGGCTGAAGGCCATCGCGCTGCCAGCCGTAGCCAGCACGGCCACCAGGATAATCCACCAGCGTTTGCGCAGAATGCGAAGATACTGCGAGAGTTCCATCGGTATCACCTCCTTCCAAGTGGGTCTATTTTACCACGAGAAGGGATGAGCGCAAAGGGCCATTTGCCGCTCCTGCCATTTTGATGTATACTCTCCCCACGATGGACTTCCTGGATAAGACGTGGGCGATTGTCGTCAAAGACGTGGCCGCAGAATGGCATACCCGGGAGATTGTCAGCGCCATGCTGGTCTTCGCGGTGCTGTCGCTCCTGGTCTTCAGTTTCGCCCTGGACCTGCGCGGGGCAACGGCGCGCGCCGCCGCGCCGGGCGTCCTCTGGGCCACTGTCGCCTTCGCGGGCACCCTGGGGCTGAGCCGTTCCCTGGTCCGGGAGCAACAGACGGGCTGCATAGACGGCCTGCTCCTGGCGCCGGTGGACCGGACGGCCATCTTCTTCGGCAAGGCGTTGGGGAACTTCTTCTTCATCGTCATCGTGGAAGCTATCCTGCTCCCCCTGTTTGCCGGGCTGTTCAACGTCCCGCTGCTGCGCCCGGAGGTGTTGCTGGTGACCCTGTTGGGGACGGTGGGGTATGCCGCCGTGGGGACCCTGCTGGCGGCAATGGCGGTGAACACCCGGGCCCGCGAGGTCCTGCTGCCCGTCCTGCTCCTCCCCCTGGCCTTCCCGGTCCTCATCGCCGCCGTCCAGACCATCGGCGCGCTGCTGGAAGGGGGGACGCTGGCGGAAGCGGGCGGCTGGCTCCGCCTCATCGTCGTCTACGACCTGGTGATTGTGGCCGTCGCCACGCTGACGTTCGGGTACATTCTGGAGGAATAGAGGACAGGCCCAGCGCCGGGCACGCTTCAACCGTCGGGAGGATACCATGAACCGCTACCGCGATATTCCCGGTCTCATCCTAGCTCTGGCCTCAGCGGCCGCCATCCTGACCGCCCTGGGGATGGTCTTCCTCTACGCCCCCCGGGAGGCAACGATGGGGGACGTTCAACGCATCTTCTATTTCCACGTCTCATCGGCATGGGTGGGCTTCTTCGCGTTTTTTGTCACCTTTCTGGCCGGCATTCTGTACCTGATTCGGGGGGAGCGCCGGTGGGACATCCTGGCCCTCTCCTCGGTGGAGGTCGGGCTGACGTTCATCACGATGGCTGTCATCACCGGCTCGCTGTGGGCGCGGCCGGTCTGGGGGACGTACTGGACCTGGGAGCCCCGGCTGACCATCTCGGCGGTCCAACTGCTCATCTACATCGCTTATGGGATGTTGCGCCGGGCAGTGGAGGGGCCGGAGCGGCAGGCCCGCTTCGCCGCCGTCTACGGCATCGTAGCATTTGTGACGGTGCCCCTCTCGTGGTTCGCCATCCGCTGGTGGCGCACCATCCATCCGGAAATTCTCAGCGGCGGAGACATGGCCCTCACTCCCCGCATGGTGCAGACGCTGATGGTCTCGCTGGGGGCGTTTACTCTGCTCTATGCGACGCTCCTGCGCCAGCGCATCCGCCTGGAACGCTTCGCCGACGCGCTGGCTCTTCTGAAGCGGTAGCACAACTGCAAGAGGAGGAAAAAAACATGCCGGTTTATCTGGTCGCGGCATACGCGGTGTTCTGGGGGCTGACGTTTGTCCTGGTCTTCTCCATCTGGGCCCGGCAGCGGCGGATGGAGCGGGAGTTGCGGGCACTGCAGGAGCAACAGAAAAACCGGGCGTCGTCCGGATAAAAGCCGATGC
>JACIWQ010000173.1 GCA_014360895.1 Thermoflexales bacterium | reverse complement strand
GGGAGAGGGGAGGGGTCGGGGGAGGGGTGAGGGCGAAAAGCGGCGGATTGCCGGATTAATTTTTCAAGTTGCAAAACGGTCGGGCTCAGGATGCAAAGATTCGCCCGACCGTAAACGGTCGGGCTCAGGATGCCAAGCCCTGCGGGCTATCGGAGAGCCCGACCGTAAACGGTCGGGCTCAGGATGCAAAGCCCCACGGGGCGAGGAAGCCCCGAAGGGGCTTCGCAGAATGGGCCCGAGGCTTTCGTCGGGCAAAATCTACCCAAGAGGTGAGGTAAGGGCCGAAAGCGGCGATACCCCCTGCAAGAGGTTGGGAATCCGATGGATAGAAACGATTACCCTCGCCTGCAATGTGCTCGTTGTGGCTATAGCGAGCCGTTTACCCGTCCTCTGGAGCGCTGCCCTCAGTGCGACGGGGACTGGCTGGACGTTCTCTACGATTACCCGCGCGTGGCCCGCATCTGGCAGCGGGAACTGCCCCGCCGTCCCCAGACCATGTGGCGCTACCGGGAACTCCTCCCCCTGCGGGACGACGCCCACCGGCTCAGTATGGGCGAGGGCGGCACCCCGTTGTTGCGGGCCGTCAACCTGGGGATGATGCTGGGTTGCTCCAGCCTCTACATCAAGGATGAACGGCAAGGGCCGACCGGCTCCTTCAAAGACCGGCAGGCCGCTCTGGCTATCTCAGTCATGAAGGAACTGGGGGTTACGGAAGCCGTCCTGGCCTCCACCGGCAACGTCGCCATCTCCTATGCCGCCTACTCCGCCCTGGCGGGCATCAAAGTCTGGGCCTTCCTCACCAGTCTGGTCCCGGCGGAGAAGATGCGTGAGGTTGCCATCTACGGCGCCAAAGTCGTCAAAGTCACTGGCACCTACGACCAGACCAAGCAGGTGGCGGCGGAATTCGCGAAGCGGCGGGGGCTCTATCTGGACCGGGGCGTCCGCTCCATCGCCGCGCGGGAGAGTATGAAGACGGTGGCCTTTGAGATTGCCGAGCAACTGGCCGCCTATCTGGGCCCCGGCCCTGTCACTCCCTGGCGCGCACCGGACTGGTACATCCAGGCTGTCAGCGGCGGGCTGGGGCCGGTGGGGGTCTGGAAGGGGTTTGAGGAACTGATGCGTATGGGCCTGATAGACCACATGCCCCGCCTGGCCTGCATCCAGGCCGAAGGGTGCGCCCCGATGGTCCACTCCTTTGAGAAGGGGCTGGAGAAAGCGGAACCGGTCCTCAACCCCCGCACCCGCATCATCACCGTCGCCACCGGCGACCCCGGACCGGCCTACACCTTCCTGGCACGGGTGATTCGGGAGCACGGCGGCGCCTTTGAGATGGTCAGCGACGAGGAGGCCTTCCGCGCCATCCACGTCCTGGCGAAACTGGAGGGCATCTCTATGGAGCCGGCAGCGGGCCTCGCCTTTGCCGGCCTCTTCAAACTGCTCAGTAAGGGGGTCATCCGGCGGGACGAGGTGGTCGTCGTCAACTGCTCCGGCCACACCTTCCCGGTGGAGAAGCACCTGCTGGGGGAGGACTGGGTGCAGACGGTGGAAGCGCCCGCCCGCGCCCTGGCTCCGGAGGAGGGACTGCTGGGGTCGCTGGAGTCGCTGGGCCGGGATGTCCGCCGGGTCGCCATTCTGGAGGACGACCCCGGCGCCCGCCGCCTCCTCCGACGCATCCTCCAGGCCCGAGGCCCCTACCAGATTCTGGAGGCCGAGAACGGCCGGGAGGGCCTGGAACTGATCCGCCGAGAGCGGCCCGACCTCATCCTGCTGGACCTGATGATGCCCGAATTGGACGGTTTTGGAGTGCTGGAGGTGCTCCAGTCGGAAGAGGAGTTGCAGGAGATTCCGGTCATCGTCGTCACGGCCAAAGAACTGACCCCCGATGAGCGGGCCCGTCTGAGCGGCCACATCCAAGCCCTGCTCCAGAAGGGTGCCTTTACCGATGACGAACTGCTCCGCGAAATCGGTGGGGCGATAGAAGAGTAGGGGCAACCCTGACGGTCGCCCGAACGGGATCGCGGTACGGTCACCCAAGATTGCAACAGGGGAGGGAATATGCATCGGGAACCTCGCGCCCGTATTCTCTACGTGGAGGACGACCCTTCCAGCGCCCGGCTGGTGCAGCGGGTTCTGGAGGCCGAGGGGTTTGACGTGCGCGTCGTCACCGACGGGATCGCGGCCCTGGAGGCCGCCCGGCAACTGCGACCCGACCTCATCCTGATGGACATCAATATCAGCGGATTGGACGGTTACGAGGTCACCACCCGCCTGCGCGCGCTGGAAGAACTGAGAGAGATCCCCATCGTCGCCGTGACCGCCGCCACGCTGCGCGGGGACCGGGAGCGGGCGCTCATCGCCGGATGCGACGGCTACATCCCCAAGCCGATAGACGTGGACCGGTTCCCCCAGCAGGTGGAGGCGTTCCTGGGCGGCCTGCGGGAACGGATAGAATCCCCCCAGGAGAAAGCGGACTATCTGGTGGAATACAGCCGCCGCCTGGTGGAGCGGCTGGAGGAGAAAATCCGCGAACTGGAGAAGGCCCACGCGGACCTCCAGCGGCTGGACAAAATGAAAACCGACTTCATCATCCTGGCCGGCCACGAATTGCGCACTCCCCTCTCCGCCATCTACGGCTATATCCAAATCCTCCTCTCCATGCCCGACATCCCCGGCAGTCCGGAAGAGGAAGGAAGCCCTCGCCACCTGCTGCATCAGGTTGTCCAGGCCACCCGCCGCCTGAATCAGGTGGTGGACGACATCCTGAACGTATTCCTCATTGAAGCGAACAAACTGGAACTGAGCATCGGCCCGGTTCCTCTATACTCCCTGATCCAGAACGTGGTGCGCAATATCCGCAACCTGGGCCCGGAGCGGCAGTTGACCTTTGAATTTGAAGGGCTGGAAACGCTCCCGCTGATTATGGGGGACGCCCAGCGGCTTTTCCAGGCCCTCTGGCACGTGGTCAGCAATGCCGTCAAGTATACCCCGGACGGCGGCACCATCCGGATTGCGGGTCGGGTGGTGGACCACACCGTCCACTTGAGTATTCAGGATACCGGCATCGGGATTGATCCGGCAGAGCGGGAGCGCATCTTTGACCGCTTCTACGTGGTGGAGGACACCATGCTCCACCATTCCAGCAAGACAGCTTTCAAAGGGGGCGGGCTGGGCCTGGGGCTCAGCTTGGCCCGGGGAATCATTGAGGCCCACAAGGGGAGAATCTGGATAGAGAGCGAGGGGCGGGACGAGGTGCGCCTGCCCGGGACAACCGTCCACATCCTGTTGCCCCTCCCCGAATCTTAAAAACGACCTCCTCCGTAGCGCAAGCTGTCAGCCTGTACGATACCGGCCCGGCGGCCGGCGCTACCGCGTAGCGCAGGCTATCAGCTTGTATCGGGCAGGTCTGGCTGGATACGAAGACCATCCGCGTCCATCCGCGTTTATCCGCGTCCCATTCCATAGAGGTAGCTATGCGTCCCCAACCCACTTCCCGAATGTGCTTCGTCTGTGGCCGCGAAAACCCCTGCGGCCTGAAACTGAAGTTCTACGAGGACCCGGAGAACCGGGTCGTGCGGGCCGAGTTCACCCTTCCAGAGGCCTACCAGGGCTATCCGGGCATCGCCCACGGCGGAGTGATCGCCGCGATTCTGGACGAGATCTCCGGACGGGCCGTCATGCTGTACACATCCTCCGATACGTTCATGGCGACCCTCCGCCTGACGGTCCGCTACCGCCGTCCCACCCCGATTGGCACCCCTCTGGTCGCGGTGGGGTGGGTGGAGCAGTTCGGCGGAGCGGGCGCTAAAGTGGCCGGACAGATTCGCCTGCCCGACGGCACCGTTACCGCCGAGGGGGAGGCCCTGCTGGCGACGGCCCCCGAGGAGTTCCGCACCCGCTGGGAGGCGGAGCGCCCCTACTGGAAAGTGGAGTAACAGGAGGAAAGATGCCCCGATGCATTGGCATCCGTCGCGAGGATAAATCGGTCTGGGAGCGGCGCGTCCCCATCATCCCCCAGGACGCCCGCATCCTCCAGGAGCAATACGGCCTGAAGGTCGTCGTTCAGCCCTCGGAGGTTCGGGTCTTCTCCAACGAGGAGTACCGGGCCGCCGGGGTCGCGGTCCAGGAGGACCTCTCCGGCTGCGACGTTATCTTCGGCATCAAGGAGATTCCTCCAGCCCAACTCCTGCCGGGTAAGACCTACGTCTTCTTCTCCCACGTCATCAAGGGCCAGCCATACAATATGCCCATGCTGCGCCGTCTGATGGAACTGGGTTGCGTCCTGATTGACTACGAGAAGGTGACGGACGAGAAGGGCCGCCGCCTCATCTTCTTTGGCCGACATGCCGGGTGGGCCGGTATGCTGGATACCCTCTGGGCCCTGGGCCGGCGGCTGGAGTGGGAGGGTATCCCCAACCCCTTCGTCGGCGTGGATCGGGCCATCCATTACCCGGACGTGGAGGCCGCCCGCCAGGCGGTGCGGGAGGTGGGGGAGCGCATCCGTGCCCGGGGCCTCCCTCCCATCCTGGCCCCGCTGGTGGTGGGCTTCGCGGGCTACGGCAACGTCTCCCGGGGCGCGCAGGAAATCTTTGACCTGCTCCCGTTCCGGGAGGTGGCCCCGGAGGACCTGCCGGCCGTCTTCGCGGAGGACCCGGACAACCATACCCTCTACAAGGTGGTATTCCGGGAGGAGCACATGGTGGAGCCGGTCTCCCCGGAGGGCCGGTTTGACTTGCAGGACTACTACCAGCATCCGGAGAAGTACCGCTCCCGCTTTGCGGGCTATGTGCCGTATCTGACGGTGCTGGTCAACGGCATCTACTGGGAGGCTCGCTATCCCCGCCTGGTGACGAAGGCGTACCTTCGGGAACTGTTTGGGGCGCCCGCGCGGCCCCGTCTGCGGGTCATCGGCGACATCAGTTGCGACATAGAGGGGGCGATAGAGTGCACCGTCCGCGCCACCGACCCGGGCAACCCCATCTACGTCTACCATCCCCGCACCGGGGAGACGACCGACGGTTGGGCCGGAGAGGGGGTAGTGGTGATGGCAGTGGACATTCTGCCCAGCGAGATGCCCCGGGATGCGTCGGTGGATTTCAGTGCCGTTCTGCGGGAATTCGCGCCCGCCATCGCCCGGGCGGATTACCGCGTGCCCTTTGAGCAACTGGACCTGCCGCCGGAGATCAAGCGGGCGGTCATCGTCTATCGGGGGGAACTGACGCCGGATTACCGGTATTTGGAGGCGTATCTGTAGTCTCGGTGAGGGGGGAGGCGGGCGGCGAGGCCGCCCGCCTCAACCCCCATGTACCGCGT
>JACIWQ010000172.1 GCA_014360895.1 Thermoflexales bacterium | reverse complement strand
AAAAATCGCCCGCGTCTGGCGGACCACCTCCATTCAAACCAGGCCGGCGTCGTCCATCCGCCCGACGAAGATGGAGGCATACGTCGCGCCGGCTTTGGCGACCAGATAGGCCTGGATGGGAGAGAAGATGAGCGTCGCGTTGATCCGCCCGTTGGGCCAGCGGGAAATCTCCCGCATCGCCTTGAGCCCCTCCACGGTACAGGGAATTTTGACAAAAACGTGCTCCGACCAGTCCAGAATCTCCCGCGCCTCCGCGATCATCCCTTGGGCATCCGTAGAGATGACCTCAGCACTGACCGGCCCCCGGACAATCTCTGCGATTTCCAGCGTGACCGCCTTCAGGTCGGCGGTGCCGGCCCGCATCATCAGCGTCGGGTTGGTGGTGACGCCGTCCAGAATCCCCCAGGCCGCCGCCTGACGCACTTCGTTAATATCTGCTGTATCCAGAAAGAGCAATGCCACGATGCGCTCCTCCCTTTCGCGAATCCCCCCGCAGGCCGGATACTCAATGGCGCCCACCCGCGCAGATGGTACGTAGCGCCGGCCGCCCGGCCGGTACAGGCGAACAGCCGGCGCTACGCGAAAAGTCGCCCCATAGAGCCCGATACCTGCGGGAGGATTCCCCGGTAGATTACCTCGGCAGTTCGCCGATATTCCCTTCCACGAACCAGTCTATGGTGGTCAGTTCCGCGAGGCTGAGCCGCTGGCCTGGCTTCACCCGCAACTGGCCCGCCTGATCCTTGATCGGGCCGGTGAAGGGGTCAAAGAGGACGGCCGGGTCGTTCATCTGCTCCATCCGCTTGAAGACCAGGTCGTAGACGCTGATCTCGCCCAGGAGCGGGTCGGTGACCTTCACGGCCTTGAGCGGCTCCTCAAACTTGGGGTTGATGGGGACGCCGAAGTCGCCGCCCAGTTCCACGCCCTTCTGGCCCAGGATGTACCAGTAGTCCACGTTCTCCAGATTCTTGTTGGTGTAGATGCCCAGGTAGACCTTCATCAGGATGTCCTCGTAGATGCGCTCCCAGTGGACCAACTGGCCGCTGACCAGGGAGTTGGGGCCGAACTGGGCCATCGGGCTGTAGTGGCCGAAGGAGTAGACCGGCTGCCCCTTATTGGTGTACTCCTCGGCGACCTGAACGACGGTGGGGGAGTCCTCGGTGAAGGCCAGGACGTCCACGCCCTCGGCGATAAGGGCCTCCGCGGCCTGACGGGCTTTGGCCGGGTCGTACCAGGAGAAGATCCAGCGGACGTCCACCGTGGCGTTGGGGTTGACCTCGCGGGCGCCGAGGGTGAAGGCGTTAATATGGCGGACGACCTCCGGGATGGGGTGGGCGGCCACATAGCCGATTTTGCCGCTCTTGGTCAGCGCGCCGGCCATCAGGCCGTTCAGGTAGTAGACCTGGTAGAAGTCGGCCATGTAGGTGCCCATGTTGGGGGCCCGCTTGTAGCCGGAGCAGTGGAAGAAGATTTTATCGGGGTACTTCTGGGCCGCTGCCAGAGTCCCGTCCATAAAGCCGAAACTGGTGGTGAAGATGACGTCGCATTTCTCCTCCACCACAAAGCGGTCTAGGAACCGCTCCACATCCGCCTCCGGAACGGACTCGGCGTAGGCTGTCTCCAGCCAGGGGAACTCCTTCTCCACAATCTGGCGGGCCTGGTCGTGGGCGTGGGTCCACCCAATGTCACCAACGGGGCCGACGTAGATGAAGCAGGCCTTCAGTTTCTTCTCGGCCACCGGTACCTCTTTGACGACCTCTACGACTCGGGTGACCTCCACAGTCTGGACACCGGGCGGGGCCGGGGTAGCCTTGGGCTGGCATGCGGCCAGCAGCAGGGCGATGACGACCATAAGCACGACGGGGATCCAGAGACGCTTGGACATGGCACTTTCCTCCTTCGGTAAAATGGGTGGATCAATCGGCAGAGAATTTTGGAAGAGAACGGTCAACGGTGGCAGAGTTGAGTCAGGGGTCACCTCCTTTCGGAAAACGGATGCGTTTTTGTTATAGCACAACTCGGACGATTTGGCAAACGGAGCAGTTGCACAGGGCGCGAATCGTGTTACAATTCACCCCAGCACGCCCGGTGCCCTCCGGGCCGGACGTGTGCGGAATGGGTTGTCCACGAATGGAGGGGTGCGATGACGTCCCGCTCTGGATGTGCAACGGCAGTGATTGTTGTTCTCCTGATCGCTCTGATCGCGCTGGTCGTCTGGCTGGCGCCGGATATTCGCGCGCGCCTGAACCCGTTGGGGGAGGCCCGAGAGACGCTGGAGCGGGAGGTAGGGGAACTTCTCCACCCCACTCCTACCATCCGTCCCAGTCCGGCGACGATTGTGCGAGAAGTGCAGAGCCTCAGCCGGCTGGAAACCGTCGTCTATACCGTTGAGAAGGTCATCACGGCCGAATCCGGGCAGGGGGCCCTGGCCTTCCTCTTCGGCGACAAACTCCTGCTGGTCGCTCACGGGCAGGTCATCGCGGGCGTGGACCTGGGCAAAGTCCAGGAGAAGGACGTCACGGTGACGGCCGATGACCGGGTGGTGCTGACGCTTCCCCCGGCGGAGGTCTTCGTCGTCCGGCTGGACAACGAAAAGACCTTCGTTTACGACCGGGAGACGGGGGTTTTCGGGTTGAAGCCGGACCTGGAAACGGCGGCGCGGCAGGCGGCGGAGCAGGAAATCCTTCGGGCCGCCCTGGCCGACGGCATCCTGGAGACGGCGGACCGGAATGCCCGCTCTTTCCTGGAGGGCTTCATTAAAGGTTTTGGCTTCCAGGAAGTTGTCTTCGTGCGGGCCACCCCGGCCCCGCCTCCGCCCACAATGCCCGTGACCGTCGTCCCGCTGACGCCGACGCCATAGGGTTTATATCGCTTTTTGCACACCGGTTAGGGCCTCACCCGGAGACACAGGGGACACAGAGATTTCCCCGTGTTCCCCGTGCCTCTGTGTGCCCTTTTCGCCACAAAGGAGTCCGATGATTCTGCATGCCCAAAACCTCACCAAACGCTTCGGCGACCTGGTCGCCGTGGACGACCTCTCCTTTGAAGTGGAGCCGGGGGAGGTCTTCGGCCTGCTGGGGCCCAACGGGGCCGGGAAGACCACCACCATCCGCATGATTCTGGACATCATCCCGCCCGACTCGGGCCACATCACCGTCCTGGGGGGGTCACCCGCCGCGGCGCAGCCCCGCATCGGTTACCTGCCCGAGGAGCGGGGGCTCTATCGCAACATCCGGGTGCTGGATATGCTGGTTTACCTGGCCGAGTTGAAGGGCGCCGACCGCGCCCGGGCCCGCGAGCGCGCGCTGGAGTGGCTGGCGCGCATGGGACTGGAAGACCGGGCGGGCAACAAGGTCAAAGACCTGAGCCGGGGTATGCAGCAGCGGCTTCAGGTCGTCGCCAGCATCATCCACGACCCCGACCTGGTCTTCCTGGACGAACCCTTCCAGGGGCTGGACCCGGTCAACGTGGAGCGGGTCAAAGGGGTCATCGCCGACCTGCGCCGGGAGGGGAAAACGGTCGTTCTCAGCACCCACCAGATGAACCTGGTGGAAGTCCTCTGCGACCGCATCCTGCTCGTGAACCGGGGACGGTCGGTCCTCTACGGCCCGCTGGCGGACATCAAGCGGCAGTTCGCCCCCCACGCCATTCGGGTGCGGGCGCCGGAACTCCCGCTCGGCCTGCCCGGTGTTGTCGCCGTGGAGCCCAAAGACGGCGCGTACGACCTCTCCCTCGCCGAAGGGACCGCCCCGCGCCAGGTCCTGCGGGCCCTGCTGGACCGGGGCGTGGACGTCCAATCCTTTGAGGTCGCCCCGGTGCCCCTGGAGGAGATTTTCGTCCGGGTGGTCACTGTAGCGCAGGATGAATCCTGCGCGTAACTATTCAGGCGGTGACTGCAAGTCACCCTGTTGGGGCCTGCGGCCAACGGTCGGCCTGCGCCGACCACCCACCGCTGGGTCTATGAGGAGTGTCGGCGCAGGCCGACACCCGGCGCAAAGCGCCCAGAAGGGGCGATTTCAATCGGCTGAACAGTTACTCCTGCGCCACGTAAGGAGGAACAGGATGAACTGGCGCAAAATCTGGACCATCGTCCGCCACGAGTACCTGACCAACGTCCGCCGGACCGGATTCATCGTGATGACGGCCATCGTCCCGGCGCTGGGGTTAATCGTCCTGATCCTGACCGTGCTCCTCCTCCCCCGGGGCGACGCGGTATCGGACTGGCTGGAGCGGCAGTTTGACGTCGGGCGGAAGCCCATCGGCGTCGTGGACCACACCGGGTACTTCACCCCCATTCGGCCGGAGTACCGGGAGTCCTTCGTCCTCTACGAGGACCCGGAGGCGGCGGAGGCCGCGCTGCGCGCCGACGAACTTCAGGTCGTATTGATGATCGGCGAGGACTATCTGGAGACCGGACGGGTGGTAGCGCTCACGCGGGAGAGTTTCGGCGAGGCCGCGATTGCCGACTCCGACCGGGTGCGGTCCTTCCTGGTGACCCACCTGCTGGCGGAGCAGGTGGACCCGGCCCTCGCGCGCCGCGCCGCCGACCCAACCGAAGGCCTCCAGACGCGCATCCTCTCCGGCACGGGCCAGGAGCGGGGCGGGGGGATGCTTTTCACCTTCCTGGTCCCCTACTTCCTGGCCATCTTCCTGGTTATGACGATTTTCTCGTCCTCGGGGTACCTGCTCCAGAGCGTCGCCGAAGAGAAAGAGAACCGCATCGTGGAAATCATCATCTCCTCGGTCCGGCCCACCGAACTGATGGCGGGGAAAGTCCTGGGCCTGGGGGCGCTGGGGCTGACACAGGTGCTCGTCTGGCTGGGGAGCGCCTGGGGCTTCACCGGCGGCATGGCGACGATTCTGGCTATGGTGGAGAGCGTCGGCATCCCCGCGCGGGTCTTCATCCTGGGCGTGGTCTACTACCTGCTGGGGTATCTCCTCTACGCCGTCCTGATGGCGGGCGTGGGCGCGCTGGGGACGACCATGCGGGAGAGCCGGCAACTGGCGGGCATCTTCTCCTTCATCGCCGTCATCCCCTATATGCTGGCCAGTTTCGTGTTGATCAACCCGAACGCGCCGGTGGCCCGGGCCTTCAGTTTCTTCCCCCTCACCGCCCCAACGATGATGATGCTGCGCGTCCCGCTGGGGGAGGTGCCCTGGGTGGACATCGTCGGGAGCATCGGGGCCCTGCTTCTCTCCATCCCGGCCGCGCTCTGGTTCGGAGCTAAACTCTTCCGGGTAGGGCTACTCATCTACGGCAAACGCCCGACCATGCGGGAAATCTGGCGCATCCTGAAGAGTTAAAGGGGATGAGGGTTTGCG
>JACIWQ010000171.1 GCA_014360895.1 Thermoflexales bacterium | reverse complement strand
TGGTGGGGGGCGGCTTCGCGGCCCGCCTCCCGTTTGCCTCATTTCATCAGCCGGGCAATAATGTTCAGAATAATGGTGAGCAGGAGACTCAGGATGATGGACCCCAGAATGGGGATCACACAGGTGAACCCCGGCCGCTCAATGCGGAGCGTTCCGGGGAAGTCCCCCATTCCGGAAAATCGGCCCATCAGCCAGACCAGGCCGCCGATAGCGGCTATGATCAGTCCCAAGAAGACCATCCACTTCCCCAACCATTCCATACCGTTCATATTTGCCCCCTTCTCCGTCACTCGGTTCGGGTGACTTTTTGCAGGCCGCGCGGCTGATCCGGGTTCAGCCCCCGGGCCTGGGTCAGTCCCAGGGCAAAGAGTTGTCCGGGCACGACAGCAACCATGGGAGAGAGCCATTCAGGAATCCCCGCAGGCAATGGGAGGGGGGTTTGGGCCAGGGAAAGCCCCTCTTCCCGCGCCGAAATAACCACCAGTTCCGCCTCCCACTCCCGTAAACGGCGCAGAAAGTCCACCATCTCGGCCGTCACCGCTCCTTCCGGCACGATGGCAATGACCGGGAATCCCTTTTCCACCAGCGCCACCGGACCATGCCGGAAGTCGGCCGAGGAGTACGGTTCGGCCAGGACGTAGGTCAGTTCCTTAAGTTTCAGGGCAATTTCGTGGGCAGTGGCGTAGTTGTAGCCCCGGCTGACCACGACGCAGGCCTCCATGTACCGGTAGCGCTCGCTGGCCCGGCAGATATCCGGCGCCGAAGAGGTCACCTGGCGAATGGCCTCCGGTACCGTCTGCAGAGCGGCGAACATCCCGGCGTCCCCGGCCAGCGCGGCGCTGAGCATTCCCAGGGCAAACAGGGATGCCGTGTAGGTCTTTGTTGCCGCGACGCTCCGCTCGGCATCGGCGTGGAGGGGGATGAGGAGTTCGGCCGCCTGCGCCAGGGGGGATACCGGGTCGTTGGTGACAGCCAGGGTGAGCGCCCCCTGTCGCCGTCCCTCCTCCACCACGGCCACAATGTCGGGCGATTGACCGGATTGGGAGACCGCGATGACCAGCGCGTCGCCCAGGCGAGGCGGACGGCGGTACAGGGTGAAGAGAGAGGGGGTCGCCAGCGCCACCGGCAGGCCGTTCACGGCGCCCAAAAGGTACTGCCCGTAGCGGGCGGCGTTATCGGAACTGCCGCGAGCGACCAGGACTGCGAAGCGCGGCTGGCGCTCCCGGATCGCCCTGGCTATGGTCTCCACGGTGCCCTTTTCCTGCTCCATCAGCCGGCCCAGCACCTCCGGCTGTTCCAGAATCTCTTGCTCCAGATAGGACATAGCCTCTCCTTGAGATTACCAGAATTTATCCCCGCCCAGCATCCGGCGGAGAAAGTGGTACATCGCGTAGCACTCCATCGCGAAGGGCGGGAAGCCCAACATGCCCAAAAGGGGCATTCGGAAGTAGTAGACCCCGAAGTCCAGAGGCCAGGGGATGGTATAGCGCCACCCGGCGGTGGCCCAGTAGTTCCAGAATTCCCAGAGCAACCCGCAGACACCCCCCGCTGTTAACAGAAGCAGTGTGGGGCGGGGGTTTCCTTCTTCCCATGCCCGGTAGCAGGACGGTGCCCCCAGTTGCCGATTCACGGGTTCCAGGAAGAGGACGAAGCCCGTCCAGACGAACGCGAAGGTGAAGGGGCGGGCCGGCGCAGGCAGAATAGGGGGGATAGTCAGAAAGGCGATCCCGAGCAGAAAGGAAAGCGCGGCCCCGAAGGGCGTCATCGGTCGGGGCGAAACCCGCACCTGCCGAAAGAGGCCCAGTCCCTCCAGCACATCCGCTGTTTCAAAGATGCCGGGGAAAATGGTGGCGAAGGACCATAAGTAGGCCAGGTTCCGCACCCATGGGTTCTCCGGCACCCCGACGTAGTACCAGTTGCCCAGGCGCAGATTGTACAATTCAAAGATCATCCAGCAACCAACGGAGAGCCAGGGCAGCATCAACGCTTGCCGGGGCTCGCTCCGGATCAGCGAACGCCCGCGCAGGCGAAAAGAGAGGGCATCGGCGAAGAGGATGTAACCCGTCCAGACAATGGGAGTAAACCAGCGGGAGACGAAGGGCTGGCGGAGAATCAGGCCCGTTTCGGCTCCGACGACGATGAGAGCGCCGAGCCAGCCGTAAAAGGGGAAATGAGCAGGAGACCGGTCTTCCATAGGGCCTCACCTCCGGCATATAGCAAAATAGCCCGGTGGGACGCCCGGGCTATGGAAGAGCGGGTGACGGGATTCGAACCCGTGGCATTCAGCTTGGGAAGCTGACGTTCTACCGCTGAACTACACCCGCTTTGGCTATAATTATAGCCGAGAATGGGGAAAAGTCAAGTGCCGCTGCCGCAGAATCCCTTCACCCCAATCGGGCCAGCCGCTCTTCCAGTTGCTGGCGGGTCGCCTGCAGGTCCGCCAGTTTCTCCCGCTCCCGCTCCACGACGGCCGCGGGGGCCTTCTGCGCGAACTCCCCGGCCAGCAGCGCCTCGCTCCGGGCGATGCGCGCCGCCACCTCCGCCAGTTCCTTCTCCAGCCGTGCCCGCTCCGCCGCCAGGTCCACCATCCCCGCCAGCGGCAGATACGCGGCCACATCGCCCACCACCACCGTCGCCGCCTGGGCCGGCGCATCCATCGCCTCCGCAATCGTCAGCCCCTCCGGGTCCAACTTCGCCAGCGTGCAGAGGATGGCCCGCTCCTCCCGCAACAGCCCCGCCCACCGTCCGGCGGCGAAGAGCGCCGGGATGCGCTTCCCCGGCTCCACGTTGTACTCCGCGCGGACGTTGCGGACCCCCCGGATGAGGTCCATCAGCAACTCCATCTCCTCTTCCGCCGCCTCGTCGGTGGGCCAGGGGGCCTCTTCGGGCCAGCGGGCCAGCATCAACGACTCCGTCTCTTTGGGGACGGGCAGCGCCTGCCACAGCGCCTCGGTCACGAAGGGCATAAACGGATGCAGCAGCCGCAGCGCCCCATCCAGCACCGTCAGCAGCACCCGGCGCGCCGGGGCGGTGGACTCCGATGTGGCGTCCGGCGCGTAGACGGCGATCTTGGAAATCTCCAGATACCAGTCGCAGAACTCGCTCCAGAGGAAGTCGTTGATCTGACGGCCCGCCTCGCCGTACTGGTACTCCTCCATGAGACGGTTCACGTCGGCCACCAGACGGGCCAGGCGGCTCAGAATCCACCGCTCCGGCCGCCCCAGGGTCAACTCCCGGAGGTCCGGGAGGTCCCCGGGCCACTGCTCGCAGACGGAGAGGACGTAGCGGGTAGCCTGCCAGATTTTATTGGCGAAGTTGCGCGCCCCCTCAATCCGGCGCGGGTCCAGGTTCATGTCGTTGCCCGGCGTGGAGGACGTCAGCAGCGTGTACCGGAGCGCGTCCGCGCCGTAGTCCCGGATGATGTTGAGGGGGTCGTACTTGTCGGCATCGGGCATGGACTTGGAGATTTTCCGCCCGTGCTGGTCCCGGATCAGGCCGTGCAGGTAGACCGTGGAATAGGGTGCCTGCCCGGTCATCTCCAGCCCCAGCATCACCTCCCGGGCCACCCAGAAGAAAAGGATGTCGTAGCCGGTCTCCCGCATGTCGGTGGGGTAGTAGCGGCGGAAGTCGGGCGTCTCGTCGGGCCAACCCAGGGTGGAGAAGGGCCAGAGGCCGGAGGAGAACCAGGTATCCAGCACGTCCTCGTCCTGATGGATGTGGGGGCTCCCGCAGTGGGCGCAAGTCCTTGGGTCCTCCAGTTCGCAGGTCTGGCCGCCGCAGTCGTCGCAGTACCAGACGGGGATGCGGTGGCCCCACCAGAGTTGGCGGCTGATGCACCAATCCCGGATGTTCTCCAGCCACTGGAAGTAGATTTTCTCAAACCGCTGGGGGACGATGCGCATCCGCCCGTCGCGGACGGCCCCGATGGCAGCCTCGGCCAGGGGCTTGGTGCGCACGAACCACTGGACGGAGAGGTAGGGCTCGGTGACCGTGTCGCAGCGCTGGCAGTGGCCGATGGAGTGGACGTAGGGCTCCGTCTTCAGCAGCAGCTCTTCCCGCTCCAGGTCGGCGACGATGCGGGTCCGGCACTCAAAGCGGTCCAGTCCCTCGTAGGGGCCACCGTTCTCGTTGATCCGCGCCGTCTCGGTGAGGACGTTGATCTGTTCCAGGCCGTGGCGCAGGCCGATCTCGTAGTCGGTGGGGTCGTGGGCCGGGGTCACTTTGACCGCGCCTGTCCCGAAGTGCGGGTCCACCGCCTCGTCGGCGATGATGGGGATGCGACGGCCCAGGGCCGGGAGGACCGCCGTCTTCCCGACCAGGTCCCGGTACCGCTCGTCGTCGGGGTGGACGGCGACGGCGGTGTCGCCCAGGATGGTTTCCGGGCGGGTGGTGGCGACGGTGATGAACCGGGTGGCCCCTTCGGCCCAGCGGCCGCTCCCCCACCCGGCCCGGGGCCCGTCCCAGTTCCCGTCCACAACGGGATACCGGACCGTCCAGAGGTGACCCGGCACTTCGTAGTAGACGTTCTCCAGGTCGGAGATGGCGCTGGTGCAGCGGGGGCACCAGTTCACCATGTACTTCCCCCGGTAGATGAGGCCCTTCTTGTAGAGGCGGACGAAGGCGGTGCGGACGGCGCGGGAGAGGTCGGGGTCCAGGGTGAAGCGGTCCCGGGTCCAGTCGCAGGAGACGCCCAGCCGTTTGTGCTGCTGGGTGATGATGGCCCGGTGTTTCTGGGCCCACTCCCAGCACCGCTGGATGAAGTTCTCCCGGCCCAGGTCCTGGCGGGTCAGCCCCTCCTTGCGCAGGTCTCGCTCTACCACGTTCTGGGTGGCGATGCCGGCGTGGTCGGTGCCGGGGAGGAAGAGGGTGTCGTAGCCCCGCATGCGGTAGTAGCGGGTCTGGAGGTCCTCCACGGCGGCGGTCATGGCGTGGCCTAAGTGGAGGACGCCGGTGACGTTGGGCGGGGGCATGGTGATGCAGAAGCGGGGGCCGTCGGGCGAGGCCAGCCCCTTCTGGATGAGGGTCTCGGGGCGGAAGAACCCCTGCTCCTCCCACCACCGGTAGAGGCGTTCTTCAATCTCGGCGGGGTTGTAGATACGGGATAATTTCTCGGTCATCAGGCTTCCTCCGTAGTATGACGGATTTGCTATCGGATAAATTGCTCCGGCAATAGGGGAGGGGTGGCCCTCACCCCGCCCCCGGCCCCTCCCCTCTCCCACAAGGGGCGAGGGGAGGGGTGTTGCCCTCACCCCGCCCCCGGCCCCTCCCCTCTCCCACAAGGGGCGAGGGGAGGGGTGTCCCCACCCCTGGCCCCACGGCCACGCCGCGAGCGGCTCGCCGCGTGGCGGGG
>JACIWQ010000170.1 GCA_014360895.1 Thermoflexales bacterium | reverse complement strand
GCACCATTTGAGCCCATTTCCCAGATAGAGGTGTTACGGGGAAGTTACAAGCTGATGACATCGCGGGGTTGGGTTGCGTTCTCCGCGATTCTGGGGTTTAATATGAGCGGATGAAAACAAATCCAATCGGGCAGAAATGGTGGCTCTGGGGACGGCTGACCGTTTTGGCGCTCTCGCTGATATTGGTCAGCACGTTCCTGCTTTCTTTCCCCCTGCTCTCCTCTGGCCGCGTGGTCCTGGAGGTGGGAGATGTAGCCCCCCGGGACATCCGCTCGCCGCGCCGGATCACCTACGAAAGTGCCATCCGGACCGCCGAACAGCAGCAGCAGGCGGAGGCCGCCGTGCCCCCCGTCTATACGGCGCCGGACCCCAACCTGACCCGTCAGCAACTAGAGCGGGCGCGCCAGGTACTGGACTATCTGAGCGCCGTCCGGGCGGACCCTTATGCCACTCCCGCTCAGCGCCGGGCCTGGATCGCCGCCGTGCCCGAACTGAAAGACCTGCCCCCTGCGGTTGCAGACCTGCTCCCCGCGCTCTCCGACGAGGCCTGGAACCGGGTGCAACTGGAAGTCCTCAAGGTCGTCCCGGAGATGATGCGCCAGGGGGTGCGGGAAGACCGCCTGGAACTGGCGCGACAACAGGCCGCCACGCTGGTCAGCCTGGAACTCTCCAGTGATGAGGCGGCCGTCACTACCGCGTTGGCCCAGCGGCTCATTGCCCCCAACTCGTTCTACGACGAAGAGGCCACCCAACGGGCCCGTCAGGCCGCGCGGGAGGCCGTCCCTCCTGTCGTCCGTACTTTTGAGGCCAACGAGGTCATCGTGCGAGAAGGGCAGCGGGTCAGCGCGCTGGACCTAGAAGCCCTGCAGGAACTGGGCCTGCAACAACCCCGGACCCGCTGGGCGGAGGTGGCCGCCAATGGCCTCCTCTCCGCCCTGGGTATCCTGCTAATGGGCGTCATCCTGGCCCGCTTCCAGCCGGACGTGTTGCGGGAGGGGCGGAAATCCCTCCTGCTGGCGCTGCTGCTGGCTCTGTTTCTGGCCCTGGTTCGGCTGATGGTCCCGGACCGGTCGGTGCTCCGGTACCTGTTCCCGGCGCCGGCGCTGGGGATGCTGGCGACCACCACACTGGGTGCGCCGGTGGGCCTGATCGCCAGCCTGCTGGTCGGAACCGCCATGGGCCTGATGGGGGAGCAGTCCCTGGAGTTGGCCGCGTACGCGACCGTTGGGGGCATCGTGGCGACTCTCGCCGTTCGCCATACCGACCGCCCGACGGTCCTCTTCCGCGCGGGGTTCATCTCGGCACTGGCGACCATGGGGGTGCTGGTGGCCTTTGCTCTCTTCACCGCCCATCCGGACCCGCTCTCCTTCAGCTTGGCGTTGATCGGAGCCGTGACCAACGGGGTGATTTCCGCCAGTCTGGCCCTGGCAGGCCTTTTCCTCCTCGGCCCTCTCTTTGACTTGCCCACCACCTTCCGGCTCCTGGAGTTGAGTCGCCCGGACCATCCGCTCCTGCAACGGCTGCTGCGGGAGGCGCCAGGCACATACCACCACTCCCTGATGGTCGCCAGCATGGCCGAACAGGCGGCCGAACGGATCGGCCTCAACCCCCTCCTGGTACGGGTGGGGGCATACTACCACGACATCGGCAAAATCGCCCGTCCCTATTTCTTCGCCGAAAATCAGATGGAGGGCACCAATCCCCACGACCAGTTGGACCCTCACACCAGCGCACAGGTCATCATCGGTCACGTCCAGGATGGGCTGGAACTGGCCCGCCGCTACCGCCTCCCCTCCTGGGTCCGGGCCTTCATCGCCGAACATCACGGGACCAGCCGCGCGGGATTCCAGTATGAGCGGGCAGTGGAACAGGCCGGCGACCCGGCATGGGTCAACGAGGCCAGTTTCCGCCACCGGGGCCCCCGGCCCCGGAGCCGGGAGACGGCCCTGGTGATGCTGGCGGACCGGTGCGAGGCCGCCGTTCGGGCCCGCCGCCCGACCACGCCGGAGGCCCTGGCCCAGGTCGTGGGGGAGATATTCGGGGAAGTACTGGGGACGGAGCAGTTGGACGAGTGCCCCATCACCCTGAGGGAACTCAGCGAGGTCCAGCAATCCTTCGTCTACACGCTGAAGGGGCTCTTTCACCCCCGTCTGCCGTATCCGACGGCCCGGCCCTCCCCCGCGCCGCCTCCCCCATCGGATTCGTGAGAGAAACGAAGAGGGCGGGCGACTTCGCCGCCCGCCCCCCAAATCTTCCTGCTACCCCGCCGCCCAGCCCAGACTCTCCAGCCCGATCTCCAGGGCGCTGCGCCAGAGCGACGGCGACGTCAGCAACATCTTCAGGTAGGTCAGGGCCGGGCCCGGACGCATCGCCCATGCCCGGAACGCCCGCCGCGCCCACCGCTCCAGGTCCTCCGCCCGCAGGTGGGGGTAGTCCAGCACCGTGGACCGGTCCATATCCACCTGCTCCCAGCGGGTGTCGGGGCGGAACCACCCCTTCTCCACCACTTCAAAGAAGAGCGGCGAGCCCGGATACGGCGCGGCGATGTGGAAGAGCGCCAGGTCCAGCGGCAGCCGCCGCGCCAGCCGGATGGTCTGCCGAATCGTCTCCTCCGTCTCGCCGGGGAGGCCGATGATGAAGTAGCCCCAGTTGCGGATGCCCGCCTCCTTCGCCCACCGCAGCGCCTGCTCCACCTGCTCCAGACGAATCCCCTTCCCCGCCCGCCGCAGGACCTCCTCGCTCCCCGACTCAATCCCCCACGAGATCATCCAGCAGCCCGCGCGGGCCATCCTCCGGAGCATCTCCGGGTCCACGAAGTCCACCCGGCTGTTGCAGGTCCAGCGGACCCGCAGGCCTCGCTCCAGAATCCCCTCGCAGAGCCCCATCACCTGCTCCCGGCTGACGGTGAACAGGTCGGCGTACATGTGGACGTGCCGGACGCCCAGCCCCACCAGCAGTTCCAGTTCCGCCAGGACATTCTCCGGCGAACGGAAGCGGACGGACTGGCCGTAGGAGACGTGCTTGATACAGAAACGACAACCGCCGGGGCAGCCCCGACTGGTGACGACGAAGGCGTACGGCCCCCCCACCAGGGGCGCGCGGTACTTCTCCAGCGGCAGCAGGTCGTGCCGGGGAAGCGGCAGATCATCCAGATGACGGATGAACGGCCGGTCGGGGTTGACGACAATCTCGTCCCCATTTCGCCAAACCAGCCCCCGAATCGCCGCCAGGGCCGACGTCCGGGTCAGCGGCGCAGTCGTCCAGGCGGGCCGCCAGTCCGGGTCGGCGTCGGCGAAGAGGCGCTGGAGACGCGCCCGGACGTCCGGCTCCACCCAGGGCCACCCCTCCGGCAACGGCGCGCCCGCCGCCAGCGAATCCAGCGTGTCCACCAGTTCCCGCAGCGTCAGTTCCGGCTCCCCCCGCAGAGCGAAGTCCAGCGTGGGGAAGGCGCGCATCGTCTCGCGGGGGATGGGGGTGACGTGGGTGCCGAAGGCGATGGTCGTGGCGCCCATACTGCGGGCCAGAAAGGTCCCGTACATGTCGTTGCGGAGCGTCGGCGCGGTGACCTGGGTGACGTAGTATCGGGGCCGCTTCTCCCCCAGCAACTTCTCAAAAGCCGCCCAGTCCATCCGCAGGGCGATGGCGTCCACCACCTCCACCCGTTTGTCGGGGAAGAGGGCCGCCATCTGGGCCAGACTGACCTGCGGCCACACCATCCCCTCGCGGGACCGACGCCCCACCCGGTGCTGGCTCCGAATCCAGATGCCGCCGTCGGGCGCGGGCGGGTTGACGAAGAGGATGTCCACCGCTCCCTCCGACTGGGCGGCGATGGCCGCCCGGACCACCTCGTCCGCGTCCGGGAACGCGGGCGGATGGACCTGTTCCCTCATCCCGGCGCCCCGGTTCACTGCATACACGGTCGTCCCTCCAGGTCCTGGTTCACCAGAATCTCCCGTCGGCTCAGTTCCTCCAGCACCCGCATGATGACCCGGAAGACCGAAAGTTGCAAGCCGGTCAGCACCAGCATCGCCGCGCCCAGCAGGTAGAGCCAGAGCCGCTCCACGGGCCAGCCGCCCAGTGCGAAGCCCAAACTCCCGGCCCCCAGCGCCAGTCCGGCGAAGACCGCCGCCACCCCCATCCAGCCAAAGTGGCGCTCCAGCGGGCGGTCAAAGATAGGGTTGCCGAAGAGTCCCTGGCGAATCGGCCGTTTATGGAACAGCGAGACCAGGTAATTGAAGGTCGCGCCCAGCGAGAACAGCGTGACCCCGGCGACGGCGGAGAGGACGGCGACGAAGACGGCAACGACGCCCCACGGGCCCAGGTAGGTGATGCCGGAGAGACGCATGCCGACGATGACCGCGCCGATGAGGGCCGCCACCCCACCCAGCCCCAGCCCGGCCAGTCCCAGAACCCGCACCGGGTTGTAGTTGAGAGCGGTCCAGACGATGGTCTTGAGAAAACGGATGCCGTCCCGCAGCGCGTTCAGTTTGGACCGCCCGACCCGCTCCTTGTACGGGATGGCCACTTCCCGCATCCGCACTCCCTCGTGGATGGCGCGCGTGCTCATCACGGGGGTGAAGTTCAACCCGTCGGGCAGGGGGTAGAGGCGAGAGAGTACCTCCCGCCGGAAGACCCGCATCCCGCTGGCGCTGTCCCGGACGCGGTGGTTGCCCAGGATGCTGACCAACCCGGCGAAGAGGACGTTGCCCACCCGCCGGACCAGCGGCATCTCGCTCTCCGCGCCGGACATCCGGGAGCCGATGATCAGGTCGGCCCCATCCTGCAGGAGCACCCCGCAGAGTTCGGGAAAGTACTCGGGCGGGTAGGTGCCGTCGGCGTCCAGGAATCCCAGCAGGTTCCCCCGCGCGTGGCTGAAGCCGGTCTTGAGGGCCGCCCCGTATCCCTGGTTGACGGTATGGCGGATGAGGCGGACCTCCGGGTAGCTGGCCGCGACCTCCGCCGTCCGGTCGCGGGAACCGTCATCCACCACCAGCAGTTCCATATCCTCCACGCCGACTTCCCGCAGGCGCGGGCGGATGGAGAGGGTCCGCTCAATGATCTGGGCAATACCCCGCTCCTCGTTATAGGCCGGTATCACGACCGAAAGGACGTTCATTTTCCAACTCCTTTTTTCCCATGCCCGACCGTGTTGCAGTTTGACAAATTATTTCGGCAATCGCCGTTTACGCCCGACCGTTCACGGTCGGGCTCAGACGCAAAGCCCCACGGGACGAGGTAGCTCCCCTCGGCCTGAGGCTCTTCGGGCCGTGGCCCCACAGGGCGAGGCCCCTGTTGAATCCTATAAAGTCGTGCCGGTTTAAAGTCTCACAAAGTCGTACCGGATAATGCCGCTTTCAGGCAGCGCGTGGC
>JACIWQ010000017.1:3261-39951 GCA_014360895.1 Thermoflexales bacterium | reverse complement strand
GGGTAAGGGGGGATGAGAGGGGGTCCCCTCACAAAAGGCTACTGCGATGTAGAGGCCAGAATTCGGGAACTTTTAGAAAAAGCGACGCGTGGATAGGAGGATGCCCGCCACCGGTTCAACCCGAAAGAGGAGGTCAAGCCCGAACGTTCCGGCGGGGAAGCGGCCTGACCGGCGTTTCCACCTGACGCCGCTCCGCGGCGCAGGTGAAGCACAGGTCGTTATTTCAAATCCACCGTACCCATACCATAGAGGAGGTGTGAGATGTCCAAGATCCTTCGGGTCAACATGACCGACCGGACGGTCAAGTACGAGGAGGTCCCCGAGAAGTACCGCTTCCTGGGCGGGCGGGGCCTCACGTCCACCATCGTCTACGACGAGGTGGACCCCACCTGCCACCCCCTGGGGCCCAACAACAAACTGGTCTTCGCCCCGGGCATCCTCGCCGGCACCAACGCGCCGACCTCCGGCCGCGTCTCGGTGGGCGGCAAGTCCCCCCTCACCGGCGGCATCAAGGAGTCCAACGCCGGTAGCGGCTGGCCCCAGTCGGTGGGCAAACTGGGGATCAAGGCCATCATCGTGGAGGGCTACCCCAAGGACGGCGGCTGGTGGGGGCTGCACATCACCAAGGACGGCGCCACCTTCTTCCCCGCCGACGAGTATGCCGGCCGAAGCCTCTACGAGGTCTACCCGCTCCTCTTTGAGCGCTTCGGCAAGAAGGTGGACATCTGCTCCATCGGCGTCGCCGGGGAGATGAAGATGGCCATGGCCGGCGTCTGCTTCAACGATGCCCACGGGCGGCCCAGCCGCTACTCCGGGCGCGGCGGCCTCGGCGCGGTGATGGGCTCCAAGGGGCTCAAGTTCATCGTCGTGGACCCCGAGGGCGGCCCGGGCGTGCACATCGCCAACCCCGACCTCTACGAGCAGGGCCGCAAGAAGATGCTGGAGGCGCTCCGCCAGCACGACATCACCAAGCCCAAGGGCGGCCTGAACACCTACGGCACCGCCATCCTGGTCAACATCCTCAACGAAGCCGGTGGCTACCCCACCCGCAACTTCCGGGAGGGCCGCTTTGAGGGCGCCGCAGCGACCTCCGGCGAGGCCATCTTTGAGAACAACAAGAAGCGGCTGGGCAAGGAACTCTACAACCACGCCTGCCACCCCGGCTGCGTCATCCAGTGCTCCAACACTTACTACGACGAGCAGGGGAACGAGATCGTCTCCTGCATTGAGTACGAGTCCACCTGGGCGCTGGGGGCCAACTGCGGCATTGACAACCTGGAGGCCATCGGCAAACTCATCTGGCTCTGCAACGACATCGGCATTGACACCATTGAGACCGGTGGCACGCTGGCGGTGGCGATGGACGCGGGGCTCCTGCCCTTCGGCGACTGGCAGGGGGCCATCCGGCTGCTGGACGAGGAGATCCGCAAGGGGACGCCGCTGGGCCGCATCCTGGGCAACGGCGCCGCCTTCACCGGCAAGGCCTTCGGCTGGCACCGGGTCCCCGGCTGCAAGGGCCAGAACATGCCCGCCTACGAGCCGCGCGCCGTCAAGGGCATCGGCATCACCTACGCCACCTCCACGATGGGCGCCGACCACACCGCGGGCTACACCATCGCGCCGGAAATCCTCAGCGTCGGCGGTAAGGCCGACCCGCGCGACATCAAGAAGGCGGACCTCTCCCGCAACTTCCAGATCACGACCGCCTTCATTGACTCCTCCGGCCACTGCCTCTTCATCGCCTTCGCCATCTTGGACATCCCCAGCGGCTTTGAGGGCATGGTGGAGGAGTGCGCGGGCGTCCTCGGCGCGGACTGGACCCCGGACGATGTGGCCCGGATCGGCCGCGAGATTATGGAGAAGGAACTGGCCTTCAACCGCGCGGCCGGCTTCACCAAGGCCCACGACCGGGTGCCCGAGTTCATGAAGTACGAGCCGCTGCCGCCGCACAACGTCGTCTGGGATGTCCCGGACGAGGAACTGGACGCGGTGTGGTGGTAAGCCCCGCACAAACAAACACCCGGCGCCGAAAGGTGCCGGGTGTTTGTTTTTACGAAACTTTCGCACTATTTACGCGGCCGCCAGGATGCCCAGGACGGCCGCCCAGAAGAGGATTTGCACGGCCAGCGCGCCGCCCCAGAGCAGATACGCGGCCAGGCGCTCATGCCGGTAGAGCAGACCGCCCAGGATGCCGTTCACCGTCAGCACAATCAACCCGATCAACGGGATGAAAAAAATCTGCCCCCGCACCCCCAGGCGGTCCGGCGAACCCAGCGCGTCAAAATGGAGCGGGAGCAAGGGCGGTAGGGAGGGGAAACGGAAGCAGAGCAGACCTGTCAGTCCCAGCAGTGTCACCAGTCCGGCCACCAGAATCACCAGCGCCGGTCGGTCCCGCCAGAATTCCCAGCGGGCAAAGGCTGGCCCGTGGGAGGCTTGTTCCACCCATTGGGTCGGGCCCATTTGCATCCGGGTGTGCAGGGTGCGCAGAAAGCCGTCCCGGTCTTCCGGGGAGATGCCATAGGCCAGCCCCGGCGTCACCAGAATCACCTGTTCCTCCAGCGGCGCCGTAGCGTGGAACAGGACCGGCCCCACGCCCTCTATCTCGCCATACCCCACCCAGTGTCCGGGCCAGCGGATGCCCCGGAAGCGCAGATGGCCCGTTACCTCCTCTCCCAGCATCACCCGCTGCACCTGCGGCAGCGGGATCACGTGTTCGCTCTCCCCCCAGATGATGACCAGCGCGTTGCGGTCCAGAACGTAGGCGGATTGGACCAGGCCGCTGATCCAGTAGCCCATCAGTCCAATGACGACCAGACTGCCCAGGACGAAGAGGCCGGCCAGAAAGGTCAACCCGTCTACCGAACGGGTGGCCGTCCAGAGGACCAGCCCGATGTCGGCCAGAAGGACGGCAGCGATCAGTGCCAGTCCGACCCGCAGGCCGGTCTGGGAGTTAGGATACCATTCGGTCATCTGTTCTTCCGAGAATGTACGGGTTGTCGGGCCATGGGGGAAGGCCCGGCATCTGTGCCGAATTATACCCGGTTATCCGGGCGTGTCAATCGGTTGGGTGAACAGCGATGAAGACCACCACCTCGGGGTGGTCGTAGACGACGAAACTCTCGTCCAGGCGCGGCAGGCGGAGCCATGTCCCGGCCGGACGACAGGCCGGGTGGGGGAAGGGCAGGCCGGCGGCCCGAAACGGGTCGTCGGCCAGAGAGAGGCCCAGCAGGGAGGGCCAGCGCCCCCAGCAGCCAGCAGTCGTGAACCCGCGCTCTCCGGCGAAGAGCGCGCGGTAGTAGGTCAGCGTTGTGGGGAAGCGGTCGGGCCAACGGGCCAGTGCCCCATACCCGCGCCGGCTGGCAATCACCACCGCGTCCGCTTCCGCCAGGACCGATGCTATCACCCGCTCCTTTTCCTCCCCCTCCGGTCCAAAAACCGGCAGCACCCGCAGGGTGTAGCCCTCCGCGTCCAGCGGCAGGGGGTGGTCCCATTCCTCCACTGCGATGACGGAGCCCGGGGGGAGGTGCGCCCGGATCCATTCGGAGGCCGCCACCCAGGGGTGCGGTCGGTTGTAGGAAACCACCAGCGCCAGGGAGAGGAACGCGGCGGGCAGGGCGGCCAGGACGGAGAGCACACGGGTCGCCGGTCCCCGGGCAATCGCCGCGATCCCCTGCGTCGCGTACACGGCCAGGACGGGGATCAACGGGAGCAGGTAACGGGGGAATTTGACGTACAGCCCGCCGGTCAACGCGAAGAACGGCAACGCCCAGGCCAGCACTACCCATTCCGCCGGGCTCAGCTGTCCCCGGGCCGCGCGGGCCACCGTCCAGGCCAGTCCCCCGAAGCCCAGAAGCTCCAGCACCGGCCCCATCCCCCAGACCAGTTGCTGAGCGATGGGGTACAGGTAGGGAAGTGTCCACCGGTACTGAAGGGTATAGGGGGCCAGGATCACTCCGCGCGCCAGCGCCGCCTGCGTGGCGACATTGGTCAGGAAGCGGGGGAACTCCAGCACGGCGAAGGGGTTGGTGACGGCGAACGTCGCCAGGGCGGCCCCGAGTGCACCGACGGCTCGCCGGATTCGCTCCCGGCGATTCTCCGCGCCCAGCGCTCCCGCCAGGGCGACGGGGACCGACAGCAGCGCCGCCCCGGCCTTGCAGCCCAGAGCCAATCCGGCCCAGATGCCCGCAAGGTAGCACTCCGCCGGGCTTTGTGCCGGACTACGAGCGACCGCGCGGGCCGCGAAGAACAGCGCACCTGTGGAGAAAAAGGCCAGCGGGACATCGGCCGTGGCGAAATGGGCCTGCTGGACGTGCAGGGGCGTGACGGCCAGGAAAAGGGCCGCCATCAACGCCCCTCTGCGGCGGTCCCGACCGCCAGCGGCCATCAGGGTACGGGCCAGCGCCGCCGTCAACGCCACCGTCCCCACATCCAGAAGTCCGGTCAGCAGGCGGGCCGCCATCAGCTGGTCGGTTCCACCCAACAGGAGGAGCAGGTAGAGGGGCAAATGCCCGTAGGGGTAGGCAGGGTCCACCCAAAAGGGATTCAGGTGCAATGGGCGCGCCATCCCTTCGGCCACACCCATCAGATACCGCTCGTCGGGGTGGGCGCCGATGCCCCCGTCCCAGGCCACCCCGCTCAGCCGCAGGGCTGCTGCGACCAGAAGAATCGCGACCAGCCAGAGATGTGGGCCCGTGCTCCTTGCCATTCTCCCTCTTCTGTGTTACACTTACGTCTGATTAGGAAGCAGGAAGTAGGAAGCAGGAAGTAGGAAGCAGGAAGCAGGATGCAAAGGATGCCGATGAACGGGAAAAAATGGGCACTGGCGTTGGGAGCCGTCCTGCTGGCACTTCTGGTGGTCAGAGGGCCTCTGGGCGCCGCCCCCCTTCCGCAGGAGAACGTGGTCATCATCACATTTCCCACCAATGGAGCGACGGTCAGCGGGGTAGTGCAGATTCTGGGCTCTGTGGCCCACCCCAATTTTGACCGGTACAGCATCTACTACGCCCCCGGTCCGGCGGCAACCGCGACCTCCCAGTGGCAGCCGCTGGTCCTGGACGTCCGGCAGCAAGTCATCAACGGCGTCCTGGCCCAATGGGACACAACGGCCATCGCGGAGGACGGGTCGCCGCTGATCCCCAATGGGGTCTACCACATGGTCCTCATCCGCTACCGCGAGGGGGATGTGACCGACTCGTTCTTTGTGAATAACATCACCGTCCAGAATGAAGCGGTCACGCCGACGCCGACCCCGACGGAGGAGGCGGCGGAGATTCCGACCCCCGGGCCGGAGACGCCGACGCCGGTGCCGGTGGAGATGCCGCCCACGGCGACCCCCCGTCCTTCTCCCACCCCGCGCCCCGAAGTGACGCCGACGGCTCCGACAGGCGGGGGGGGAACGTCGGCGCTGGACGGCGCGCAGATTCTGGGCGCGTTCATGCGCGGAGCCCGCATCACCCTGCTCTTTTTCGGTATCTGGGGCCTATACCTGCTGGTCAAGATTCTCCTCCGGTACTACCTGAGGACCCGGAGGGGGAATTTCTCACTCCAAAGGACTCGCCGGTAGCGGCCCACCCCGCCCCTACGGTGGGACAACAGCTATGTATCTGATCGTGGGTCTGGGAAATCCGGGGGTCCGTTACGCCCGCAACCGTCACAACGTGGGGGCCCGCTGCGTCTCCCGGCTGGCGGCCACCCACGGCCTGGAATTCTCCCGCCGTCAGAAGAACGCCCGGGTGGCCCGGGGGACCATCGGCGGAGAGGACGTCGTGCTGGCCATCCCCCAGACCTTCATGAACGAAAGCGGGCGCGCAGTGGCTCCCCTGGCCCGTTTTTATCAGGTGCCACCCGAACGCCTTCTGGTCATCTACGATGACCTGGACCTCCCCCCGGGCAGTCTGCGCATCCGTCCGGAGGGGGGCAGTGGCGGGCACCGGGGGATGCGCTCGGTCATAGAGCACCTGGGCACTCAGGCCTTCCCCCGTCTCCGCATCGGCATCGGGCGCCCGCCGGGGCAGATGGACCCCGCCGATTACGTCCTCCAGGACTTCACGCCGGACGAGGAAGGGGTGATAGCAGAGACCATAGAACGGGCCATCGCCGCCATCCAGACCTGGTTGACGGAAGGACTGGAGAAGGCGATGAGTTTGTACAATCGGTGAGGGGAAAAGTGAGTTCACAGGTTCCTGTCGTAGAACGCATTTTAAGTGCCAATGACCGGCTGGCAGAGGCCAACCGGGCCCGTCTGGACGCCGCCGGGGTCTTTGCCGTCAACCTGATGGCCTCCCCCGGCGCGGGAAAGACCAGCCTGATCCTGCGGACGATTCGGGCGTTAAAGGACCGGTGGCGGATTGCCGTCGTGGAGGGCGACCTGGCCTCCACGCTGGACGCCGACCGGGTGGCGGCCGAGGGTGTGCCCGCCGTCCAGATTGCCACCGGCGGGGAGTGCCACCTGGACGCGGCCATGGTTCGGAGCGGCCTGGAGCGGCTCCCGCTGGAGAGCGTGGACCTGGTCATCGTGGAGAACGTGGGCAACCTGGTCTGCCCGGCGGAGTTCCGCCTGGGTGTTCACCGTAACGTCCTCATCGCCAGCGTGCCGGAGGGCGACGACAAGCCGTACAAATACCCGCCGATGTATCGGGGGGTGGACGCGGTCGTGCTGAATAAAACGGACGTTCTTCCGGCCTTTGAGTTCAACATAGAGTATTTTCGCCGAGGCGTGGAAGCGCTCAACCCCGGTGTGGCTTTCTTCCCCCTCTCCTGCAAAACCGGGGAAGGCCTGGACAGCTGGCTGAACTGGCTGGAAGAGGAACTGCGCGCGTACAGGGAGAAGTGAGATGTGTCTGGGTGTCCCCGGTCGGATCATTGAGGTGCAGGAGAATGAGTTGATGCGAATGGGCCGGGTGGACTTCGGCGGCATCACCCGCGAGGTCTGTCTGGCCTACGTCCCGGAGGCTCAGGTGGGCGATTGGGTCATCGTCCACGTGGGTTTTGCCATCAGCCGTCTGGAAGAAGAGGAGGCGATGGAGACCCTCCAGTTGCTGGGGGAAGTGTTCGGTACGGAATCCGACACCTGAGCGGGCTTGCTGCCCCCCAACTCCTCCCTATCCCCCGGCCATCCCCACCCCGGCCACCGGCGTCCCGCAGCGGGGACAGGTCCCGTCGGGGCGGACGCGGTTCTCCAACACCCAGAAGCCGGACCGGCGGATGAGCAACTGGTCGCAGGCGTGGCAGTGGGTGTTCTCCTCCCCGGGGGCGTTCCCCACGTAGACGTAGCGCAGGCCGGCCTCCCTCCCGATTTCCCGTGCCCGTTGGAGGGTCGCCAGCGGGGTTGCCGGATTGGTCATCCGGTACGCCGGAAAGTACCGGCTGATATGCCAGGGCGTCTCCGGGCCCAACTCGTCCACAATGAAGCGGGCGATGTCCCGGAACTCCTCCGGGTCGTCGTTGACGCCTGTCACCACCAGTGTTGTCACCTCTACCCACACCCCCATCCCTTTCATCTTCTTTAGGGAATCCAGCACCGGCTGGAGACGCGCGCCAATGTAGTGGCGGTGGGTCTCTTCCCGAAATGTCTTCAGGTCCACATTGGCCGCGTCCAGATATGGATGGTACGCGTCCAGCATCTCCGGGGTCATGTAGCCGTTGGTCACGTAGATGTTGGCGATGCCGACCTCATGCGCCAGCCGGGAAATGTCGTAGGCGTATTCAAAGAAGACGGTGGGCTCGGTGTAGGTGTAGGCGATGCTGCGGCTTCCGACCCGACGGGCGTCGGCGACCACCTGCTCCGGGGAGGCGGTCTCGCCCAGAATCAGGTGTTCTTCGCGGGGCATCTGGGAAATCTCCCAGTTCTGGCACCAGCGACAGCGGAAGTTGCAGCCGGGGGTGGCGATGGAGTAGGCCGTGGAGCCGGGGTAGAAGTGGTAGAGGGGCTTTTTCTCCACCGGGTCCACGTGTCGGGCGATGAGTCGCCCGTAGACCAGGGTGTAGAGGGTCCCGCCCCGGTTTTCCCGCACGTGGCAGATGCCACGCTGGCCCTCGGGGATGACGCAACGGTGAGCACAGAGGGCACAGCGCACCTTGTTCTCGTCCAACCGTTCATATAACCGTGCTTCCTGCATGGCCCTCATTCCTCCGAAGGCCATTATACTGCACTTTGGGCCAGTTGGGAATTCGCCGCGTTCCCTCATTTGAGCAATCCGGCGGAACGATGTATAATTCTTCGCAGTCAAAAACCAGCAGGATGGGCAAGATGACGGTCGTATCTGTTGTGGCGTGCGAAACCTACGACCCCGAGGGGGTTCGCCGGGCGCTGGAAGCGGCGCTGGCTCCTCTGGGCGGCATGGGGCGCTTCGTTCGGCCCGGCATGCGGGTGCTTCTGAAGCCCAATCTGATCGCCCCGTTTCCCCTGGACCGCGCCGTCACCACCCATCCGACGGTCGTCCGCGCCGTCGCCGAGATGGTGCGGGAGGCCGGGGGCGAGGTGTGGATCGGCGATTCGCCCGCCGGCCCGATCCGGAACCCGGAGTCCCTCTGGCGACGGACCGGCATGGCAGAGGTGGCGACAGAGACCGGCGCGCGCCTGGTCCCCTTTGACGGTGCGGACTGGCGCACCCTGCGGGGGCAGGATTATTTCATCGCCCGGCCCGTCTTCGCGGCCGACCTGGTCATCACCCTGCCCAAACTGAAGACCCATACCCTCACCCTCTACACCGGCGCGGTCAAAAACCTCTTCGGCACCATTCCCGGGACCCGTAAGCGGGAAATCCACTATCGGGCCCCCGCCGTCCCCGATTTCAGTCGGGCACTGGTGGACATCCTGGAACTGGTCCGGCCGGGGCTGGCGATTATGGACGGGGTAATCGGGCAGGAGGGGAACGGCCCCGGCGCCGGAGGGACGCCGCGCGCTTACGGCTGCCTGGCGGCCTCGGCGGACCCGGTGGCGCTGGATACGGTGCTCAGCTGGGCGATGGGTTGCCGTCCGGGCGAGGTCTTCCACCTGCGGGAGGCGGCCGCGCGCGGGCTGGGCGTCGGCGACCTGGAGGCCATAGAATTGGTCGGCGACCGACGGGCCCTGGACTTCGGCCCGGTCCGGCTGCCGATAGTCCAGCGCGTCCTGCGGGTGCCGCTGCCGGGCTGGGTGGCGGCACCGCTGCGGCGGATCACGCGGGTTCGCCCTCGCCTGACCGTCCCCGAGGACTGCGCGGGTTGCGGGCGCTGCGCCGAAGCCTGCCCTCGGGAAGCCATTACGCCCGGTCGTCCGCCCCGCTTCCGGCTGGACCAATGCGTCGGCTGCATGTGCTGCGCGGAAGTCTGCCCGCAAGGGGTCATCGCTCCCCACCGGAGCGCTCTGGCCCACCTGCTGGGGCTCAGGTAGCCTGAACTTGTGTTTTTGTCGTGTGAGGCGAACCTCCCAATGTACGAAGAACTGGAGCGAGTCTATCAGGCCATTCTGGACGCCCTGCGCGCGGGGAAGCCCGCCGCTGTGGCCACCGTGGTGGAAGTGGACGGATCGGCCCCGCGAGGTGCGGGGGCCAAGATGCTGGTGATGGCCGACGGGACGACCGTGGGCACCGTCGGCGGGGGCGGTGTGGAGGCGCGGGTGATAGAGGAGGCCCGGGCGGCCATCGCCGAGGGCCGCTCCCGGGAAGTCCACTACCGCCTGCGGGACCCGGATCGCGGCGACCCGGGCGTCTGCGGCGGAGATGTGCGCATCCTGATTGAGGTCCTCCCGCCCCGGCCCACGTTGCTCATCCTGGGCGCCGGTCATCTGGGCCAGGCTGTGGCCGAACTGGGCGCCTTTCTGGGCTACCGCATCGTCGTGATGGACGAACGGCCCGGTCTGGCGACGCCGGAGCGGTTCCCGTGGGCCGAGCGGTGCATCACCGGCGACCTGGCCGAAGAGGTGGCGCGGTTCCCGGTGGACTCCCAGACCTATGTGGTGATGGTCACTCCTCACTATAGCGGCGACGCGGCGGTGTTGGCCGCGCTGGCGAACCGCTCCCCGGCCTACGTGGGGCTGGTGGGGAGCCATCGCCGCAGTGCGCTGACCTTCCAGCGGGCCCAGGAACTGGGCGTTTCCCCGGAGTGGCTGGAACAGGTCTACACGCCCATCGGGTTGGACATCGGTGCTGAGACGCCCCGGGAGATTGCCATCAGCATCCTGGCCGAAGTCATCGCTGTCCAGCGGGGGAAAGCCGCGTCCGTATGACCGTCCAACTGCCCCAGCGGGAAATCCGCCGCAGTTTCATCCTGGGGGTAGTGAACGGCGCGCTCTTTGAGTTCGCCGAACGGCTCATTGACCCCCCGCTGGTGCTGACCTGGTTTGTCAGCCGATTGACCTCGTCCAACCTGCTGGTGGGGCTGGTGGCTCCGCTGGGAGACGCCGGATGGTTCCTCCCCCAGGTCTTCATCGCTGGCCTGGTCCAGCGGATGCCCCGCAAGATGCTCAGTTACACCCTGGCATCGGTCGTCCGGGCCATCTCCTGGCTCCTGGTGGCGGCGGCCGTCTGGTGGGTAGACGACCCGACGCTGCTGCTGGTCGCGTTTTTCACCCTGTACGGCGTGGCCCGGCTGGCGGCGGGGCTGGGGGGACTGGGCTTCTTTGAGGTGGTGGCGAAGACCATCCCGGCCAACCGACGGGGCAGTTTCTTCGCCTGGAGGCTGCTGACAGGGGGATTGCTGGGTCTGGGGGCCGGTGTGGTGACGCGGGAAGTGCTCAATCGCTTCCCCTTCCCCCATGGCCATGCTCTGCTCTTCGTCATCTACAACGCCGTCATCATACCGGCCATGCTGGCGTTCATCATCATCCGGGAGCCGCCGGGCACGGCCGTCTCCCGCACTCCGACGTTGCGGCAACAACTGCGGCGGGCGGGGCAACTCCTGCGGACGGACGCCGTCTTCCGGCGGTACATGGGGATGCGGACGGCGCTGGGGCTGGCGGGCATCGCACTCCCCTTCTACGGCGTCTATGCCCGGAACGTCCTGGGCGCTCCCGAGGGGATGGTGGGCATTTACGTGACGGTTCGGGTCGCGGCCGGACTGATGGCGAACCTGCCCTGGGGCTCCGTGGGCGACCGAAAGGGGAACCGCCTGGTGACGTTGTGGCTCTCGCTGGGAAACGCCTTGACCGCCCTGCTGGCGCTGGCGCTGGCCGGATGGGTCGCCCTCTCCCCCAGCCGGGGCCCATGGTTGCCCTACCTGGCCCTGCCCCTCTTCTTCCTGAACGGCGCGTTGACGCCCGCTTCAACCCTGGTGGGCAGCAACTTCCTGCTGGAACTGGTCCCAGAGGCGGAACGGCCCCTCTACCTGGGGCTTTCCAACACGCTCATCGGCATCATCGTCCTGATTTCCGGATTGGGCGGGCTGGTGGTGGACCTGCTGGGGTACGCCGGGCTGTTCAGCCTCTCGGCCCTCCTCTGCCTGCTGGCCTGGTGGTGGGCCCGAGGGCTACCCGAACCCCGTGTCGGCCACCCGCCCCGCGCCGGCTGATCCCATTCCATCACATTTCACGCTTCACGTTTCACGCTTCACGCTTCACGTTTCACGTCTCACGCTTCACCCCCAGGAGGTCTTTACATGCCATACCGGGATACCTGGGCATCATGCTCCCAATGCGGCCGACAGTTCGTCTTCACCGTGGAGGAACAGCGGCGACTGGCCGGGCTGGGGTTTGAACTGACCCCGCCTTCCCTCTGCCCGGACTGTCTGCGAGCTCACGAGATGACCCCCGGCCCCCACGAGGGCATCGTCAAGTGGTACGACCCGGAAAAGGGGTACGGGTTTATTATCCAGCGCAGCGGGAACGAGATATTCTTCCACCGCAGCGGCCTGGCGCCGGGCACTCCGGAGACCATCCCCGATAAAGCGCGGGTCCGCTATCGGATTCAGCCGACCGGACGGGGGCCGCAGGCGGTAGACGTCGCGCTGGAGAAGTAGGCGACGGACGATAGACCACAGAGTGCGGACCGCATCGGACGGTCCCCTTGAGGAGGGGAGGATGAAGGTCGTATTGATGCAGGATGTTCCCAACCTGGGACGCGCGGGCGATGTGAAGGAAGTCGCCGAGGGCTACGCCCGCAATTATCTGATTCCCCGCGGCCTGGCCGTTCCGGCCACCGAGGGGAGAATCCGCATGGCGCAGGAGCAGAAACAGGCCCGGGCCGCGCAGGCGACCCGTCAGGCCCAGCGGCTGGCGGCGCTGGCGGAACGGATGGAACAACTGACGCTGACCTTCCAGGCCAAGGCCGGCCCGACCGGCCGCCTCTACGGCTCCATCACGCCCGCCGACATCGCGGAGGCGCTGGAGCGGGAACTGAAGATGCCCTTTGACCGGCGCAAAATCCTGGCCGACCCTCTGCGCGACCTGGGCGACCACACGGTCCAGGTCCGTCTGAGCAGCGACCGGATGGTCTCGGTGCATGTGCGTATTGAGCCGGAGGAAGCGGGGCGGCCTCCCAAAGCGTCGTAATCCGTGGCCTTTCGTAACTACCTGCGGCAAAGACACGAAGGCACAAAGAATTCTAAAATCTTGGTGTCTTTGTGCCCTTGTGGTTCCAAAACTTCGCGCCTGTGTGCCTTCGTGGTAATGAGTGTAGGCAGTTACGGCCTTTCTCCTATTTTGAAAACCACAAAGGACACAAAGGAAAACAAGAACAGCAGGGTGATTTTGTTATTTTTTAATATCCCTTCGTGTCCTTCGTGGTAAACTTTTCAGATGCGGCAAAAGGAGGCACTATGGTCAAGGTCACCTGGTACGGTCACGCATGTATCGGCATAGAGGTGGGGTCCCACTTCCTGCTGGTGGACCCGTTCCTCACGGGTAATCCCCTGGCCGCTGCGTCCCCGGACGTCCTCCAACCCCATTACATCCTGGTCTCTCACGGCCACGGCGACCACGTGGGGGACGCGCTGGAGATTGCTCGCCGCGCCGGAGCTACCGTCATCAGCAACTTTGAAATCTGCAACTGGTTCCAGGCCCGGGGCCATGCCAACGTCCACCCCCACCACATCGGCGGCGGCTTCCCGTACCCCTTCGGCTACCTCAAACTGACCATCGCCCATCACGGCTCCGCCCTCCCCGACGGCTCCTACGGCGGCAACCCCTGCGGCTTCTTCATCAAGACCGCTGAGGGCCCCCACATCTACCTGGCCTGCGACACCGGCCTCTTCTACGACATGAAACTCATCGGCGAGGAGGGGGTAGACCTGGCCGTTCTCCCCATCGGCGACAACTTCACCATGGGCCCGGACGACGCGCTGCGGGCGGTGAAACTGCTGACGCCCCGTAAAGTCATCCCCATCCACTACGACACCTTTGACATCATCCGCCAGGACCCCCACGCCTGGGCGGAGCGGGTGCGCGCGGAGACCTCCGCCGAGCCGGTGGTGCTCCGGCCGGGGGAGAGCATCACGCTATAGAGGCCGGGGGTGCTCCCCGGGAGACATAGAATTGAAACCCTGGCTTCGCGGACTGCTGATCGCTCTGGGAGTGCTCCTGTTCCTCCTGCTGGTCGGTCCCTTCCTGGTGCCGGTGCCTCCGCTGGAAGGGACGGTCCCGCCGGAGCAACTGGCCGACCCGGATAGCCGGTTCATTGAGGTCAACGGCCTCACCGTCCACTACAAAACCGCCGGTTCGGGGCGTCCGGCCCTGGTGCTTCTGCATGGCTTCGCCGCCAGTACCTTTTCCTGGCGGGAGGTCATCGGGCCGATGTCGGAGTGGGGGACCGTCGTCGCCTTTGACCGGCCCGGCTTCGGCCTGACAGAGCGGCCAATGCCCGGCGAGTGGACGGGGCGCAGCCCCTACAGCCCCGAAGCTCAGGCCGACCTGACGGTGGGGCTGATGGACGCGCTGGGGATAGAGCGGGCCGTCCTGGTGGGCAACTCCGCCGGCGGGACAACGGCGTTGCTGACCGCGCTGACCTATCCGGAGCGGGTGGAAGCACTGGTGCTGGTGGCCCCGGCGGTCTACGTGGGCGGAAGAACGCCCGGCTGGGTGCGTCCGTTCCTGAACACCCCTCAGATGCGCCACCTGGGGCCGCTCCTGGCCCGCTCCATCCGGGATTGGGGTGTGGACTTCGGCCGTTCCGCCTGGCACGACCCGACGAAACTGACGCCGGAAATCTGGGAGGGGTACGCCAGACCGCTGCGGGCCGAGAACTGGGACCGGGCCCTCTGGGAGGTCACCCGCGCCAGCCATCCCCTGGGACTGGAGAAGCGGCTGGGAGAAATCCGGGTGCCCGTCCTGGTCGTCACCGGCGACGATGACCGCATTGTCCCCACCGAACAGAGTGTCCGTCTGGCGGGGGAAATCCCCGGGGCCCAACTGGCGGTCATTCCCGAATGCGGGCACGTCCCGCAGGAAGAGTGCCCCGGGCCGTTCCTGGAGGCGGTGGAGGCATTCCTGGTCGGGATACGATGAGAGGGGGAAGAATATGGCGAGGGTGGCTGTCCATACTCCGGCGCCCGATTTCGCCCTGGAGGATTTCCGGGGGCGGACGGTGCGCCTTTCCGACTATCGGGGGCAGAAACACGTCGTCCTGGTCTTCAACCGGAGCTTTATGTGACCCTTCTGCCGCCGGCACATGGCGCAGTTGCGCCAGGACTATGAGGAGTTCGTGCGACGCGGGGCCGAAATCCTCGTCGTCGGGCCGGAAGGGCCGGAGGCCTTTGCCCGCTACTGGGAGGAGGAACAGTTGCCCTTTGTGGGGCTACCGGACCCGGAGCACGTCGTGCTCAAGTTGTACGGGCAGGAGGTTAACCTCTTCAAACTGGGGCGGATGCCCGCCCAGGCCATTGTGGACCGGGAGGGAGTGGTCCGCTGGATTCACTACGGACACTCCATGAGCGACATCCCGCCCAACGAGGAGTTACTGGCCCTGCTGGACGAGTTGGGCTGAGAGCGGGTGCCGGCGAGGGTCCGCCTCTGCGGCGGCGGCCCGAAGGGCCGCCGCCGCAGCTATGGGGCCGGCCCCGCCGCTACGGCCCGCCGGAGCGCCAGTACTCCACCAGCCGCCGGATGCGGATGCGCTGGGCCCGCAGCCAGCGGCGGGGGCCCAGAATCGCCTTCCCGAACTCCGGCGGACGGTCGGGGAGCCGCTGTAACTTCCCCTCGGCCACCAGACGGTCCCAGAAGGAGAAGAACCGCTCCTGCAGTTCCTCGTCGCTGAACTCAGCTCCCCGTTCGTAGACCTCGCGGGCCAGTTGCTCAATATAGGCCGCCGTCTCGTTGATCAGCGTCTCCACCGGCTCAAAGACGATGCCCCACCCGTAGACCGGGTCCAGGGGCATGGAGCCGAACTCCATCGGCGACGGGGGGCGAGTGGATCCGGTCTCCGATGACGTCTGCATTTCTCCGGAACTCATCATCTTTCCTCACGCTCCCAGCACCAGTGCGGAGAGCATCAGGTTGCCGTGCAGGTTGACGCCGGGGACCAGCATCCCCTGCTCGCCGAAGGAGCAGAAACCCAGGAAGGGAGCGTCGCCGACCACCGACTTGACCGCGCCCACCACTTCTCCGATGCGGTCCCCCAGCGCGACGCGCCGCCCGGCGCAGTGGACCAGAAAGACGGCGCGGATGTCCCGGACCCCCTGTGCCGCCTGGCGGACCACCTCGCCGGCCGCCGAGATGATTTCGTCCGTCGTCGCCTCCATCAGGACGACGTCCTCGCCGTCGGCGAACTCCGCGAAGGCGCCGATGGTGCCGTCTTCGTTCCCCACCGCCAGGTGCTTGATGAGATAGGCGTCCTGCACCGGGGTCGCCAGAGGGGCCAGCAGACACTCCCCCAGCAGTTTCCAGTCGCCAATCAGGGCTTCCCGCTCTTTCCCGGTCCACTCGGCGTAGACATCCAGCGCCGGGTTGCCATCCAGCGTCTTCAGCAGGCGTCCTGCGGCGCCCGCGCGTGCCCGAATCCGGGTGGGACGGTAACCGCTGCCAAAGGCGCGCCCGACCGGGCCGGGAGCATAGACGGCCGCCACAACGGCGCTTTGGGGCAGGACCCAGCCGTCGGCAAACACCTGCCATTTCCCCTCAATCGTGTTGTCGGCGGGGCTGCCCCCCACGATGGGGACACCCGGGTACTTGCGGCTGATACCGGCCACCACCGCCTCTTCGCTGCCCGGCGGAGACGTGACCAGGAAGAGGGTCGGCGCCCCTCCCTGTGCCGCTTCCCGGATGGCCAGGCCTGCGGCCAGCGCCCCGGCCCGGGCGGGGTTCTTGCCGAGGAAACAGCGGGAGACACCCGCCCGTACCCCTGAGATCAGCATCAGCCCGGCCGCCCCGTTCGGGCCGGATTGAAAACCGGCGGTGGTCAGGATGCCGGTGAAGGAACTGCTGCCGAATAGGGGTACCCTCCCCAGTCGGCGTGCCACCCGCCGCACCAGAACGGGCAGGTCCATATCCACCGTGGCGAAGAGAAGGGCCAGTCCCGGGGGTTCGCCCCCTAACCCCTCCATCGCCATCTTCACCATCTCGTCTGCTGCTGCCTGGGCATCTTTGGCCAGGCTCCAACCGACTCCTGCTCGCACAGCCATCGCACACCTCCTTACGCTGGGGGAAAACGATACATCACTGCAATCCCTGTTCCCCCTTTCTTCTCCGTCCGGCGAGCGCGGGACGGAAGTGAGGAAAAGGGAGCGCAACGGTTCGGTCCCCACCCGGAGAAGCGGGAGAACAGGTTTTGCGGCAACGGGGGGCCGCCGCAAGGCGGCGAGACTACCGTACATTATACACCTCAACCAGCTGTTAGGAAAGCCGGTCAGATGACAGTCACCTTTGTCACCTTTACATATCCCTTGTTTCGTGTACAATAGTTGTCCCATGCCGACGCCGATTAATCATCTGGTGATGGCCCGCGAGGTTCTGGAGCGGGGAGTGCTGGCCGCGCCCGCGCGACGGCTATTGATGGCGCAGTACGGCCCCTTCCTGCTGGGCCACACAGCCCCGGACGTGCAGACGGTCAGCGGGCAGCGACGGGAAGAGACCCACTTCTACACCCTCCCGCCCCGCACAGCAGTACCCGCCTCCCAAACCCTCCTGGATACCTACCCGGCGCTGGCTCGCGCAGAGCGCCTGGAACCGGCCCACGCGGCCTTTCTATCCGGTTATCTGGCCCATCTGCTGGCCGATGAGTTGTGGTGGAAGGAGGTCTTCCACCCCTTCTTCGGTCCCAACGCCGGATGGGGCACCTGGGAGGAGCGATTGTTCCTTCATAACGTCCTGCGTACCTGGTTGGACGAGCAGGACCAGGCCCGCCTGGATGGCCGCGAAGCAGCGGCGCTGGCGACGGCAGAGCCTCGGGGATGGCTTCCCTTTATTCGGGATGAGGACCTTCGGGCGTGGCGGGATACTCTGGTGGAGCAGTTACAACCGGGGCACCGCATCCGTACCGCGGAGGTCTTCGCAGAGCGGATGGGGGTTCCGGCGGAGATGGTGGAGATGGCGGCCCATTCGCCGGAGCGGATGGCTTGGATTTTCCGGCATGTCCCTCCGGACCGTCTCCAATCCTACCGGGATATGGTTTTATCCCACAGCGCCCAATTGATCGGCGATTATCTCCGGAAGATAGTGCACTCTTCAGAGCAATAACGCTGCCAGATTCCGCCCCTTTTTTCAGGTGATTCCCCCACCAAGCCAATAACCGACTGTGGGGGCAAACTTCAAAACGTGGTTTGGAAGATTGCTTCGCCGCCCTGCGGGCGGCGAAGCAATGACCTCGCGGGCAGGAAAGAACGCGCTGAGTTGCGCTTTCTCTAGAGTTGTGCTACAATCTACGTGGTTTTCCGTTCCCCGAGGAACGCTGAAAACGGAGTTGACTTTGGTAACGCTTGGGGAAACCGAAAGGGACGTTCCTGAGGGAGACGTTCCCGTGAAATCGCGGAAAAAGGGCGGGGTGAACTCCGTCATCCACTGGCGGGATGAGGTGCTGCCTCGCCAACTGGCCCGTCTGGCGGTCTCTTGGTGGCAGTGGAGCAGCGACCGGCGAGCTTTCTGGCCGTTGCTGAGCCGTACATCGGCGCATATTGCGCTGGTGATCGCCGCGTGTCTGGCCCTCTTGCTGAGCACTATCCGCATCCCCGTCTGGGCGGCCCGCTCGCTCACCTCTGCAGCTGACCTTTTCGCCTTCCAAAACAACATCCGCGCCACTCAGTCCGCACTGGCAGAGATCACGGCCCGCAATGGCCATGCCGTCAAACCAAACCCATGGGCTCCCATCGCGCTGCGGGCCGACCCCCACACTGAGATTCCCAAGCGCCCGCGCCTGGGCATCATTACCTACACCGTCCAGGTCGGGGATACCGTCCAGGCCATCGCGGCCCAGTTTGACCTGCAACCCACCACCATTATGTGGGCCAACCCCGCTGTGGAGGACGCCCCGGACCTGCTGCGGGTCGGGCAGGAACTGATCATTCTGCCGGTAGATGGGGTTTACCACACCGTCAAAGAGAACGAGACGCTGGAGTCCATAGCCAAAAAGTACAAGGTGGAAGTGGAGGCCATCACTTCCTGCCCGTACAACTCCCTCCAGCCGCCCGATTTCGCCATTGAGCCGGGGATGAAACTGATCATCCCCGGCGGCGAGAAGCCCTGGGTGCCGAAGGTGGTGACCAGTTACACCGGCCCCATCCCGGAGGGGGCACGGGGAACCGGGCTGTTCCAGTGGCCGGTGTTGGGGTATATCACTCAGGGGTACTGGTACGGCCATCGGGCGATAGACATCGGCGTCCCGGTCGGTACGGCGGTGCACGCCGCCGATGGCGGCTTCGTCAGTTTCGCCGGATGGACCGACATTGGCTACGGTTATTTGATCGTGATTGACCACGCCAACGGTTTCGCCACCTACTACGCTCACCTGAGCAACTTCTACGTCATGGCCGGGCAGAAGGTGGAACGGGGCCAGGTCATCGGCGCCACGGGCAACACCGGTTGGTCCACCGGCCCGCATCTCCACTTTGAGATTCGCTACCTAGGTGTCCCCCAAAATCCGCGCGCGTACCTCCCGTAGGGAGTTGCGGGGGAGGAAGAGGGGGTTGGGGGCGATTCTGTGGCCCCTGACCCCCTCTTTCTTCTTGACGGGGCAAGTCTTATCGGGTAGAATATCGCCAACGGATTCCCCGAATCGGCCATCATCTACCTGATCCAGCAAAGGAGCAAGCACTATGGTGGATATTCCCGTTCGCATCGGCGTCATTGGCGGCTCCGGCCTCTACCAGATGGAGGGGCTGAGCGATGTGGAGGAGCGCCGCATCTCTACCCCCTTCGGCGACCCGTCGGACGTCATCGTCATCGGGAGCGTGGAGGGGGTGCGGGTGGCGTTTCTGGCCCGCCACGGGCGGGGCCACCGCATCATGCCCACCGAGGTCAACTACCGGGCCAACATCTATGCCCTTAAGACGCTGGGAGTGGAGCAGGTCATCTCCATTTCCGCCTGCGGCTCCCTGCGGGAGCACCTCCATCCCGGCGAAATCGTCATCCCCGACCAGGTGTTTGATTTTACCAAAAAGCGGGCCTACACCTTCTTTGGGAACGGACTGGTGGCCCACATCGGCGTCGCCGACCCCTTCTGCCCGCGCCTCTCGGCCATGTTGGCCGACGCGGTGGAGGCGGCCGGCGGCAAAGTCCATCGGGGCGGACGGTTCATCACCATTGAGGGGCCCCGGTTCTCCACCAAAGGGGAAAGTTTCACCTACCGCGCCTGGGGGATGGACATCATCGGCATGACTACCAGCCCGGAGGTCTTCCTGGCCCGGGAGGCGGAGATGTGCTACGCGGTCATGGCCCACATCACCGACTACGACGTCTGGCACGAGACGGAGGAGCCGGTGAACGTGGAGATGTTGCTGGCGACGCTGGCCGCCAACGCCCAATTGGCCCAGCAGGCCATCCGCATTCTGGTCCCGCGCCTGGCCGCCGCCGAACGGACCTGCGAGTGCAGCTCCACCCTCGCCACCGCACTTATCACCCAGCCCGACCTGGTCCCCGAAAGCCTCAAGCGGGACCTGGCTCCCATTGTGGGGAAGTACCTGAAGTGAGCATGTCCCCAGCGGCCATCGTCACCCGCACCCGCCTCTTCCTGCAGACGAATCGGAAGGAGGTGGTTCGCTTCCTGAAGTTCTCCGTCGTCGGCACCATCGGCGCGGTGGTGGACTTCGGCACTCTCTACCTCCTCCACGTGGTGGTCGGCCTGCCCATCGTCCTGGCCAATACCTGCTCCTTTACGGCAGCGGTCCTGAGCAACTTCACCTGGAACCGCTACTGGACGTACCCCGATTCCCGCTCCAAGCCCATCCGTACCCAATTGCTCCAGTTCTTCGTTGTGAACATCGCCGGTTGGGGCATCAACACGGGCATCCTGCTCCTCCTGCGCTACCCCTGCGTATCGCTGGTGGGAACGGTCGCCCGTCCTATGGCCCTCAACCTGACCCCGGAAATGCTCTACAAACTGGGGTACAACCTGGCAAAGGCAGTCGCCACCGGCGTGGTACTTTTCTGGAACTTTTTCGTTAACCGCTTCTGGACCTACTCCGATGTCTCCTGAGGGCCGGCCCGTCATCCGAATCCTTTTTGACGGGGGAAGCTGGGGAAACCCCGGCCCGGGCTACGGGAGTTACCACGTCCGGTTCCCGGACGGGCATGGGGAGACGGTCCGCCTGGACTTCGGGCGCCGGATGACCAACAACGAGGCGGAGTACCACACCCTGCTGGCGGCCCTGGAAGACCTGGCGGGCCGCCTGCGGAGGGAGGGACGGGAGCCGGCGGAGTTCACGCTGGAAATCCGGGGCGACTCCGCGCTGGTCATCTCCCAGTTGACCGGCGTCTGGAAGGCCCGCGACCCGCGTATGCGGGCCCTTCGGGACCGGGTACGGGAATGGCTGGAAACGTTCGGGGGCTACCACCTGGAGCGGGTGCCGCGCGGGGTCGTGCTCCGGCATCTGGGGCATTAGAATGCAACGGGCCGGGCACGGTAGTTTCTAACAGGATTCTTGCGCGCGGCTCTTGATTTCCTGTGCCGAACGTGGTAAAATAGATGCTGGTCAACAAAATCGGGCGCGCCTGTGGAAGGCCCGAAATTCCAGTGGAGGTGATCGCCATGGCAGTAGACCCCGTCTGCAAGATGGAGGTGGACCCCGAGACCGCGCCGGCGAAGACGGTCTACAAGGGGCAGACGTATTATTTCTGCGCCCCGGGTTGCAAGGTGGCCTTTGAGAAGGACCCGGAGAAGTACCTGCGGGAGGCCGAGAAGGCCGAAGGGCACCAGGCCCATCGGGCCCATTAGAGCGTGTCTGAAAAGCCTACCACGAAGGACACGAAGGTCACAAATGAATATTAAAAATGACGAAACCGCCCTACTATCCTTGGTTTCCTTTGTGTCCTTTGTGGTTTTCAGACAAGCGCTAAAATGAACGAGCAGACGCTTTCCATTCCTGTCCGGGGGATGACCTGTGCCTCATGCGTCGCCCACGTGGAGCACGCTCTGCGCGGGGTGGACGGCGTGGAGGAGGTCGCCGTCAACCTGGCAACCGAGCGGGCCACCCTCCGCTTTGACCCCCAGGCCGTCCGTATGGCCGACCTGGTCCGCGCCGTCCAGGAGACCGGCTACGAGGTCCCCACCGAGACGGTCATCCTCCCCATCGGCGGGATGACCTGCGCGGCCTGCGTTGCCCACGTGGAGGAGGCCCTGCGCGAGCTCCCCGGCGTCGTCTCCGCTGCGGTCAACCTGGCCACCGAGAAAGCGACCGTCACCTTCATCCCCAGCGTGGTGGGCCTGGCCGACTTCAAAAGGGCGGTGGCGGAGGCCGGGTACGAAGTCCTGGAGGCCCCCGCCCCCGGCGCGGCCGCTGAAGATGAGGCCGAACGCAAGATGCGCCAGGCCCGCTTCCGCATGCGCGTCGCCTGGGCGTTCACCGTCCCCATCATCCTCTGGATGCTCCCGGAGATGGTCTGGGGCATCATGTGGCCCAGCCACCTGGCCTTCAACCTGGGGATGATTCTCCTGGCCGCGCCCGTCCTCTTCTGGGTGGGCCGCCGCACCTACCGGAGCGGCCTCTCCGCCGCCCTCCACGGCTTCGCCAACATGGACACCCTCATCACCCTGGGCACCGGCGTCTCCTTCCTCACCGGCCCGGCGTCCTTCTTCTTCCCCGTCGCCAACTACGCCGGGGTCGCCGCGATGATTATGGCTTTCCACCTCACCGGCCGGTACGTGGAGGAGACCGCCAAAGGCCGCGCCTCCCAGGCCATCCGCAAACTCCTGGAACTGGGGGCCAAAACGGCGCGCGTCGTCCGGGACGGCATAGAGATAGAAGTGCCCATTGAGGAAGTCCAGGTGGGGGACGTGATGATTGTCCGTCCCGGCGAGAAAATCCCCACCGACGGCGTCGTCTTGGAGGGGGAGAGCGCGGTGGACGAATCCATGGCCACCGGCGAGTCCATGCCCGTCAACAAGGGCCCGGGGGACGAAGTCATCGGCGCCACCGTCAATCAGGAGGGGCTCCTGAAGGTCCAGGCCACCCGGGTGGGGCGGGACACGTTCCTGGCGCAGGTGGTCCGGCTGGTGGAGGAGGCCCAGGGCTCCAAAGTGCCCATCCAGGCCTTCGCCGACCGGGTGACGGCGGTCTTCGTGCCGATAGTGCTGGGGATCGCGCTCCTCACCTTGGTGGCGTGGCTGGCCTTCCCCGGCCTGATGCGGAACCTGGTCGCGGCCGGGAGTTTCCTGCCCTGGGTGAACCCGAACCTGGGGACGGTGACATTAGCTATCATCTCCACCGTCGCGGTGCTGGTGATTGCCTGTCCCTGCGCGCTGGGCCTGGCGACGCCGACCGCGCTCATGGTCGGCAGCGGCATGGGCGCCGAGCGCGGCATCCTCATCCGCTCCGGCGAGGCCATCCAAACCCTCAAGGACGTCCGGGTGGTCGTCTTTGATAAGACGGGGACCCTCACGAAGGGGCGACCCGAGGTCACCGACGTCGTCCCGGCCGAAGGGGTGAGCGAGGAGGACCTCCTGCGTCTGGCCGGGTCGGCGGAGCGGGGGTCGGAGCACCCGCTGGGGCGGGCGGTGGTGGAGCGGGCCCAGGCCCGGGGCCTGGCGCTGGCGGACCCGGCGGAATTCCAGGCCCTGCGCGGCCGGGGTGTGGTGGCAACGGTGAACGGCACGCGGGTCCTGGTGGGCTCCCGGCGGCTGATGGAGGAGCACGGCCTGGACCCCGCGCCGCTGGAGAACGTCCTGCGCCGTCTGGAGGAAGAGGGGAAGACGGCGATTCTGGTGGCGGTGGACGGCCGCATCGCCGGGGTCCTGGCCGTCGCCGACCCGCTGAAGGAGGACGCCGTCGCCGCCATCGGGGCACTCCACCAGCTGGGCCTGCGGACGGCCATGCTCACCGGCGACAACCGCCGCACCGCCGAGGCTGTCGCCCGGCGGGTGGGCATAGACGAGGTGCGGGCCGAAGTCCTCCCGGAGGGCAAGGTGGCGGAGGTCCGCCGCTTGCAGGAGCAGTACGGCCGGGTGGCCTTCGTGGGCGACGGCATCAACGACGCCCCGGCGCTGAAGGGGGCGGACGTCGGCATCGCCATCGGCACCGGCACCGATATTGCCATTGAGGCCGGGGACGTGACGCTGGTGCGCGGGGAACTGGCGGGCGTGGTGGAAGCGGTCCGCCTCAGCCAGGCGACGTTCCGCAAAATCCGCCAGAACCTCTTCTGGGCCTTCTTCTACAACGTGGTGATGATTCCGCTGGCGGTGATGGGCTGGATGCATCCGGTGCTGGCGGAAATCGCGATGGCCACCTCTTCGGTGACGGTGGTGACCAACGCCAACACCCTGCGGCGGGCGGACATCCGATTTTCGGGATAAAGGACCGAGGCAATGGAAGAGGCCGGTGTCCCTATGCTGGTCATCTTGGAAGGGGAGGCGGCCGGTCAACGGTGGCTGCTCCGGGAGGACCAGGTGCTCATCGGCCGGGGGCCCGATTGCGACATCGTCCTTCCGGAGCGGCAGGTCTCCCGACACCATGCCCGGATTGAACGGACGGCCGACGGCCGCTACCTCCTCCACGACCTGGGCAGCAAAAACGGCACCTGGGTGAACGGGGAGGAAGTGCGGGAAGTCCCCCGCCCCCTGCAGGATGGGGATGAGATTCAATTCGCCCTCTGCGTGAAGATGACGTTCGTCGGCTCGGACGCGACGCTCCCGCTGGGCGGGGAGGGGCCGGTGCGGGGCGTTCGGGTGGACCGGGCCGGACGGCGGGTATTCGTTGGCGGACGGGAACTCTCCCCACCCCTCTCCCCGGCCCAGTACCGCCTGCTGACGGCCCTGCTGGACGCCCGGGGCCAGGTCGTCTCCCGGGAGGACATTGTCCGCGCCGTCTGGCCCGATGAGGACGTCCGGGGCGTCTCCGAGCAGGCGATAGACGCCCTGGTCCGTCGGCTGCGGGAGCGGCTGGCCGAACTGGACCCCCAGCACGAGTACATCATCACGGTGCGGGGGCACGGCTTCCGGCTGGAGAACCGGTAATAGGCCGACTACCTGCTACCGACTTCCGACTACCTGCTACCGACTGATCATGCGCCGCTGGATACCCTGGGTACTGATACTGGGAGCCATGCTGGGCCTGGCGGGCGCGGTGACGCCCTGGATTCCCCACCGGGCCGCCGCGCTCCGCCTGAACGCGCTGGACCTCTTTGTCGTGGTCCGGCTGCTGCCGCAGGTGCGGGATGGGGTGGTCCGCGTGGCTCGCGAAGTGTTCCTCCTCCCCCTACTGGCCCCGGCGTTGGTGCTGGCGCTGGCCCCAACCTTCAGCCTCCGGCCGCGCGGACTGTTCCGCTACGGAGGCCCGCTGGTCGCCGCCGCGCTCTCCCTGACCATGCTCCCCCCCTATCCGCCCATCCTGACCGCCTGGCGGGCCCCCCTGTACCGGGGGCAGTTCTTCCTGACGGTCGGATTCTGCGGGCTGGCGCTCCTGAGCCTGTGGGGCGCGCGCCTGCCGGAGCGGGCGCGGGTTGGGCTGGTGGCTTTGCTGGCCCTGGTGGGCTGGCTGCTCCCATTTCTGGCCTTTCTCCGCGTTCGGCCCATATTTGCCGCACTCTATGGGGCCCCGGTGGGCATGGGCCCGGGCCTCGTCCTGGGCGCGCTGGGCGCCGGGTTAATCCTGGCATCCGGCGCTGGGGCTCTGCTCCTCAAACGCTGACCGCAAATCCCCTGAGGTTCGGACGTGAGTTCGGATAAGGGGGATTTGCAAGGTTCCTCACCCCACCCCCAGCGGCTTCGCCGCTACCCCCTCCCCTCTCCTGAACCTCGGTCAGGAGAGGGGAGGGGGTGGCCCGAAGGGCCAGGGGAGGGGTGAGGATGCAATCCCCCCTTTTGACACCCCTCCCACCAGATGCTATAATCCCCATCAGAGCCGACAATTTGCCGACCCTTTCCCACCCCTGCCACCGGGAGGTCCAGATATGCCTGTGCCCAGCGAACTGGCTCCGGAACAACTCCGTCGCACCTGCGACCCGCAGGGTTTTTCCTTTGAGACCACGGCCGAACTCCCGCTGATCCCGGACATCATCGGCCAGCCCCGGGCCACCCGGGCCATTGAGTTCGGGCTGGATATGGAGGCCCCGGGCTACAACATCTTCGTCCTGGGGCCGGGAGGGACGGGCCGTACCACCACCATCCAGCGCTTCCTGGCCCAGCGGGCCGCCCAGGAGCCCACTCCGGACGACTGGGTCTACGTCCACAACTTTCAGCAGCCCCGCAGTCCCCGGGCCATCCGTCTCCCTCCGGGCCTGGGGGCCCGCTTCCGGGACGACATGGCCGCGCTGGTAGCCCAACTCCGCCAGACCATCCCCCGGGCCTTTGAGAGCGAGACCTATCAGGAGGCCCGCCGTCAGATTGAACAGCGCTTCCAGCAGGCCCAGGAAACGCTCCTGAAAGAACTGGACGCCCAGGCCCGCCAGCGCTCCTTCGCCGTCGTGCGCGCCCCCTCCGGCCTGGCCATTGTCCCTCTGAAAGACGGTCGCCTCCTCCCTCAGGAGGCCTTTCAGGAACTGTCGGCCGAGGAACGGGAGCGCTACGCCGCCCAATACCGGGAACTGGAGCCGCTGGCGGAGGAGACCGTCCAGCGCCTGCGGGAGCAGGAGCAGGTCGCGCGGGAGGCCCTCCAGAAACTGGACCAGGAGGTCGCGGCGGCGACGGTGGGCCACGCGGTGGATGAACTGAAGGCCCGCTACGCCGAACACGAAGAGGTCGGCGAGTACCTGGAGGAGGTGCGCGCCGACATCATCCGCCGGGCGGAGGAGTTCAAGCAGACGGACCAACCCACCCCCGAGGCCCCCGGTGCGCCCCCCGCGCCGCCCTTCGGACGGTACCTGGTCAATCTCTTGGTGGATAATAGCGGCCAGCAGGGCGCGCCGGTGGTGGTGGAGACCCACCCGACCTACGCCAACCTCATCGGCCGGACGGAGTACGAAATTCGCATGGGCGTCCCCGTCACCGACTTCACCCTCCTGCGCGCGGGCGCCCTCCACCGCGCCAACGGCGGCTACCTGGTCCTTCAGGCCCGGGACGTCCTGGCGGACCCCCTGGCCTGGCAGGCTCTCAAGCGCGCCCTCTCCGAGGGCGTCGTCCGGCTGGAAGACCGCGCCGCCAGCCCGGTCTCCGTCGTCAGCCTGGACCCGGAGCCGATCCCGCTGGACGTCAAGGTCATCCTCATGGGCAGCCCCTACCTCTACTATCTGCTCTATGCCCTGGATGAGGAATTCCGGGAACTCTTCAAGGTCAAGGCCGACTTTTCCACCGAAATGGACCGGACGCCGGAGAACGAGCACCTCTACGCCCTCTTCATCCGGGCCCGTTGCGAGGAGGAGGGATTGCGCCCCTTTGACCGGACGGGCGTGGCGCGGGTGGTGGAATACGGCTCCCGGCTGGCGGAAGACCAGAACCGCCTCTCCATCCGCTTCGGCGAGGTGACCGACCTCCTGCGGGAAGCCGACTACTGGGCCGGCAAGGCCGGGCGGGACGTGGTGACGGGCGAGGACGTGGAGCGGGCGATCGCCGAGCGCACCTACCGGGCCAACCGGGTGGAGGAGGAAATCCGGAGGGTCATCACCGAGGGCACCCTGATGATTGAAACCGAGGGGGCCGTGGTCGGGCAGGTCAACGGGCTGAGCATCCACATGGTCGGCGACCACACCTTTGGCCGACCGACCCGCATCACTGCCCGCGCCTACGTGGGCCGCAGCGGCGTGGTGGACATCCAGCGGGAAGTCAAACTGAGCGGCCCCACCCACGGCAAGGGGGTGCTTACCCTGGCCGCCTACCTGGGCGGGCAGTACGCCACCGACCAGCCCCTCACCCTCTCCGCCAGCCTCAGTTTTGAACAGACCTACGACGAGGTCCACGGCGACAGCGCTTCGCTGGCCGAACTCTATGCCCTGCTCTCCGTCCTGGCGAACGCCCCCCTGCGGCAGGGAATCGCCGTCACCGGCTCGGTGGACCAGCAGGGCCGGGTCCAGCCCGTCGGTGGCGTCACGCACAAGATTGAGGGCTTCTTCCGGGTCTGCAAAGAGCGGGGCCTGACGGGCGACCAGGGCGTGGTCATCCCGGCGGCCAACGTCCGCAACCTGATGCTGGACCCGGAGGTCGTCCAGGCCGTCGCGGAGGGGAAATTCCACATCTATCCGGTCACAACGGTGGACGAAGGGATAGAACTGCTCACGGGCGTTCCGGCGGGCACGCGGGACGAGAAGGGACAATTTCCGGAAGGGACGCTGCACGCGCGGGTGCTGGCCCGGCTGAAGGAACTGGCGGCACGACTGGAAAAGGGTACGGAGGAGAAGTCCCAGCAAAAGAGTGGGGCGAATCAATCGGGGGAGAAGTAGGAGGCCGTTATGCTGATTACCCATGCCCGCCTGGCCACCCTGGGGGATACCCCCCAACTGATAGAAGACGGCGCCCTGCGGATACAGGGCGATACCATCACCGACGTCGGCACTACGGCCGACCTGACCGTCCGCTACCCCGATGAGGAGCGCTGGGACGCCGACGGGCAACTGGTCATGCCCGCCGCCATCTGCGGCCACACCCACTTCTACGGTGCCTTCGCCCGGGGCATGGCCCTCTCCGGCGAACCGCCCGCCAACTTCCCCCAGATTCTGGAGCGGCTCTGGTGGCGGCTGGATAAGGCCCTCACCCTGGAGGACGTCCGCTATTCTGCCCTGGTCTGCCTGATAGACGCCATCCGCCACGGCACCACCACGCTCATAGACCACCACGCCAGCCCCAACGCCATTGAGGGGAGCCTGGATGCCATCGCGGAGGCAGTGGAGGAGGCCGGCTTGCGGGCCTCCCTCTGCTACGAGGTCACCGACCGGGACGGCCCGGAGCGCGCGCGGGCGGGCATCGCGGAGAACGTCCGCTTTGCCCGCTCGCTGACGCCGGAGCGCCGTCGCTACCTGGCCGCCTCCTTCGGCCTCCACGCCTCGCTCACCCTCTCCGACGAGACCCTGGCCGACTGCGTCGCCGCCGCGCGCGACCTGGGCCTGGGCTTCCACGTCCACGTCGCCGAGGACGCCGCCGACCAGGAGGATAGCCTGCGCAGGAGCGGCAAACGGGTCGTCCACCGCCTGGGGGATGCCGGAATCCTGGGCCCGCAGACGATCGCCGTCCACTGCGTCCACGTGGACCCCGGCGAGATCGCCCGCCTGGCCGAAACGGGGACCTGGGTTACCCATCAGCCCCGGTCCAACATGAACAACGGCGTCGGTGTGGCGCCGGTGGAGGAGATGTTGCGGGCGGGTGTGCGGGTGGCTCTGGGCAACGACGGCTTCTCCAACAACATGTTCGCCGAGATGAAGGCCGCATATCTCGTACACAAACTGGCCCGTCGGGACCCCCGGGCCATGCCCGGCGACGTCGTCATGCGGCTGGCCTACGAGAACAACGCCGCCCTGGCGCGCGTCTTCTGGCCGGATTTGCGCCTGAGCGAACTGGCCCCCGGCGCGGCGGCGGACCTGGTCTTCCTGGATTACCACCCCACGACGCCGCTGACGGCGGGAAACCTCCCCTGGCACATCCTCTTCGGGATGGAGGCGTCTATGGTCACCGCCACCGTCTGCGCCGGACGGGTGCTGATGCGGGACCGGCAGTTGCTGACGCTGGACGAGGAGGCGGTCACCGCGCGCTCCCGGGAACTGGCCGCGCGGGCCTGGCGGCGCGTGTAGAAGTAGGACACCTCTTCAAGAGTTGTCCTACTCCAGGAGGCAGCCATGCTGGAGATACTGAAAACCGTTCTCGCCTCGCCCTTTGAGGTCATCCTTTTCGTTTGCGGCTTTTTCGCCTTTCTCTTGGGCGTCCTGCCGATTAAGGGGAAACTGGACGGGCTGCCCCTGGAAGGCCCATTCGCCCCTGCCACCCGCCGTCTCCTGTGGATTATGGGGGCCGTCCTGATGTTGCTATCGGTTGGGATGTGGGTTCTGAAAACGTACCCGCCGGGGCCAACGCCGACGGTCACCCCTACCCCTTCGCCGACGGCGACCCCATCCCCGACGGCGACCCCTACCCCCACTCCAACGGCCCCTCCCTCGCCGACCTTCACCCCTACCCCGACGGCGACTCCTTCGCCCGCTCCCGTCTGCCGGTACGACGCCTACGTCACCGACGAGGGGAGGTATCCCGACCCCCGGGAGGGTCCGCTGGTCCCCGGCCAGCAGATGATTGTGGAGTGGACGATCACGAACAAGAGTTCCTGTGGTTGGAGCAGCGGCCTGCGGTGGACGTTCACCGGGAGCAAGGCCATCGGCGCGCCTCCGTTCCTCTCCATCCGGGGCGTCGGCATCGGGGAAAGCATCAAAATCCACGAGCGCATCTCGGCCCCCAGCGCCCCCGGCCATTACGAGGGCTGGTGGCAGATGAAGGACCCGGCCGGGAATCCTTTCGGAGACCGGTCGCGGATAGAAATGGACGTCCAGACGCCCGAACTCCCGCCTTCCCCGCCGTACTGCACGAACAGCGCGATGTTCCTGGCTGACCTGACCTATGAGGATAACCCCGCGCAGGGGATTGTTCCCACCGTCAGCCCCGGCCAGCGAATCTACAAGGCCTGGCTGCTGAAGAATACGGGCACATGTCCCTGGAGCGAAGGGTACCAACTGGTGTACGCGGGTGGCACCGAACTGGCGTGGGAATCCCCCTACGTGCCGCCGACCGCCAGCGGGAGCAAGGCCGTGGTGCTGGTCACACTCTTCGCTCCCACCGCCCCAGGGGAGTACAAGATGTACTGGCAGATGCAGGACCCCTCGGGGAACCGCTTCGGGGATACCATCTGGGTACGGATTCAGGTGCAGGAGTGATGGTGTTGGGAGGGCCGATGAGATTCCAGTGTCCGATATGTAGTCTACAGATAGAAGGACCGTTGCGTCCTCATATCCTCCAAGCACACGGCGAAGAGGCGCTGAGAAAGGCCGTGCTTGCGGATAAAGAACGAGGGATGCCGGATCCGGAAATCGGTGAGCGGTATGGCATCTCCTTCAACACCCTTCAGCAAATCATCACGGAGGCGTATGGGGCGAATATCAGTGTGCTTCGGCGCCCCAAAGCGATAAAGCGCTGGGGGCCTCCCTCGTTTCGCGAGGAGACGACCACGGTTTGGAGTTTCAAGCAACGCGGCGACTGGGCTACCCATAATGGACGCTACCGGGGCAACTGGTCTCCGTACATTCCTCGCAATGTGATTCTAAAATATTCAAAGCCGGGCGACTTGGTGCTGGATTATTTTGTGGGCGGGGGAACCACAGCCGTTGAGGCCAAACTGCTGGGCCGTCGCTGTATTGCCAGGGACATCAACCCTGGCGCAATTGGGATCACGCTGGAAAATCTCCGATTCTCACTGCCACAGCATATGCTTGCAGAGTCTGGATTCGCGGTATATGAACCTGAAGTCCAGGTAGGAGATGCCCGTGACCTATCCGATCTTCCGGATAACAGTATTGACTTGATCTGTGCCCATCCCCCCTACGCGGGGATTATCCGATATAGTCCGAAGATCTCTGGCGATCTCTCTGCGCTCTCGGTATCGGATTTTTTGCGGGAGATGCGAAAGGTTGCCCAGGAGAGCCTGCGGGTTTTGAAGCCCGGCGCCAAGTGCGCTATTCTGGTTGGAGATGCCCGAAGATCCAAGCACGTGGTCCCCATCGGTTTTCAGACCATTCGGGTCTTTCTGGATACCGGTTTTGTTCTGAGAGAATTGGTGATCAAGAGACAACACAATTGCAGGACAACGGGTTTCTGGTACAACCGGAGCATCCAGCACAACTTCTTATTGCTGGCGCATGAATACCTGCCGATCTTTGAAAAACCATTGCCCCAACAGGTTCGGGAACAGTTACCCCTTTGGGAGGAAAGTATCCCTTACGGGATGCATTCGGGAGAAGTTGCCGCGATAAACCGGCAAAACCTGGAAACGACTACGGTCTGGATTTTTCCTGAAGGCCAAATGGAAGCCGAGATGCGGCGCAATCTGCTCCAACGCTTCTGTGGCGAAGGCCGCTTTTGGGAGGTGCAATACGATGAGCATGGAGAAGTACTGTTTTCTGGTGGCGCCAGCGCAAATCTGCTATGGATCCGCTGGCCGCCGTCCCCGATGACCGAATCTCGGTTTGGGGGATATCGCAATCTGACGATCCGCCTCGCACGTCAGAGTTGCGATTTGCTGCCTCCGGGTGGCTTTTTCGTTGTAGAGGCTATGGACTTTCGCAGCAGTGGGAGATTAATTCCCTCTGGACTCCTCCTGTACGAGTCGTTGAGAGAACAACGTTGCTTGTCGCTGAAAGAAATTGTCATCGTGGTCCCTGATTCTCCCCCTCGCATCTGTTCCGAATCCGCCCTGGAGATTATCCACAGATACTTGCTAATATATCTTCGCAAATAGGAGGCTCTCATGTCCACAACCTGGCCTGGCCCTCACCTCATCTACGCTACGGCTAACGGCACCCAGATTTACGTCAGCAAAGGCGGCAAGTCGCTATTCAATTTCAAGGTTCAGTACCAGGAGCCAGGGAAGAGGTTGAGAACGCCTAAACATATCCATCTCATTATTGATCTGTATATGAAAAAGGTCGGCAACAAATGTTTAACGATGCAATTAGTAGATCACCTGATCCAGGACGTCATTCTAAGAGTGCAACCTTCTACCACTAATCCGCCGATCCTCCAGGTCTTTTCTCCCGATCATATCCGACAATTTCAGGCGCTGGATGCTTATGGCGAGTATTCTGTTGAGTTTTTGCTGGTAGTAGGCGAATTGATCATCATCCAGGAGAAAACCAATTATCCTCACGGAACTATGACTTTGAATTTATTCCGTTCCTTCAGGGAGGAGAGGGACATCTTCACGGTTGTCAGTACGGCTTCTTTTCGTGGTGAGAGATGAAGTCGGGCTGAGTGTTGGTCGCAAGCCAAGATAGGCCGATTTCAACCATTCGTTGATCCACGCCTCTGGTGAAAAATCTATTTGCCTTCATCAGTGCCCGATTTCAGGAGTCCCCAATGTTTCATAAGTTCTGGTCCCTCATCCGAGACGAAGTCTCCGGCCCGGCGGCAGCTCGCGCCGTGGCCGAAATCGCCCGTCACCACCGCATCCAGGCCAGCCCCGGCTTCCGCCGGGCCGCCGAGTGGGTCCGCGAGGAGGCCGCTCGCGCCGGCCTGATGACGGGCATCAACTCCTTCTTCACCGACAGCGCCACCCGCTTCTGGGGCGCGGCCGGCTTCCAGGAATGGGACGCCCGCGCGGCGACGCTCCACCTGACCGCGCCCGCCGAATCGGCCTGCAAACTGGCCGACTTCCGCGACCTGCCCCTCCACCTGGTCGCCCGTAGCCTCCCCTTTGACGGCGAGGCGGAGGTCGTCGTCCTGGAGAAGGGGGAGGAGGAAGCGGAGTACGAGGGCAAGGACGTGGCCGGTAAAGTCGTCCTGGCCCGGGGGAACGTCCGGCGGGTCCACGACCTGGCCGTTGTCCGACGGGGCGCCGTCGGCATCATCTACGACGGCATGGCCGAGCAGGAGCTGGTCCGCCCGGCCTGGGCCCTCCCCGACGCCGTCCAGTACACCTCCTTCTGGTGGCAGGGGCAGGAGCCCCAGGGCTTCGGCTTCGCGCTCACTCCCCGCCAGGGGGAGACGCTGCGCCGCCTGGCCCGGGAGCATACCCTGCGGGTGCGCGTCCACGTGGACGCCTCCCTCTACAGCGGCTGGCTGGAGGTCGTGGAGGCCTTCATCCCCGGCGAGACGGACGAGGAAATCGTCCTGGTGGCCCACCTCTGCCACCCCCAGCCCTCGGCCAACGACAACGCCTCCGGCGCGGCGGCCCTTCTGGAAACGGCGCGCGCTCTGGCCGCGCTCATAGAGCGAGGAGAACTAGCTCCCCCACGCCGGACCATCCGTTTCCTCTGGGTTCCGGAAATCACCGGCAGCCTGGCCTGGCTTTCGGCCAGCGAGGGCCGCATCCCCCGCCTGGTCGCCGGCCTGAACCTGGACATGGTCGGGCAGGACCAGGAGCAATGCGGCAGTTCTCTGCTGGTGGAGTCGCCGCCCGATGCCCTCCCCAGTTTCACCGGCGCGCTGCTGGCCCGCCTGCGGGACTTGCTCCTGCCGGAGGCGAAGACTTTCGGCGGGGTGGGAGGCTATCCCCTCTTCCGCACCGCCGACGTCCCCTTCGGCGGCGGCTCCGACCACTACGTCTTCTCCGACCCGTCGGTGGGGGTGCCGATGCCGATGCTCATCCAGTGGCCCGACCGGTACTACCACACCAGCGCCGACACGCCGGACCGGGTGGATCCGAAAATGCTGGGGCGGGTGGCGGCTCTCTCCGGTCTCTATGCCTACTGGCTGGCGCAGGCGGGGGAACGGGAAGCCCGCTGGCTGGCGGGGGAACTCTCCGCCCGCTTCCGCCAGCGGGTGATCGCCGACCTCCAGGCCGCGCGTACGGAGGCCGACGAAGCGTCGGCGCCGGGCCGGGAGGAGGTCCGGCGGCAGTTGGAGTACCGGGTGGACCGCCATCGGGAGGCGCTGGAGAGCGTCCGGCGGCTGGCGCCGGTGGACGTCGCCCCCTACCAGGCCGCCGATGCCGACTTCGCCGCGCAGGAGTACCGCCGCGTCGCCGACGACCTGCCCGACCGTCCGGCCCCGACGCCGGAAGTGGAGGGCATGGATTGGGTGCCCCGGCGGCGCTTCCGGGGGCCGGCCCACCCTGAGGAGGAGGTGGCCCGCCGGGACGCGGCTACCCGGGACCGGTGGTGGGAATTCCAGCAGCGGGTCCGGAAGACGGCCTCCGTCCTCCCCAACCTAGCCGAATACTGGGCCGACGGCCGCCGGACCGTCGGGGAGATTGCCGCGCTCATCCGCCACGAAACGGGGGTGGAGGCGACCGCTCTGGTCGCAGAGTACTTCCGCTGGCTGGCCGACCTGGGGTTGGTGGAAATATAGTCGGCGCAGGTGACAGTCACCTTGAAGGTGACTGTCACCTAACCTAACTAAAGTTACAAAATGCGAATTCGCTCTCTCAGCCTGGAAAACTTCCGCAACTACGTCCGCATGGAGATAGAATGGCCCGACCGGCCCGTCCTCCTGGTGGGCGGCAACGCCCAGGGCAAGACGTCCATCCTGGAAGCTGTCTACTATCTGGCCACGGGCCGCTCCCCCCTCACCGCCGTGGACCGCCAGTTGATTAACTGGGCGGCGGAGCGGGAAGGGCTCTCCTACGCCCACCTGCGAGCGGAGGTGGTCGGGCGCCACCGGGTACGGGAAATCGCTATCGCCCTGAGCGTTGCGTCCAACGCCAACGGCGCGGTCCGGCTCCAGAAGAGCATCCGGGTGGACCGCCAGCCCCGGCGTCTGCGGGACCTGACCGGTTGCCTGAACGTCGTCCTCTTTCTGCCCCAGGATGTGGACCTGGTATCCGGCCCGCCCGCAGGCCGGCGGGACTACCTGGACGCGACCCTCTCCCAGGTGGATGCCGCCTACGCGGCCGCGCTGGATACGTACACCGAGACGCTCCGGCAGCGAAACGCCCTTCTGCGCCATCTGGCGGAAGAGGGCGGCGACCCGGCCCAACTGGACCCGCTGGACGAGCAACTGGCGCGCACCGGGGTCCGGGTCGCCCAGGGCCGCCGCCGCCTGGTTGCCGAACTCTCCCGACACGCCGGCCCCCTGCACGCGGAACTGACCGGCGGGCGGGAATGGCTGCGTCTGGAGTATCAGCCCAATTTTGACCCCGCCCGTCCGCCCGCATTGACCTACCAGATGAGCCTGGCGCTGGAGGAACCGGGCGGCCCACCTCCGGGCGTCTCTACGGAGGACCTGGAGCGCGCTTTCCTCCAGCGCCTTCGCCAGCGGCGGAAGGAGGAGATAGAGCGGGGGATGACCCTGACCGGCCCCCATCGGGATGAGATGCGCTTCCTCATCGGCGATGTAGACCTGGGCGTTTTCGGCTCGCGGGGTCAGCAGCGGACGGCGGTCCTGGCCCTCAAAATGGCCCAACTGGCCTGGATGCAGGAAACGACCGGTGAATCCCCTGTCCTCCTGCTGGATGAAGTGCTGGCGGAACTAGACGGCGAACGGCGGGCCTTTCTCCTCTCCCAGGTGGACCGGGTGGAGCAGGCCCTTCTGACCGCCACCGACCCGGAGATGTTCAGTCCGGCGTTCCGTCGGCGGGCGGCCCTGTTTCGGGTGGAGGGGGGCATCCTGCAGCCGTATTGAGGTGCGAGTTTCGGTTTGACCGCCATTCGCTGTTGGGCTATAATCCACTTGATCGGAAATCGGACGCGGATGGACGCGGGCGAGCGCAGATTTTCATAAAACCGAGGAGATATGCTGGACCGAACTCCCTCTCATCGGAGCGGTACATCCGGCCTGCTCATCTGGATTGGGGTGTTGTTGCTGATGGCCGGAGGGGTGGTGGCCGGACCCCACCTGGTCTCCGGGATGCCGTTGCTGGGGACCTCCCCGCCGTCACCGGAGACGCCCACTCCCTCCCCATCGCCGCTTCCGGCAGCGCCGACCACCGCGCCGGCACCGACCCCAACAGCCGTCCCATCTCCCACCGGGACACCGACCCCGTTGCCGCCCTCGCCGACTCCGACCCCGGCCATCTATCCTCCCACCCGCGTTGTCATCCCCTCCGTGGGCATAGACGCGCCGGTGATCCCGACCCACTGGGAAATGCAGGAAGTAGACGGTGCCCAGCATCCGGTGTGGGTGGTCCCGGACGCGCCCCGGGTTGGCTGGCACGAGACCTCCGCTCCGTTGGGGCGGCCGGGGAACACCGTCCTCAACGGCCACAACTGGCCGGAGAACGGGCCGTTCCGGTTCCTGTACAAAGTCCAGCCGGGCGATCCGCTCATCGTGTATTCCGGTTCTATGGTCTTCCTGTATCGGATGGACGAGGTGCTCCTGTTGCCGGAGGCCGGGCAGCCGCTGGAGGTCCGACAGGCCAATGCCCGCTACATCCAGCCCACCGATGACGAACGGGTGACGTTGATCACCTGTCATCCCTACGGGAGCACCCGATTCCGCCTGATTGTGATTGCACGTCCGGCGGAAATTCCCGAGCGCTATCGGGAACTGGAAACGCCGTAAGGAGGCGGCATGGGCTTTCTGGACCATCCACTGATAGACCGGGTCCGGCGGAATCATGCCCTGGAGCATGCGACGATCCATGTCC
>JACIWQ010000017.1:0-3251 GCA_014360895.1 Thermoflexales bacterium | reverse complement strand
ACACCGGATGCTGGGCACCGTCTACTTCCTGCATTTCCCAGTGGGTCGGGATCACCGGCGGAATCATGCCCTGGAGCATGCGACGATCCATGTCCTCTCCCGCCGTCACCGGGACCTGCACGTGATGGGGCGGTCCACCCCGGACGGGTTCATCCTGTACGGCGACCTCCCGACCGACGCGGTCCATGAGGCCGTACAGGAGGCGCTGGAACGGCTGCGGGCCGGCGAGCGCTACCTGGCGGTCCACCCCACCTGCGGCACCAACGCCGTCGCGGCGGGCACCCTGGCGGGCCTGGGGGCGTTTCTCGTGCTCTCTCCTCGCCGCCGCAGCGTGGCCGAGTGGCTGGGCCGCCTGCCGACCGTCATCCTCTTCACCACGCTGGGCTTCATCCTGGGGCAGCGGCTGGGGCTGGCCCTGCAGGCCTCCCTGACCACCAACCCGCGCGTGGGGAACCTGCGCGTGGTGGCGATTGTCCGGGAGGAGCACGGCCCCGTGGTTCTCCATCACGTCTACACCGAGTCGTAGATGGATAGCCCCCGCTTCTACATCCTCCACGGCAGCGACGAGTTCACCCGCAGCGAGGCGGTCGCCGACCTGCGCCGCCGCATGGGGGAACTGGGGGAACTGAACACCGTCCACCTGGACGGGCGGACGGTGACCCTGGAGGAACTCCGCCGCGCCTGCGAGACGGTGCCGTTTCTGGCCGACCGACGGCTGGTGCTGGTCACCGGTCTCCTGGCCCGGTTAGGGCGCGGAAAGGAGCGGGGGCTTCTGGAAGGGGTGCTTCGTCTCCTCCAGGCCCTGCCGGAGACCACCCGCCTCGTCTTTATAGAGGACGGGCCCCTTCCCGACGACCACCCGGTCCTGAAATACGCCGCCGGACGGGAGGAGGGGTACGTCCGGCAGTTTGAGCCGCCCTCTCCGGAGGCGCTCCCCGGCTGGATCCAGGCACGCGCCCGCCTCCACGGCGGGGAGATGGAGCGGGAAGCGGCCGTCCACCTGGCCCAGGTCATCGGCCCCGGCGACCTGCGCTTGCTGGACGGGGAAATCGTCAAACTGGTCACCTACGCCGGACCGGGGCGGGCCGTGACCCTGCAGGATGTGGCGCAACTGGTCCCGTACGTCCAGCAGGCGGTGGTATTTGATCTGGTGGATGCGTTGGGCCTGCGCCAGGGCCGACAGGCGGCCATTCTCCTTCACCGACTCCTGGATGCAGGGGAGAACCCGATGGGGATTATGGCGATGATCGTCCGCCAGTTCCGCCTCATCATCATGGTGAAAGACCTGGCCGGACGGGGAGAAAATCCCGCCTCTATCGCCCAGACGCTGGGCATTCACCCCTTCGTTGCCCGGAAACTGCACACCCAGAGCGCCAATTTCACCCCTGCCCAACTGGAACGCATCTACCGGTATCTGCTGGACCTGGACGTGGCCATCAAAACCGGGGACATGACCCCCGAAGCCGCGCTGGACCTGTTAGTGGTGGGGCTGGGGGAATAGACGTGCCGGGCACTTTTAGAAGTGCCCGCACGTCCCGAAAGACGCGAAAGTCGTGCCGCTCACCGGGAAGGGAATGGGACTTTTCGGGCCGGAGGGATGAGGGAGCCGCGCGCTGCCCGAAAGCGGCGTTGCCCGATATGACCTGATAGGATTCAACGAAATGGAGGCGACGATGACCCGACATCCTCATCTGGACCCTTCGCCGTTTTTGCTGGAGGGCGGACCGGTTGGCATGCTGCTCATTCACGGGTTCACCGGCTCCCCGCCGGAGATGCGCCTGGCGGGAGAGTACCTGCACCGGCAAGGCCTCACGGTCTATGCTCCGCTCCTTCCAGGGCATGGGACGACGGTAGAGGACATGAACCGCTGCCGCTGGACCGACTGGGCCGGGCATGTGGAGAAGGCACTGGCCGACCTGCGCGCCCGCTGCGAGACGGTCTTTGTGGGCGGACTCTCTATGGGGGCTGTTTTGACCCTGTATCTGGCTGCCCACCACCCGGAACTGCCCGGCGCCGTCGCCTACTCCCCGGCGACCCTCGTTGCCGACCGGCTCATCTACCTGACCCCCGTCCTCAAATATTTCATCTCCCGACGGGCCAAATCGCCGGATAAAGACCTGACCGACCCGGAAGCGGACCTGCGCCTCTGGAGTTACGAGGAGAATCCCGTCTTTGCGGCCCATGAACTCCTGAAACTGCTCTTCCGGGTTCGGCGACTCCTCCCCCGGGTGACCTGCCCCCTGCTGGTCATCTACAGCACTCGGGACCAGGCCATCCATCCCCGCAGCGGCCCGTACACGTATGAGCGGGCGGGCTCCCGGGATAAGGAACTGGTGACTCTCCACAACTCCGGCCACTGCATCACCGTGGATAGTGAATGGGAGTTCGTGGCGGAGAAGACCTATCGGTTCATCCAGAGCCATCTCTGATGCCCGACCTGTTCGCCTCTCTGCCAGCCCTGGAGGGCGCCCATCCGCTGCTGACGGGGCGGCGGGTTGCCCTGATCGGCGTCTCGGTCCTCCTGCGGGACGATGATGCCTGGTACTTTGAGGTTCAGCGCCCCCGCTACTGGGCCCGCCGCCCGGACGGCGTCCTTTCGGTGGGCATCGGCGGCATCGGCGGCGGCCTGCTGGCCGGAGAGGACGCCCTGACCGCCCTGCGGAGGGAGGTGCGGGAGGAACTGGGGGTAGATTTGGCACTGGAGGCCCCGCCCCACACGGTCCTGCTCCACCAGTGGCGGGTGGCGGGTTACCTGGAGGTGCCTGCTGGCCCGCCGGAGGCCTGGCCCTATATCGTCAATCTTCTCCCACCCCAACTGGGCGGCCCCGAGACGCCGGACGCGCTGGCGATTGTGACCTTTCTGGGCCGACCGCTGGATCGTCCCCGCCGGGGCGACCTTTTCGGCCTGCTGACGGTCACCCCGACGGCTCTCCCCGAGTTCCTGGACGTCTCCGAATGGCCGCTGGAAGCGGTCCAGGCCCATCCCGGCCTGGGCCTGGACCTGGCCTCTGAACTCCCTGCCGGCTGTGTCCTTCGCCCCGTGTTGACCGCGCGGGCGTTCCGGGTGGTGATGGGGCAGAGACCGAAGCCCGGCGGCGGGTGAGTGTCGCTCATTTTGGGAAAATTCCGCGCCGGTTGCGCTGTTCAGTAAGGTGTGGTATACTTGAATCACAATAACTCCGATGATCTGGGGGAACCGGAGAGGGTTTGCGGCGGGGGGCAGCCGCCGCCCCCCCCAAAAACCCCCAACA
>JACIWQ010000169.1 GCA_014360895.1 Thermoflexales bacterium | reverse complement strand
TTTAGCCACTCTGCGAGCCAATCTGGAGGTGATCCGGGAGGATCCGAATGCAACCCTCTCCGATTACCGGGAGATGGCCCAGGTGCTGGATCGCACATTGAGCCGGCTGGAATGCCTGGTAGAAGACCTGTTGCTGTTGGCGAAAGAAGAGAAAGACATCCAGCGGGAACCGGTGAACGTAGAGGTGATCCTGTCAGAAGCTATGGATGAGATGAGACCTCTAGCCCAGGCCTCTCAAGTCACCCTAAGGCTGGAAATGACGGACGAACTGGTCATTCGGGGGGATGCCCCTCTGCTGGTCCGGGCACTGGCTAATTTAATTGAGAACGGAATCCGCTACAACCGTCCCGGGGGCTCCGTGACCGTCACAGCACATCGGGAAGCCAACGAGGTCATGATCCAGGTGATGGATACCGGAGTGGGTATTCCCCCGGAGGATCTCCCCCACATCTTTGAACGCTTTTACCGGGTGGACCGTTCGCGGGCCCGCCATCGGGGCGGGGCTGGCTTGGGTTTATCCATCACGGCGCGGATAGTGGAATTCCATGGCGGATATATACACGTGGAGAGTACCCCAGGTCTTGGTAGCATCTTCACAGTCCGGCTTCCCGCCATGCCATCTCCTTGAACTTCGTCTTTCCAAAGCAACATCAGCCGAGCCGATTCCAATCGGGTCTGGAAAACTCGCCCAATCCACCTCTTCTGCCTCAAAGCTTAACAGGGATTTAACACCGGATATGATATACTGGAATCGGTTACATAAGAGGTGTTAGGCTTATCAAATTCAGAGGTCAAAAATGCGTAGGTTTAAGTCTCTTTCAATATTTGTACTGCTTGTGTTGCTGGTGAGTGTTAGTTTAGGTGCAACAGTGGTTCATGGGGCGTTGCTAAAGGATTCTCAAGAAGTGGTAATCCGAGAGCATGTGATCCGGTACTTGGAAACCCGCTGGAATTTGCTGGTCAATCCCACAATCTCGCTGGTAGATTTTTACTACCGCGATGCTCAGTCTCTGGATGCCGTGGAACGGGAACGGTTTGAGCGTCACTACCTGGAACCGGCACGGCGGGCGGGGTTCAGGTACACTGGCGTAGAGTTGCAAATTGAATTCAAAAGCATAGAGATAGAGAAGAGCACAGCCAGAGTCGAGGTCGTCGTGGATGTGTCATATACATCTGAATACCCGGATGATCCTCGTCCCGTAATATCTAAGGAGGCCGGGCTAGAGCATGAGATTCTCTTAGTCCGTCAGGGTGAGCGATGGTACATTGTAGTTGACCGCTATTTCGATATATTCTCCAAACGGGGCAGTAAAGGGCAAGACATTCCATTACTGGATGGAGAAGTGCCAGGTACGTTCCCCAAAGACGGGTCGTCAGAAGGCGTGGTCCCATTGTGGTATCATCACTACAATCGCGCCGGAGCGGTGGCTTACGCAGATAGGTGGTGGAACAGTCACAATCCGAGATACCGGTACTTCCCTGGCGATGATTGTACCAATTATGTGTCCCAATGTTTTGATGATGGCGGTCAGGCATTGATGGCATGGAGAGCCCCTTTTGTGTGGTGGTACGATTTCCATAGCACTGGCGATGTCTGGGATGATACGTGGTCTACCAGTTGGGCAGTACCTCATGATCAGGCATACAATCTTTCACGTAACACCAATGTGGACGAAATGCGTGGCAGTTATGTTGCCTCAGCAAGAGAATTGACCTTGGGGGATAGCCTATATTACGATTTTGATGGCGATGGGATCTTGGATCACAGTGCCATCGTTGTAGAGATTCGCAACGGCGAGCCATACGTGAATTACCACACAAATAATACCTACCATCGGCACTGGGATCTTGGAGCGGTGACTACTCGCTTTTTACATGTCACTGATTGGTTCTGGATCAATTGAGTATACTGGTGAATTGTTTGGCAATTTCGCCGTGATAAGTGCCTAACGTCTCGCTGGTGCGACACGAAGTCGCTCGTGTAGCTGTTGTACCTTGAAAGAATGATACAACCGGTTGTTCTGCCAACCGTACCCTATCCAGGCGTGCGTTGCTGGTAGCGGCGAGGTGCGACAGCGCTACCCTCCTTGGGCCGGCCTCCAGGATGCCAGAGATTCCCCAAGTTGTCAAGTGGGCGGCGGGCTGGCGACCCCCACACTAAACATGTTATACGAGGTGCCTAACCCTGCATGCACCCGACCCGCCTTCGGCGGCTGGTAAGCAGCGCGAAATTTGCCTGCCGTGGTTCTGGGTAAAGTTTCTCGGATTGCCAGAGACGGCGGGCGGGTGATGCTCACGATCGGTCTAACGTACAGAGGTGAGATATGCTCAAGCACCAAATGTGGTTTGTCATCACTGGTATGGCCATACTTGTGGGGTTGACAGGGGCTTTGATAGCACGGGCTCAATCTGATGAACCACCCTTCACCGTGGTTCGGGTGCTGACCGAGGAAGAAGCAGCCGCGGGAACGGCTGGGGAGGCCCACTCCTTCAACACCTTTGAGGAAGCGATGGAGTTCATCGGTTTGAACCCTGAGGATTACCGGAATGCTGGATCAGGAGCGGATCAGCCTGATCAGCACTGTGTGATTCAAATTGAACCGCTTCAGCCAGGCCAGACGGAATCCAAAACCTCTGAACCTGTCTGCTTTGATACCTTCTCTAAAGCGCTCTTTTTCGCCACCGAAGGCGCAATTCAGCTTCCGGTCCCTGCAGAGCCTGGCGAGGTTACGGAGGAGATGCTGACGCCAGCCCAGAGTAACACAGTCATCGGTATAGATTATTCAGGCTCAAATTTCTCAGGGAGCACGTTGATATCAGTTACGTCAAACCCCAATGGTTGCTTCGATGGTAGCATCTATGTATTGTCCAGCATGCCTTCCGGTTGGGCCAACACAATCTCGTCGGCGAAATCGTATCAAGGGTGCGCCCGCTTTTACCACTACGACTATCCCAACTACGAAGGGGCCGTAATCAATTGCGGATATTCATGCGCAACCATGGGGGCAATGGACAATCAAACTGAGTCGGAGAAGTGGTGCTCATCGTGTAACCCATGATAAGGCTGGGCGGTTCGAGACCCGGCCCTGCTGGGAATCTCTGGATAGGCCTGCGGCCTCTGGTCGCAGGCCTATCGTATGCGGTGATTCAGATGCTCCACAGCCAGCCTCTGCCCCTCCCCTGGAGTTCACTGGCGCAATGGCAGCACCAATCCGCAGCAACTCCCCACGTTCGCCAAAGGAGGACCTGGTGGCCGCAAAAGTGCAACGGGAATACCGTATGCCCTCTCCGGAACCCATAGGGTCTCCAAAGACGACCTCTGGAGATGAGTTGCGGTTGGTGATGCAAATTTCCGCATCGGGCTCACCAGCCAGCGATCCGGAGTTTTCTACGGCTGTCAGGTTTCCAGAGGAGCAGGAACCTGCCAGTTGCGAGTGAACCAAGTAAGCTGGTATTACCCGACGGTGTGGAACCGGGGGCTCGCTACAGCCCTCTATAACGGCTTTGTCTTTTGGTAGGCAGACTTTTCAGCCCTGAGGGCCTGGAACCGGTTTCCAGGCCCCCGGTTTTTAGGAAAAGAGAGAAGAGGACTGGAAGGGGTTTACGGCGGACGGCAAAGCCGCCTCAAGGCCATGCTTCCACGTTTCAGAGATAAGAGCCTCCAGGAGGCTCAATTTAACCGCCGCTTAACCCCGGTTGTGCTATCCTTCAATTGGCTGAGTAGCCAGGCAAGAGTGCAACCTCAGGAGGTGCAAAATGGGGCGAAAGAAATGGCTTCTGGTGGGTATCCTGCTCCTGGTGGGTGGTCTCCTAGGGACCGCCGCCATCGTCCGAGCACAGACGACAACGGGGTCCTGTCCCCCCGGGGCACACCTGGCCGTTCTGCTGGATCCGATCCTGCCGGGCGAACAGGCGTCCAAAGTGGTCGCTCAGTGGTGCGAGGAAACGGCACCCGAGAAGACGGATGTGGTTTTAGAGCCGCTGCGGCCGGAGGAATTGGAGCAGCCCGAGTATCGGCCAGTGGAGACCAGCCCTATAGTGCAGGGCCCCAGCGACTCAAAAGAATACCGCTGCGTGGTGGTGCTGAAACCGCTGGAGGAAGGGGGAGGAGCTTCGGAGCCCGTATGCGGCAGGGGACGCATTGAGACAGTAGACGGTGTGTCCCTGGCTTCTCTGTACCTGATCGCTAAATTCTACGATAACACGGACTACCGCTCACTCCTGATAGAGTACTACGGCGCATACCCTTGTTCCGCAGGGTACAGTTACGGCCGCCCCGACCTTCGGACCGACGGTGTGGACAACCGTTTCGCTTCTGGTCAGGGATTCTCCACCTGCAATCTCGTCACCGTCTACGACCTTTATAACTACAGCGGGCCGTCATATGCCTGCGGGCCGAACTGCCCAACCTTCCACGCCCTGAACGACGTGATCAGTTCGTGGACCATAGCTCCCTAACGCCCACACGTGACGATGGCTACTCAGCCGGCATAGGATACGGCGGCCCGCCCTTTCGGGCGGGCCGCCGCAGGTCCCCCGCGCTCTTTTCCCCCTTTATCCCGACGAAGCGGCCTGCTTCGGGATGTACCGGACTCCCTCCAGTCCCCGGAAATGCTCGTCCTGCGTCCACAATGTGGCCCGGTTCAGACGGGCAACCGCCAGGATCAGGCTATCGGCCATCGGGAGCCGGTGTTGGATAGACAGTTGGGCCGCATAAAGGGCAACCTCGGCCGTGACATCCACGACTCGGCCGCTATGCAGCACCCCGACAGCCTCCAGGGCGGCCTCTTCGCCCAGCCGCAGGGAGAGAAACTTGAAGACCTCGTAAAGGCAGATGGTGGGGACCAGAAGGTGGTCCGTATCCCGAATGGCGGGGGCGAAGAAATCGGCATTGGGGCCGTCGGCCAGATACTCCAGCCACCCTGAAGAGTCCACAACGTTCATCGCGCCTCGTCTTCCTCGCGCGGGATTTCGGTCTCTATGCCGGGGAACATCCCCCGGGCCTGCTCTATGGACGGAACCACCACCAGGCGCAGGGTGTTGCCCAGAGGGATGAAAACGACTTTCTGCTTGGGTTTCAACCCCAATCGCTTCCGCAGCGCGCGAGGAATGACGATTTGGTACCTGGACGAGATTGTCGCTGAATACATTGCATTTTCCTCATCGTTCAATATTTGTTTGCAATTATAACATCATTCCACGTTTTGTGCAACAAAAAACTTCGTCAGATAAAGTGCAGATGAATACACCTGTGCGATTACCTGCCGGCGCGTCGGTAGGGAGGCACCTTTTCAAAACCGCAAAGAGCGCCAAGGACGCAAAGAATCTAAAGAAGCTTTGCGCTCTTTGCGTCCTTCGCGGTTAAATAAATCAACTGAGTGTGCCCCCCAATGTCGCTGACCACCAGGTTGGCGGCGATGAAAGGGAAGTTACCCTACTGGCTGCC
>JACIWQ010000168.1 GCA_014360895.1 Thermoflexales bacterium | reverse complement strand
CCGGCCCGGCGGCCGGTGGTACGGTGGCGCACGCCCGACAAATTGGGGACACACTCGGAGGAAGGGGAGGGGCGCCTCTTCAACGGGGGAAATTCTCAGGGGCCCAGAATTTGCAGCAGATAATACACTCTGGGGATGCCCTCCACCGTCGCCTTCACCACGTCGCAGGCGGTGTAGCCCGCTGCGAAGGCCGCCTCGCAGGCCTCCCGCACGTTCAGCCGCCAGGCCAGGGCCAGGCCCGGGTCCGCCCGTTTGACCGCCTGGATATGGGCGGGGATTTCCACCAGGACGGCCTCTCCTTCCGGCGGGCGGACCGGCCCGGGCTCGGGCCACCCGTCCGGGCGGACGCGGGCGGGATTGACCACCCTCACCCCGGATGCCTGCAGGTCCTCCAGGCGGGGCGGACGCCAGCCCTCCTCTACCCGCCGTCGTACCCATTCGCGGCCCACCCACCAGGCCACCTCAAACCGGTCGGAGGGGAGGCCCACGTTCAGCCCGTCGGCCATAGGGCCGTAGAAGTCCCGCAGGTAGCAGCGGCAGATGGCCCCCAGTTTCCCCAGATTCAGGGTCCCGTTGGCGGCCTCCAGCGGGTCGTAGGTCCAGGTGACCAGTTCGTAGCCGTGGGCCAGGGCCCACTCCCGCTGGGCCAGTTTGAGGCGGTGTCCCACGCCCCGACCCTGCCAGTCGGGATGAACGCCCATAATGCGGGAGCAGAGTTGCCAGTGGGGGCCAGCGGCGGCGGGATTGTCGGACGGGACCGTTCCGGGCAGGGCGAAGAGAAAGCCGATGAGACGTCCCCCGGGGTCAAACGCGCCCAGGACCATCCCGCCGTATCGCCGACTGGCGATGAGCATAGTGGCGGTGGCTTTGGGCATCTGTTCGGCCTCCAGTTGCCAGACGGCCTGCTGGAGGCGCTCACAGGCCAGGAAGTCCTCTATCCGTTCCAGAGGGGCAATGGAGAAAGGGGCTTCCATATCGGGCACGTCCGCCTACCCACCGATATGGGACATGGGGAGAGTGGAGGGGTGGACGTCTTCCGCCAGCGCGTGGCCGCGCGGCTTGGCGACGACCGCCTGCAGGAAAAGAGCACGCAGTTCCTCGTCCGTGGCGCCGTTGCGCAGCGGCGTGCGCAGGTCTATGGTGGCGCTGGAGAGCAGGCAGGGGAGCAGGCGGCCGTCGGAGGTCAGCCGCAGGCGGTTGCAGAAGTGGCAGAAATGCTCGGTGACCGCGCTGATAAAGCCCACTGTCCCGGCGGCGCCGGGAAGCCGGTAGTAGCGGGCGGGGCCGATGCCGACCTCGCCGTGGACGGGCGTCAGCGGCCCCAGCGCCTCCTCTATGCGGGCGCGGATTTCCGCCGCCGGAACCACGCCGTCCCCTGACCAGTGGACTCCGGCCCCCAACGGCATCACCTCAATGAAGCGGACATGCCAATCCGGCTCCAGCGTCTTTTGGGCCATGTCCACCACCTCGTCGTCGTTCAGGCCCCGGACGACGACCATGTTGATTTTGACGGGGCGGAGGCCGGCCGCCAGCGCGGCCTCCCGCCCGGCCAGCACGTCCTCCAGATTCCCCCAGCGGGTGATCTGCCGGAACCGCTCCGGGCGGAGGGTGTCCAGGCTGAGGTTGATCCGTCGGAGTCCCGCGCGGGCCAGTTCTTCGGCGTACGGGCGCAACAAGATACCGTTGGTGGTCATAGAGAGGTCATCCAGGCCGGGGATGCGGGCCAGTTCCGCCACCAGGTCCACGATTCCTTTGCGGACCAGCGGCTCGCCGCCCGTCAGGCGGATGTGGACGAAACCCGTCTCCACCGCAATTCGCACGATGCGGACAATTTCCTCGTTGCGCAGGATGTCCTGATGGGAGAATTTGGCGACCCCTTCCTCCGGCATGCAGTAGACGCAGCGGAGGTTACAGCGGTCAGTCACCGAGACTCGCAGGTACTGGATGGGTCGTTCGTAGGCGTCAAAGGGCATAGGGTATGCCTTTCCGGGTCAGGGGAGGGCCACCGGATTGCGCAGGACGCCGATGCCTTCTACCTCAACTTCTACCACATCCCCGGGGTGGATGGGGCCGACGCCGGCCGGGGTGCCGGTGAGGAACAGGTCGCCCGGCTCCAGCGTCATCACCGACGCGGCGTAGGCGATGAGGTGGGCCGGAGAGAAGACCATCTCGGAGGTGCGCCCATGCTGGCGGACATCGCCGTTCACCCGGCAGATGACCGCGCGGTCGGCCACATCTTCTTCGGTGACGCCGACGACCAGCCAGGGGCCCACCGGGCAGAAGGTGTCAAAGCCTTTGGCGCGCGTCCACTGGCCGTCCCGCCGCTGCAGGTCCCGGGCCGTCACGTCGTTGGCGCAGGTGACGCCCAGGACGTAGTTCCATGCCTCCTCCGGGCGCACGTTCCGGCAGCGGCGGCCGATGACCACCGCCAGTTCCGCCTCGTACTCCACCTGCCGGGATTGGGGCGGCAGGAGAATGGGGGCATCGGGGCCGATGACGGCGCTGGGCGGCTTGAAGAAGAGGAGCGGTTCTTGGGGGACCTCCGCGCCGTGCTCGGCGGCGTGGGCGGGGTAATTCCGGCCCACGCAGAGAATCTTGGTGGGGGTCACCGGGGCCAGAAGGGTCACTCCCTCCAGCAGACCTACGGGGTCTCCGACCGTCCATTCTCCAAAGGGGTCCCCCCGGAGTTCCCGGACGGTCTCTCCGTCCAGAACTCCCCAGCGGGGGCCGTGGGGAGTGGCATAGCGGATCCAGCGTGTGGACATTGTTGTCTCCCTACCCGATTCGGTGTTTGGACCCTCTCTACCGCGTCAGACGGGGGTCCAGGGCGTCCCGCAGGCCGTCTCCCAGCAGGTTGAAGCCCAGGACGCTGAGCATAATCGCGATGCCGGGGAAGGTGACGGCCCACCAGGCGCCGCTGGTCAGGAAGCGGTAACTATCCCCCAGCATCGCGCCCCACTCCGGCTCCGGCGGGATGGCGCCCAACCCCAGGAAGCCTAGCGCGCCGGCCCAGATGATGGCGCTCCCCAGCCCCAGGGTGGACTGGACGATGATGGGGGAAAGGGTGTTGGGCAGGATGTGCCGGAAGAGGATGCGGGTGTGGCCCGAACCCACTGCCTGCGCGGCCAGGACGTAGTCCCGCTGGACCAGGGAGAGGACCGTCGCCCGCATCAGCCGGGCGTAGGTGGGGATACCCACGAACCCGATGGCGATCATCGCCCGGTCCAGCCCCGGCCCCAGGAAGGCGACGATGGCGATGGCCAGCAGGATGCTGGGGAAGGCCAGGATGATGTCCATCACCCGCATCACGATGTTGGAGAAGAGCGGGCCGCCCAGTGGGAAGACCAGGATGCCCCCGATGGTCAGGCCCAGCAACCCGTTCACGAGGGCCACATAGGGGCTGACGAAAAAAGAGGGGACAGCGCCGATGAGCAACCCGGCCAGCGGCAGGATCCGCCACCGCCGACCGTTGGGCCAGGAGACGGCCACGCTGGCAGATAGCGCGCCCAGCGCGGCGAACAGTACCGCCTGCACCGGCTGCGCGGCAATCCACGCGGGGACGCTCCCCAGGGCCAGGCCGATGCCCGCCATCAGCCCCATCCGTTCCCCGGCGGTGAGGGGAACGCTTTCGTAGAAGCCTGCCAGCAGGCCCAGGAGCCCGCCCACTATCAGGGAGATACCGACGGAGATCACGCCCACCCGCAACGAGTTCCAGCCGCCATGCACCACCCGTCGGAAGACGTCCCGTCCCAGTTTGTCGGTGCCGAAAGGATGAATGGAGGGCACATCGGGGGTGGGGCGCAGGGTGGGGGGCTTCAGTTTCAGGGAGTAATCCAGGTCCGTCTTGGGGTCGTAGGGCCAGAGGAAATGAGCCAGGACGGTGCCCAGGACGAAAGTGACGACAATCGCCATCCCCAAGCGGGCGGTGGGGCTGGCGATCAGTCGCCGCCAGGCATCCCCCCAGAGGGTCCGTCGTCGGCGTGGGAGTTCAGCGAAAACGGGTCGTTCGCTCATCGGCTCCTTCACTCGTAGCGGATGCGCGGGTCCAGCGCGGCGTAGGAGAGGTCTACCAGCAGGTTCACCAGGACGAAGACCAGCGCGATGAGCAGGGTGCCGCCCTGGACGACCGGGTAGTCCCGCCCCACGATGGCGTCGTAGACCCACTTGCCGATGCCCGGCCAGGCGAAAATCGTCTCGGTGAGAATCGCCCCGGCCAGCAGGTTCCCCGTCTGCAGGCCGATGATGGTGACCACCGGCAGCAGGGCGTTCTTCAGCGCGTGCCGGAAGAGGACCAGCCGCTGGTGCAGACCCTTCGCGCGGGCGGTACGGATGTAGTCCTCCTGCAGGACCTCCAGCATGCTGGCGCGGGTCATCCGGGCGATGATGGCCAGGGGGATGGTGGCCAGCGCGAGCACCGGCATCGCCAGGTGCTTGACCGCGTCCCAGAACGCCGCCCAGTGGCCGGTGACCAACGAGTCTATCAGCAGGAGGCCCGTGATCCGCCGGACCTCTATGGCGTGGTCCAGTCGCCCGCCGATGGGGAACCAGTTGAGGATAACCGCGAAGAGCATAATTTCCATCAGGCCGAGCCAGAAGATGGGCATGGAGACGCCAACGAGGGCGCCGACCATGCTGACACTATCTATCCAGGTGTTGCGGCGGGCGGCGGAGATGATGCCGATGGGAATCCCCACCGCGACGGCCACGGCCATCGCGGCCAGGGCCAGTTCCACTGTTGCCGGGAAGCGCTGGGCCAGTTCCTGAGCAATAGGGATGCGCCGGTGGATGGAGGCCCCCAGGTCGCCCCGGACCAGGCGGCCCAGGAAGCGGAGATACTGGCTATCCAGGAAGCCCTTGAAGTCCCCCTGCTTGAGCGCCTCCCGGTCCAGGAAGAGGGGGCGGGTAAGGCCCAGTTGCTCCCGAATGCGCTGGACGTTCTCCTGGGAGGCGTGCTCCCCCAGCATAGCGACGGCGGGGTCACCGGGGATGAGCCGCAGCAGTAGGAAGACGATAATGGTGACCCCCAGAAGAGTGGGGATTAATGAGAGCAGACGGCGGATAAGGTAACGCATAGGGATTCCCCTATTCCGAAATCAGCCGGGAGGCCACTTCCACCCTGATGTAACTCTGGGCCAGGGTAATGTTTTTCAAATCTCAAATACCTCTCCCGGTCGGTATCCAGGCCGAAGGTCCCAGTACCAGTGGTCGCCCCGCCAGACCCGCCGGGCCCCCAGGCGGGTCAGTCGGGCGCGGAATTCGGAAAGCCAGGTGGCAAAGAAGTCGTCCCGGTCATAGAGAATCCAGGCATCCTCCGTCATATCCAGGAAAAGAGGGCTCCCCAGTGGCACTTCATCGGTTGTCTTCAGGACCGGGGAAAAGGCCGTGTGAATTCCCTGGGCGGCCAATGCATGCAGGTGGGATTCCACCTGGGATTCCACATGGGCGGCAAAAGCCTCCACCCGGGGGAGGCGGCCCGCCGGAAGGGTCCGACAGACCACCAGCAGGTCTACATCCGAATCCGGACCGGGCTTCCCCCGCCCCAGAGAGCCGAAAACGACCAGGGAGACCAG
>JACIWQ010000167.1 GCA_014360895.1 Thermoflexales bacterium | reverse complement strand
TCTTCACCGGCGTCACCCTCTTCCTGAGCAACCCCTTCGTCCGGACGGCGACGGTCCCCGCCGACGGGATGGGGCTGAACCCCCTCCTGCGCCATCCGGGGATGATTTTCCACCCCCCGGCCCTCTATCTGGGGTACGTCGGCCTGGCGGTCCCCTTCGCCTACGCGATGGCTGCCCTGATGACCGGGGAGGTGGAAGGCTGGACCCGCGCCGTCCGCCGCTGGACGCTCTTCGCCTGGCTCTTCCTGGGACTGGGGCTCCTGCTGGGCGCGCGCTGGGCCTACGACGTCCTGGGCTGGGGCGGCTACTGGGCCTGGGACCCCGTGGAGAACGCCGGGCTGATGCCCTGGCTCACCGCCACCGCCCTCCTCCACGGTGCCGCGATGCAGGAGGAGCGGCGGGGATTCCGCATCTGGAACCTCCTGCTGGTCTCTTTCACCTACGCCCTCGTCCTCTTCGGCACCTTCACCACCCGCAGCGGGATGATCCAATCTGTCCACGCCTTCGCCCGCTCCAACCTGGGGCTCTACTTCCTGACCGCCATCGGCCTGACGCTCGTCGGGTCCCTCGTCCTCATCTTCCGCCGACGGCATCTGCTGGAGGAAAAGCGCCCCTCCGAGAGCTTCCTCTCCAGGGAAGGGCTTTTCACCCTGACCCTGATGCTCTTCCTGGTCCTGACCGGGTCGGTCCTGGTGGGGAGCCTGCTCCCCACGCTGACGGAGGCGCTGGCGGGCGGCCGCTTTGAGGCGACGCCGGAGTGGTTTGACCGGGTGACTGGCCCCCAGTTCGCCGTCCTGACCCTCATCCTGGCCCTCTGCCCGGTCGCGGGGCGGCAGAAACTGGAGGCCCGACGGCTGATCCCCGCGCTGGTGGGCGGTGCCGTCGTCGCCGGGGTGGCCGCCCTCTCCGGCTTCACCCGCGCCCTCTCCCTCCTGAGCTTCGCCCTGACCGGCATGGCCCTGGGGACGGCGCTGACGGAGATTGTCCGAGACGTCCTGGCCCGCAGCCGCCGGGAGGGGGAGAGCCCCCTGACCGCGCTGGCCGTCCTGGTGGACCGGAACCGGCGCAGGTACGGCGGCTACGTCGTCCACCTGGGCATCGTGCTTCTTCTGGTGGGCGTCATCGGCACCCGGATGTACCCCCTGGAGCGGGACCTGACGCTGACGGCCGGGGAGCCGGCCCGGGTGGGCCGCTACACCCTGGTCTTTGAGGAACTCCGGCAGGACTTCCCTGCTGGCGACCGTCTCTCCACCTGGGCTATCGTCTCCGTCTACCGGGACGGCGCGTACTGGGTGACCCTCCAGCCCCGGCTGGATCGGTACGCTAACTTTGAGCAGTCGGTGACGACCCCCGCGCTGCGGGCCGGGTTGCGGGAGGACCTCTACGTCGTCCTGGCGGGCTGGTCGGCCGACGGCGCGTCGGCGACCTTCAAGGTCTTCATCAACCCCCTGGCCTCCTTCCTCTGGCTGGGCGGGCTGGTCTTCCTGGCCGGGGGCGCGCTGGCCTTCTGGCCATCCTCCGCTGGCCTCCGGCTGACGGTCCCCCAGGCCCGGCGGCGGGCCCTCTGGAATACCGCCGGCCTGCTGGCGGGCGTGGCCGTCTTGGTCGCCGCGGGCGTGGCGATGTGGGGGCCGGGGCACGGCGCCGCGTCCCAGCCCTCCGGTCGCCCCCTCCCCGGCCAGGCCGCGCCCGATTTCACCCTGACCCTGCTGGACGGCTCCACGTTCTCCCTCTCTGGCGCGCGGGGGCAGGTCGTGGTCGTCAACTTCTGGGCCTCCTGGTGTCCGCCCTGCGAGGCGGAGGCCGCCGACCTCCAGGCCGTCTGGGAGGAATACCAGGGGAAAGGAGTGGCCTTCATCGGCATCGCCTACAAGGACGAGGAGGCCGCGGTGCGGGACTTCCTGGCCCGGCACGGCGTCACCTATCCCGTCGGCCTGGACCCGACGGGGCAGGTCGCGGCCCTCTACGGCCTGACCGGCGTCCCGGAGACCTTCGTTGTGGACGCCGAAGGGAAGGTCGTCCGCTTCTACATCGGCCCGGTGACGGCGGACCAGTTGCGGGCCGTGCTGGGTGAGTTAAGCAGAGGGTGACGTTGCGATACGTGCCAGGCACTTCTGAAAGTGCCTGGCACGTTGACCTGGCGCGTTGGCGAGGTGACAGAATGAGTTTCGGCTCTCTCCTGATCGGATTGGCGTTGGCCCTCATCGTCGGGGCGTGGCTGGCCCGGCCCTTCCGCCGCGCCGGCGACCCCGACCGGGCGATAGAGCACTGGGTCGCGCAGGCCCGCGCGGCTCGGCGGGAGCCCCCGGCTGCTGCAGAGGCGAGTCCGGAGGAAGAGGAGATTCGCTTCTGCCCCCGCTGCGGGCGGCGCGTGGGCCCGGAGGACCGCTTCTGCGCCCGCTGCGGCGCACCGTTGCGAAGGGGTCCGTTTTGACGGGTGTATATTCGGGGTATAATCAAAGTGCACCTTTTTACGCAATGGGGCAAAAACTGCACCGCGGCAGAGAAATCTCCCTCAGAGCGGGACAATCCTCACCCCCACCCCCAGCGGCTTCGCCGCTACCCCCTCCCCTCTCCTGACCTTCGGTCAGGAGAGGGGAGGGGGTTGGGGGAGGGGTGAGGACACTATACCCCTCCCGCAGCAAACGAAGTGCGGATTTTGCCTTACTGCCATTTTACGGGTGAGCGGATGAGCGATGGGCTACTCGGATGTCCGGCGAATTCAGATAACAATTCCGACTTCTCTGCTGGAGGAAATCCAGCAGTATGTGCCTCTTCGGGAGCGGAACCGTTTCCTGGTCCAGGCGGCCGAAAAGGAATTGAGGCGTTTGAAATTACGGCGTCAACCTGCCTGGAGCGATGAGGACCATCCCGATTTGCAAACTCCGGAAGATGTGGACCGTTATGTCCGATCCCTTCGCGAGGCATGGGAAGCCCGCCTGGCAGAGATTGTAGAGGGGATTGAATGAGCCGCTACCTGCTGGACACAGGTATCCTATGCCCGAACTTCAGGTTCGGCCTTTTGAGAGGTGAGATGAACAGAAGAGGTTTTGTGTTTCTTCTGCTTTTGCCCTTCCTCCTGGCCTGGGCGCCGGCCCCGCAGGGGGGCGGGACGACGGGGGACCCATCGCAAATTGTCGTCACCCAACTGCACATTTTCTTGCGGCGGGCCGAGGACCGGCTGGAGGTCCACGAGTTCTATCTGGTCAGTAACACCGGGGACCAGACCTACGTCGGCCGGGAGGACCCGCAGACGGGCCGACGGCACACGCTGACCTTCGCGCTCCCTCCTCAGGCAACCGACCTGCAGATTCTGGAGCCGGCGGAGGAGCACTGGGCACGGTTAGACGGCGGGCTCGCGTACACGGAGCCCATCTCGCCCGGTAGCCTCTCGCTGGAACTCGCCTTCCAGTACACCCTCCCCTTCGCGGAGGGGATGGAGGTGGAGCGGGCCTTCCCGGTGCAGGTGACCTCGCTGGGGGTTCTGGCCTTCGGAGACCTGGCCGCCGAGGGGAGCGCGCTCACGCCGGGCGGGGTGATGGACACCGCGCAGGGGCCGGTGCGGGTCTACACCGCCGGGCCGCTGGACCCGGGCCAGCCGGTCCGCTTCCGGGTGCGGACGGAACCCGTAGAGACCGCCCTGGCTCCCGCCACGTCGGCCCCAGCGGCCCAGCCCTCCCGCAACCCGACGGCGGAGATCGCCCTGGGCCTGGCCGCGCTGGCGGTGGCGGTCGTGGCGGCCTACGTCCTCCTGCGGCCCCCGGCCCCCGGCCCGGTCCCGGCCTCCGTCCGCGCGCAGGTAGAGGCCATCGCCGCGCTGGACGAGGAGTACCAGCAGGGGCAGTTGGGGGAGAAAGAGTACCGCCGTCGGCGGGAGGCGTTGAAGCGGGAGGCGCGGGACAAGGTGGAACAGGAGAGATAAACGCACGTTCCGGTACGGGAGTGTACAACCATTGCGACTATGAACGCCGTTGAGGTTGAGAATCTCTCCAAATCCTTCGGCCCGCACATTGCCCTGGCAGGGATCACGCTATCCATCGGGGTAGGGGAGTTTGTCACGCTGGTGGGGCCCAACGGGGCCGGCAAAACGACCCTGCTGCGGATTCTGGCGACGCTCATCCGCCCCTCCTCGGGCGCCCTCCGCATCGCTGGGCTGGACCCGGCGCGGGAGGGGGCCGAAATCCGCCGCCGGATTGGTTTTCTCTCTCATCGGACCCTTCTCTACGACGACCTGACCGCCGAGCAGAACCTGCTCTTTTACGCCCGCCTCTACGGACTTCCCGACGCGCCGGCCCGCGTGGATGAACTCCTGGGACGGGTAGGCCTTGCCGACCGCCGCCACGACCGGGTGCGGACCTTCTCCCGGGGGATGCAACAGCGGCTGGCGGTGGCGCGCGCGGTCCTCCACCGTCCATCTATCCTGCTGTTGGACGAACCGTACACCGGACTGGATCCCCACGCGGCCGATGCCCTGAGCGGGCTGCTGGGCGAACTGGCGGGCGAAGGATGCACCATCTTTCTGACCACTCACGACCTGGAGCGCGGACTGGCAGCCGGCGACCGGGTCGTTGTCCTTTCCCGGGGGCGGGTGGTCTACGATACCCCGACGTCCGACATAGACCCCGCTGCTTTCCCCTCCATTTACCGTCGCCTGACCGGTGGGTAGCGCGGGCTGCCGGGCCTGTACATTTCTAACGCAAATTTAATAGACGGCCATTGACTTTATGCCCGAACTGTGATATAATGACGCCGAAGAGCACCGGTTGGGCAAGGAGGGGCCTGTGTACGAAAATCTTGTTTATCTGGATAATGCCGCCGCCACCCGCCTGGACGAGCGGGTCCTGGAGGCGATGAAGCCGTATTTCTTTGACGTCTATGCTGTGGCGACCTCGCAGTTCGGCTACTCCATCGGCCTGGACGCCCGCGAGGCGCTGGATAACGCCCGCGCCCGCATCGCCGCTGCCCTGGGCGCCAGCTCCGACGAGTTCATCTTCACCTCCGGCGACACCGAGTCCAGCAACCTCGCCATCAAGGGCGTCGCGCTGGCGCTGGGGGAGAAGAAGGGCCGTCACATCATCACCACACCCATTGAGGATTTCCCCGTCCTCCACTCCGTCCGCGCGCTGGAGCGCCAGGGCTTCCGGGCCACCTACCTCCGGGTGGACGAGACCGGGCGGGTAGACCTGGACCACCTGCGGGAGTCCATCACGCCGGAGACTATCCTGGTCTCGGTCCAGACCGCCAACCAGGAGATCGGGACGCTCCAGGACATCCGGGCCATCGGCGAAATCTGCCGGGAGAAGGGCGTCCTCTTCCACACCGACGCCACCCACGCCTTCACCCGCGTCCCGCTGGACGTCCGGGAGATTCCGGTGGACCTGGTCACCGTCTCCGCGCACACCATCCACGGCCCCAAGGGCATCGGGGGGCTCTATATCCGCAAGGGGACGCCGATCAAGAAGGTTCTGGACGGCGGTTTCCAGGAGTTTGACCTGCGGCCCGGCGTGGAGAATATCCCCGGCGCGGTCGGTTTCGCCACGGCGGTGGAACTGGTCACCCCGGAGGAGACGGAGCATCTGCGGAAGATGCGGGACCGGCTACTGGAGCGGCTGCTGAACGAGGTCCCGCACACCCGGCTCAACGGCCATCCCGTCTACC
>JACIWQ010000166.1 GCA_014360895.1 Thermoflexales bacterium | reverse complement strand
CCCCCACCCCGCGAGCGAAGCGACCCCGGCACGGGGCGAGGCCCATCGGGCCGTGGCCCTGTGGGCTAATCAGAAAGCCCCGAAGGAGCTTCACGGGATGAGCCCGATGCCTTAGCGTCGGGCGAAACGCAGCGCCCGTTATTGCCGGAACAGTTCATCCAGTTGCAACAGGGCGCTGGGAGCTCGCAAAGCATCGGAGCTCAGGGAACCGGAGAATCGCCAGCCGGCCCGGAACACCGACCGGCCCTCCTGATCCTGTGATTCTCCGGTTCTTCGGTGATACCCTTGCAGGCGTTCGGGGGGTTTCGGGCCCGGTAGACGACTCGGCGGGTCGCCCTTACCGGGCCCTTAATACCCTGTGAGGCATTGGGGGGTCGGACGTGTTTTGTAGGGGCGACCGGCAGGTCGCCCCTACGTCTAATGCCCTTGCGGGCATTGGGGGTCTTCGGACGCAAACGGGAGGGATGAACCATGCGAACCTCACGGGATGCGTCCTAATGCCCTGTCGGGCATTGGGGGTTTTCGGACTGCTGGTAGAGACGATGTCGTGAGCCGGGGTAACCGAGTCGTAATGCCCTGTCGGGCATTGGGGATTTTCGGACTAAGGCAAAGATGGAGCGTTTAGGTCCACAGAAACATGTCGTAATGCCCTGTCGGGCATTGGGGATTTTCGGACCCGCCAAACTCCCTGGGAATTTCTATACTGTTAAAGAACAATTCCCATCTCCATGTCCCTATTCTACCCCACTTTCCCCATTTGTCAAGCGCCGCTATGGGCCTGCCGTTCCACCTTAAGGTTTTCTGCGAACACCCCCCTCCGGAGCCCCCAAAATCGGGCCGCGCGAAGGGGGGTGTTCGCAACGGCGCCCGCACCCCCAACGGGCGCCCTCCACCGGCCCGGAGGCGGTCGCCACCCCCTCAGCCCCCACCCCCGGGCCGGCCTTCCCTCTGTCTCAATTGTTAAGGTGCATCGCCTGTCTCTACTCCGCATTCCGCCATTCCGTCACTCCGCCATTCCGCCATTCCGTCATTCCGTCATTCTGTCATTCCGTCATTCCGCCATTCTGTCATTTTGTCATTCCGTCATTCCGTCATTCTGTCATTCCTTCATTCCGCCATTCTCCTTCGCACCTGCCCCATCCCCGTCGTCGTCTGATACCCCACTCCGGCGTAGAAGGCGTAGTCCATCAGCGCGTGCAGGAGGCCCAACCAGTAGGGGTCGGCCCGCAGGACGGCGTAGCGGCAACGGCCCACGAAGCCGATCTGCATCCCCTCCCCCTTCCCCGGCACCGCCTGGGTGGTGAGGTCGTACCGGCTGATGACCACACACTCCTGCGCAAACCGCCGCACCTCCGGCGGGATCGCCACCGGCGCGAAGTCGTTCCACTTCTCCACCAGGCTCCCGTAGACCAGGTCCGGCAACGGCAACGGCATGTTCCGCCCCGGAATGGAAAGCCGTCGGCGAGAAAAATTCCAGTTCCAGGTGACGGGGGAGCAGCTCGCCGGCGGGCATGGATTTCCTCAGCAGCGCCGTATACGTCGTCCGGCCCGCCCAGGGATGGAGGGATGGGTCCAGCGTCGCCCCGCAGATGGTCAGCTGGACGCCGTCCACCTCCACAAACGGGGGCGGGTCCTCGGCCCAGCGGACCAGGTGCTCCGAGACCTCCGCCGTCAGCCCCGTGTAGCGCAAAAAAAGGGGGACGCCCGGGGCGACAACGGCCCTCGGCTCCCCCTCCACCCGCACAATGCGCGCCCCCACCAGGGAAGAACAGGTAAAGGGACGGCGCTCGTCCGGCGCGTGCAACCGTTCTGCCAGGACGGGGTCCCGTTCGGCCACCCCCCGCAGAAACAGCGCGTGGCTGGCCCGTCCCAGATGCGGCGGCAGTACCGCCTCCCGGTCCACCCGAAGCGCCAGCACCAGACTGGTCAGCATCTCTTCTCTATTTTACCCCTCCCGGACAACCCGTCAACAGAGAAACCTCTGATTTCGCTCAGAGTTTTTCCGGATGCGGGAATGGGCAAATCGGTGTATACTGGACGAAGGACGACGGGCCGTGACCGGCTACCGGCGGACGGCCAGCCACGGCCCGAACTTCTCGCGCAGGAAATGGTACGTGAGCCAGGCGCCATCGGGCATCTCCCAGGCCGTCCGGCATTCGGCCAGAATCTGGCCCTTGTGGCTATCCAGCGTCTTCAGCGTCATGCCCAACTGCTCGGCGGCCTCCTGGAGGGAGGGGGCGGAGACCAGCACCTGGAGGACCTCCCGCTGTCGCTCCGTCAGGCGGTCCCAGACGGCGGCGCAGCAGGCGGCGTCTTCGGGGGTCAGGGACGGCGCGGCGGCCGGGGGACGGGCCAGCGCCCGCAGGGCCGGGAAGTAGACCCCCCAGGGGACCAGAGGGACGGGGATGAGGCGGACTCCGGCCTCCGGAGGGGCGTGGAGGATGGCCCCCTCCCGCGCCCGCTCCAGGAACTCCGGGGGCGTGTAGAGATGCCAGAGGCGGTCCTGGTGGTCGCAGTGGAGCATCGCCGCCGTGGTCAACGTCAGCGCCAGCAGGCGCGGGCCGCCCGCGATGCACAGGTGCAGCGACCGGCCCTCTCCCTTCAACTCCGCCAGCAGGTCGCGCGCCAGCGCCCAGACCGCCTCCGCCTCCGCGCCGTCCGTAATCGCCGTCAACGGCCGTCCACCGGCCTGCAGGGGGATACGGCGAAACTCCAGGGGGCGCCCCCGGTACTGTCCGCCCGCAAATTCGGCGCTCAACTGGGAAAGGGCCCGACGCACCCGGGGGTCTTCCGGGGAGAGGTGGAGGACCAGGACGCCGGAGAGGAGTTCGCCCATCGCCAGCAGGCCGTCCACGGCGAACGTGACCACCTGGGCCTGTCCGCCCATTGTCACCAGGGCAATCTTCCCGCCGGGCGAAGGAGCGACCGTCCGCATACGATGATGATTATACGCCGAAACGGAGACGACGCAAATGGAGTTCTACAACCCCCTTCCCGCCGTTGCCATCGGAGGGCCGCCCCACAGCGGCAAGTCGGTCCTGGCCTACAGTCTGACCCGCGCCCTGCGGGAACGGGCCGTCCCCCACTACCTCCTGCGGGCCTACCCGCCCGACGGCGAGGGGGACTGGTTCCTGGAGGGGGAGCCGGACCTGGTCCGCCACCTGCGGATCAAGGGGGCGGCCGGCGACCGGTGGCTCCCCCTGCTCCGGCGGGACGTCGCCCGTCGCCACCTGCCCCTCATCGTGGACATGGGCGGCCTCCCCACGCCGGAGCAGGAGTCGGTTCTGGACGAGTGTACGCATGGGATTCTGCTCACCCCGTCGGAGGGGGCGCGGCGGGAGTGGGCCGACTGCTTCGCCGCCCACGGCCTGGTCCTCCTGGCCGACCTCCGCTCCGACCTGTGGGGGGAGAACCGGCTGGAGGCGGCGGAGCCGGTGGTCCGGGGCGTCCTGGCGGGGCTGGAGCGGGGAAAGAGGGCCTCGGGGCCGGCCTTTGACGCGCTGGTGGCGCGGCTGGCGGTCCTCTTTGGCCCCTTCGCCGCCGACCTCTACCGCCGCCACATGGCGACGGCGCCCGCCGAACTGGTGGTGGACCTGGAGCGGCTGGCCCAGGGGATGGGCCGTGACCCCACCGGATGGCGCCCGGGTGACCTCCCGGCGGTGCTGGATTACCTCCCGGCCGGGGAGCCGCTGGCCCTCTACGGCCGGGGGCCGAACTGGCTCTACGCGGCCGCCGCCGTCCACGCGCTCCCGGCGCCCTTCTTCCTTTTTGACGTCCGCCTGGGGTGGACGGCGCCGCCGACGCTCTCCGTCGGGGCTCCGTCGGCCGCGCCTCTGCGCGTGGAGACGCGCCGGGAAGAGGGAGCCCCGGTCGCCCGGATGACGTTCTCCCTGCCCGAGGCGTACCTGGACATCACCGAAGTGGAGGGGTTGGTTGTTCCCGCGCCGTCGGCGGAGGAGCTGATGCTGAGCGGCAAACTGCCCCTCTGGCTGTGGGCCGGGCTGGCCCGCCTCTACGCGCCCCGGACTTCCTGGCTGGCGGTCGCCCAGCCGCAACTGACCGCCCAGGGGCTCGGTTGGGCCGTCGTCGTCCACAGCCGGGGGACGCCTCCTGTGGGCTCCGTCATCGGCCTGCAGGGAGGCGAAACCGGAATCGGAGACTCGCACAATGAACCAGAAATCGCTCGCTGATTGGGCTATGGAGACGCGCGCGGTTCACGCCGGACGCACGGCAGGCGACCGCGAGAGCCGCTACATCCCCACCGTTCCCCCCATCCACCCCTCCGTCACCTACTCCTACGGGCGGATGGAGGACCTGGACGAGGCCTTTGCCGCCGGAGGCTACGTCTACACCCGGCACGGCAATCCCACCGTCGCCGCGCTAGAGGAAGCGGTGGCCGCGCTGGAGGACGGGGAGGCCGCGGTGGCCTTCGCCTCCGGCATGGCGGCCATCCACGCGGCCCTCCTCGCCGCCGGCGCGCGGGCCGGGGCGGCCGTCGTGGCCGCCCGGGACCTCTACGGCGCCACCTATCTCCTCCTGGACCGTCTCCTCCGCTCCCAGGGGGTGACCGTCCGCTTTGTGGACGGGACCGACCGGGCGGAGGTGGAAGCGGCCTGTGCGGAGGTCCGGCCCGTCGCCCTGCTGGTGGAGACCGTCTCCAACCCCCTGCTGAAGGTCGCCGACCTCCCCGCGCTGGCGGAGATCGCCCATCGGCACGGCGCCGCGCTCCTGGTGGATAACACTTTCGCCACCCCGTACCTGGTCCGCCCCCTGGCCCTGGGCGCCGACGTCGTCATCCACAGCGCCACCAAGTACCTGGGCGGCCACGGGGACATCCTGGCCGGCGTCGTCGTCACCTCGGCGGCGCGGCGGGAAGGGCTGATGGAGGTTCTGAAGACGACCGGGGCCAACCTGGGGCCGCTGGAAGCGTGGCTCCTCCTGCGGGGCCTGCGGACGCTGGTCCTGCGGGTGGAGCGGCAGTGCGCCAGCGCGCTGGCCCTGGCCCGCTGGCTGGAGACCCACCCCCGCATCCGGCGGGTCTTCTATCCGGGCCTCCCGGCCCACCCCCAGCACGAACTGGCCGCGCGTCTCTTCGGCGGACGGGGCTTCGGCGGCATCGTCACCTTTGAACTGAGGGACGCCGGGCGGGAGGAAGTGTTCCGGTTCATGGACCGGCTCCGCCTCTGCATCCCCGCCACCTCCCTGGGTGACGTCCAGACGCTGGTGCTCTACCCGGCCCACTCCTCCCATCGCGGCCTCAGCCCCGAGGAGCGCGCCGCCCTGGGCATCACCGACGGGATGGTGCGCATCTCCGTGGGCATTGAGGCCGTAGAAGACATCCAGGCCGACCTGGAGAGGGCCCTTTCGCCTCATCGGAAATAGGACGCGGATGAACGCGGATGAACGCGGACGAACGCGGATTTTTCTTTGAAGGATGATACGTGCTGCGCCGCCTGGCGCTATTTCCGATAAAGTCTATTTTCCTCTTCGGGAAGGGAAGGTAGGACAACTGCAAGCAGTTGGCCTACGCTCGCCCGAAGCGTCGCCCGCCGCAAACCCCCTCTACCCCCTCCCTCTCTTCCGTAACCGGGAGAGGGGGCCGGGGGTGGGGGTGAGAGGTCTGCCCCTGTCCCAACTGATGTCCGAACCTCAGATCAGCCTGAGGTGCGGACAAAAGTTGAGACAGGCCCGTGGGGGGGGCGCGCCCCCCCCGCCCCGGGCGCCCCCCCCCCCCCCCCCGCCCACCCGGGGGGGGGGGGGGGGGGGGGGG
>JACIWQ010000165.1 GCA_014360895.1 Thermoflexales bacterium | reverse complement strand
CTGGCGAGGCCCCTCGGGCCGTGGCCCCACGGGGCGAGGCCCCTCGGGCCGTGGCCCCACGGGGCGAGGCCCCTCGGGCCGTGGCCCCACGGGGCGAGGAAGCCCTCTCGGGCCGAGGCCCTTGAGTCGGCGAGCGGATTGCCGGAACAATTTTTCCAGTTGCAACACGGTCGGGCGTGGGCCGGCCTGGTGGCCGGCGTTGCTCGTAGCGCAGGCGGTTCGCCTGCACCGGCCCGGCGGCCGGCGCTACCGCGCCCTTGCATCCTTGTATTCTTGCATCCTTGTGTCCTTGTATCCTTGTATCCTTACATCAGGAGGTCCGTCATGCCATTACTAAACGAAGAAATCCGTCAGGAAGTCTCCAAAATCCTGGCCAACCTGCCCGGCCCAGTGCGACTGGTCATGTTCACTCAGGAGTTTGAGTGCGAATATTGCACCGAAACCCGGCAACTGGTAGAGGAAGTCGCCGAACTCTCCGACCAGATTACCGCCGAAGTCTACGATTTCCAGGCTGACCGGGCGAAAGCGGAGGAACTGGGCATAGATAAAATCCCTGCCATTGCCATCATCGGCGCGCGGGACTACGGGGTCCGCTTCTACGGCATCCCCTCCGGCTACGAGTTCGCCTCTTTCCTCCACGCCATCCAGAGCGTGGCGGCGGGGAAGCCGGAACTGAGCGACGCCACCCTTCGGGTCCTGGCAGGAGTCCAGAAGCCGGTGCACATCCAGGTCTTCGTCACGCCGACGTGCCCGTACTGCCCGCAGGCGGTGATGCTGGCCCATCAGATGGCCATCGCCAGCCCGATGGTTCGGGCCGATATGGTGGAAGCTATGGAGTTTCCCCACCTGGCGATCAAGTACCAGGTCATGGGCGTCCCGCGCACGGTCATCAATGAGACGGTGCACATTGAGGGCGCCGCGCCGGAGTCTATGGTAGTGGCGAAACTGCAAGAGGCGCTGGGGGCGTGAAAAGTGAAACGTGAGGCGTGAGGGAGCGGTATGCTGGATTTCAAACTGGCACCATCCCAGCCGGAGGCCCGTCTGCCCGAGGAAGAGGTATATGACCTCATTATCTTGGGCGGCGGGCCGGCCGGCCTGACGGCGGCCATCTATGCCGGCCGCGCCCGTATCCATACGCTGGTCATTGTCGGCCCGCTGCCCGGAGGCCAGCCCGCCAACACCGATATGGTGGAGAACTTCCCCGGCTTCCCGGAAGGGATTGACGGGCCCGACCTGGCTCGGCGCTTCGTCGCCCAGGCGGAGCGATTCGGGGCGCGGATGGTCCACGATTCCGTCACCGGCGTGGACCTCTCCGTCCGGCCCTTCGTCGTCCGCACCGATATGGCGACCTACCGGGCCCGTACCCTCATCATCGCGATGGGGGCCGTCCCCCGCCGCCTGGGTGTGCCCGGGGAGGACCGTTTCTTCGGCCGGGGTGTCTCCACATGCGCTACCTGTGACGGCTTCTTCTATCGGGATAAGCGGGTCGTGGTCGTCGGCGGCGGCGACAGCGCCATCATAGAGGGCCTCTACCTGACCCGCTTCGCCCGCGAGGTCATCGTCGTCCACCGGCGGGACCAACTGCGGGCGACGCAAATCCACCAGGAGCGCGCCTTCGCCAACCCCAAGATGCGCTTCGTGTGGGACTCGGCGGTGGAGGAAATCCTGGGCGAGAAGACGGTGACCGGCGTCCGGGTCCGCAACCTGAAAACCGGCGAGACCTCCGTCATTGAAGCCGACGGCGTCTTCATCTACATCGGTATGGAGCCCCAGACGGAGATGTTTCGGGGGCAACTGGAACTGGACGAGCGGGGGTACATCGTCGCCGACCGGCGGCAGCGGACGAGCGTCCCGGGGGTCTACGCCGCCGGGGACATCCAGGACCCCCTCTACCGCCAGTTGGTGGTGGCGGCTGGCACAGGCGCGGTCGCCGCGATGGAGGTGGAGCGGTTCCTGGAGATGTACCCGGACTGAATTTTTCCCTCCGTAGAGTGCCTATGCAGGAGACATTTCGGCTTGCTGGGGGTCCCGGTTTCCTGGGACCGGAGGTCTACGACGTGGTGGTCATCGGCGGAGGGCCGGCGGGAGCGACGGCGGCCCTCTACACCGCGCGCGCCGGCCTGAAAACCCTGGTCGTGGACAAGGGACTGACGGCGGGAGCCGCCGGAATGGCCGGGCAAATTGTCAACTTTCCCGGCCTGGGGCCCCTTTCCGGCGCCGACCTGGTCCGGCGCATCCGAGAGCAGGCCGCGTCCTTCGGCGCCCAGTTCGTCACCGACCGGGTCCTCCGGGTGGACCTGAAGAGCGACCCGCGCCAGGTCTGGACAGGGGGCGGGGTCTACGCGGGCCGCGTCCTCATCATCGCCACCGGCGCGATGGGGCGAAAGCATCGCGTCCCTGGCGAGGAGCGGTTGGTGGGGCGCGGCGTCAGTTACTGCGCGACCTGTGACGGCGCCTTCTTCCGGGACCAGGAGGTCGCCGTCGTGGGGAACACCGACGAGGCGGTGGAGGAAGCGCTGGCCCTGACCCGCTTCGCCGCGCGCGTCCATTTCCTCCCCCCGACCCGCGACCTGCGCGCCGACCCCGCGCTGGCCCACGAACTGGGGGAAAACCCGAAGGTGACCCTCTACCCGGCGGCCCACCTGGAGGAGGTCGTCGGTGAGGAACGGGTGGAGGGGGTTCGGTTTCGCCGCGAGGGCCAGGAGTATGTCCTCCCCGTCGCCGGGGTCTTCATCTACCTGCAGGGGAACGTTCCCGTCACCGACTTTCTGGAAGGGCAATTGCCCATCGGGGAGGGGGGCTGTCTGCTGGTGGACGAGAACTTCCAGACGGCGGTGCCGGGCGTTTTCGCCGTGGGAGATGTCCTCTGTCGCCATCTGAAGCAGGCGGTGGTAGCTGCGGCCGAGGGAGCCATCGCCGCGATGGCCGCGGACCGCTACCTGCGGGGCCGCACCCAACTGCGGCCCGACTGGAGCCGCTGAGATGGCCGAGCAGATAGACCACCCTTCCCCGGGCAACATCCCCTGGGTGGACGAAAAGGCCTGCCGGGCCTGCCGCCACTGTCTGGCGCGGGAGGTCTGTCGGAGCAAGGCGCTCCGGGCCCTAGACCCCGGCGAGCCGCCCTGGGTGGACGGCAATCGCTGCTACGGCTGCCTGGTCTGCATCCCCGCATGTCCTTTCGGGGCGATCCGGCCCTTTTCTAACGGTGATAGACCGTAGACATCGCAACCTTATGGCTCCCCAGGTAAGCGCTTCTCTAACCGTCATTGCGAGCCGTCGCAGGCGGCAAAGCCATCGCTTCTCCAGTCCAGGGGACTGCGCCTCGGGCAAGCCCCACGAGGCGAGGCCTCTCGGGCCGTGGCCTTCGGCGTGGCCCCTTGCTTCGCTCGCAGGGACCCGGTAGGTAATGACCAACCTTTGCGCTCTCTGTGCCGCTGTGGTAATAAAGCACGGTACTCCATCAGGAGGCTCCTATGACCACCACTTTTGACATTCTCATTATCGGCGGCGGCGTTCACGGCGCCAGTCTGGCCTTCCATCTGGCCGGGCGGGGCGTTCGGGTGGCCGTCCTGGAACGGAAGTTCGTCGCCGCCGGAGCCACCGGGCGCTCCAGCGGCCTGGTGCGGATGCACTACGACCTGGAGGCGGAGGCCCGCCTGGCCTGGGTCTCCTTCGGGTACTTCCGGGACTGGGCCCGACGCGTCGGCGGGGAGGGGCCGGACTGCGGGTTCACCCGCACCGGCTTCATCCAGATTGTGGAGCGGGAACACGCGGAGGCGCTGAAAGCCAACGTCCACATGCATCAGCGCATCGGCATCCCCTCCCTTCTGGTCACCGCCGACGATGTGAAACGGCTGGCCCCCTCTTTCGCCACGGACGACTTTGACCTGGCCGCGTACGAGCCGGAATCGGGCTACGCAGACCCCACATCCACCGCCCAGAGCCTGATGAGCGCGGCCCGAGTGCGCGGCGCCGTCCTGATGCAGGATTGCCCCGTCACCGGCATCCGCGTGCAGGGCGGAAGGGTCACCGGCGTGGTCACCCCCAGGGGGGAATTTTCGGCTCCGGTGGTGGTCAACGCGGCCGGTGCATGGGCGGGCGAGGTCTGCCGGATGGCCGGCCTGGACCTGCCGCTGAGCACCTGGCGGCACGAGACGATGTTCGCCCATCGCCCGCCCGAAATTCTCACCCACCCGACGGTGATAGACTTCCCCAACTCCATGTACTTCCGTCCGGAGACCGGCGGGCTGACGCTGGTGGGGCTGGAGGACGGCAACCTCCTGGGCCTGCCCCCCGCCGACGATGAATACGTCCGGCCGGACTTTGTAGAGCGCGCCGGAGAGCGCATCTGTCGGCGCATCCCGCCGATGGTGCATGGCGGCGTCCATTCGGCCCAGGTCGGCTACGACGGCATCACCCCGGACCAGCATCCGGCCCTTGGCCCGCTCGGCCCGGAGGGCTTTTGGCTGGATTGCGGCTTCAGCGGGACCGGCTTCAAGATTGCTCCGGCGGTGGGGCTCTGCCTCTCCGAATGGATATTGGACGGGGCGCCCCGGACGGTGGACATCACCGTTTTCTCACCAACCCGTTTTCTGGAGGGACGGACGCTCCGGGGCGAACACCCGTACGAGAATATCTGGAGGTGATGGGCCAGGATTATGATGTGATCGTGGTGGGCGCGGGGCCGGCAGGGGCCACCGCGGCTTTCCACCTGGGCGCGGCGGGCAAACGGGTGCTGGTCCTGGAAAAAGAGCGTCTGCCCCGGCACAAACCCTGCGGAGGCGGTGTCCCCACATCGGTCCTTCGTCGTTTCCCCATAGACTTCTCCCCCATGGTGGAGCGGGAGGTGCGGCGCGTCCGCTTTCGCTTCGCGGATGGTCGGGAGGTTACCGCCGATCTGCCTTCGGGCGCCGTAGTCATGGTGCGGCGCGACCGCTTTGACCACTATCTGGTCTCTCAGGCCCACGCGGAGGTCCGGGACGGTGCCCGGGTGGTAGACGTCCGGCAGGACGGGACGGGGGTGGAAGCTGTGCTGGCCTCCAGCGAGACCGTCCGGGCCCGCTATCTGATTCTGGCCGACGGGGCCGGCTCCTCCCTGGCGCGCCGGGTCGGCCTGCGCCGGGGACGGCGCATGGGGGTCACCCTGGAGGCCGAGGTCCCCGCCAACGATCATATACGGGCCTCCTTTGACGCCGCCCTCTTCCTCTTCGGTCTCCCGATTCAGGGCTACGCCTGGGTTTTCCCCAAATCCGACCGCCTCTCCATCGGCGTCGGCGCCTTTCTGGGACGTCCGGAGGGTCTGCGGGGCCTGCTGGAACAGGAGATGGCGCGTCTGGGGATCCCGCTGGAAGAGGCCCGGCTGTATGGTCATCCCCTCCCCGTCTACCTGCAGCATGAACAGCTCCATCAGGGACGGGTGCTCCTGACAGGGGATGCCGCCGGGCTGGTAGACCCGCTATTGGGGGAAGGTATCCGGCACGCGGTCCGGAGCGGAGAACGGGCGGCGGAAGCTATCTTGCGGGAGGACATCTCCGGATACACGGCCCGAATTCACCGGGAAATCGGCAACGACCTGCTCTGGGGCCTGCGGTGGGCCCGTTTCTTCTACAATCACCCGCGCGTTTCATTTGAGTGGGGGGTTCGCAATCCCCTCTTCCTGCGGGAATTCCTCCGTCTCCTCGCCGGACGGACGACGTACCGGGCGATGGCGCTCCGGGCGCCGTTCCTGGTCGCGCTGGGCGTCCTCTGCCGCCGAAAGCCCGAGAAAGATTAGGGGGCGGCCGCC
>JACIWQ010000164.1 GCA_014360895.1 Thermoflexales bacterium | reverse complement strand
GGGAGGGGTGAGGGCGAAAAACGGCAGATTGCCGGATTAATTTTTCAAGTTGCAATACGGTCGGGCGACAGCTGCAATGCATGACCACTAAAACACGCGTTCAGTGGGTCTGTCAGGTCTGCGGGCGGACCAGCCCCCGCCCGATGGGGCGCTGCCCGGGCTGTGGCGAGTGGAACACGATGGTGGAGGTGGCGGAGGAGCGGGCAACCGCCGCTGCCTCCCCTGTCATCCGCAGCGAGCCGCAACCGCTGGCAGAAGTCCGGGCAGAGGGACTGGAACGGTTCCCCATCCCTCTGGAGGAATTCTCCCGCGTCCTGGGAGGTGGACTGGTCCCCGGCTCCCTCATCCTGGTCGGCGGTGAGCCGGGCATCGGTAAATCCACCCTTCTCCTGCAGGTCTCCTCTATTGTCGCCACGAGCCTGAAGCGCCCCGTCCTATACGTCTCCGGCGAGGAGTCGGCGCGGCAAATCAAGATGCGCGCCGACCGGCTGGGCATCTCCACCGACGGCCTCTACGTCCTCTCCGAAACCGTCCTGGAAGCCATCCTGCATCACGCGGAGCAACTCTCGCCGGTGATGATGGTGGTGGACTCCATCCAGACGGTCACCTCCGGCGACCTCCCCTCGGCGGCGGGGTCGGTGACGCAGGTCCGGGAGGCCGCCGCCCGCCTGCAGTGGTGGGCCAAGTCCAGCGGCGTTGTCGTCTTTCTGGTGGGCCACGTCACCAAAGAAGGCGCCATCGCTGGCCCGAAGGTCCTGGAGCACATTGTGGATACCGTCCTCTATCTGGAGGGCGACCCGTTCCACACCTACCGCCTCCTGCGGACGACGAAGAACCGCTTCGGGGCCACTTCGGAAGTGGGCGTCTTTGAGATGCGGGAGGAAGGGTTGGTGGAGGTAGAGAATCCCTCGGAGGCGTTCCTGGCGGAGCGGATGGTCCAGGCACCCGGCTCCGCCATCGCCGTCACGATGGAGGGGACGCGGCCGTTGCTGGTGGAGGTTCAGGCCCTCACCAGCCACACCAGTTTCGGCCATCCCCGCCGGACGGCCAACGGGGTGGACATGTACCGTCTGCTGCTGATTGTCGCCGTCCTGACCCGGCGGGTAGGGCTCCGGCTCTTTGACCAAGACGTCTTCGTCAACGTGGTGGGCGGGTTGCAGATAGAGGAGCCGGCCGCCGACCTGGCCGTGGCCGTCGCCATCGGCTCCAGCCTGCGGGAGCGCCCGGTGGCGGCCGACCTGGCCGTCATCGGCGAGGTGGGGCTTTCCGGCGAGGTCCGGGCAGTAGGGCAGATGGCCGCGCGGCTGAAGGAAGCGGCCCGCCTGGGCTTCAAGCGCTGCCTGGTCCCCCGCACCGTCCGTAGGGCCTCCTTTTCTGCTCCGGAGGGGCTGGAACTGGTCCCGGTCCGGTCGGTCGCCGAAGCGCTGGAGCGCGCGCTGGTGTGAGACGTGAGACGTGAGACGTGAAGCGTGAGACGTGAAACGTGAAGCGTGAAGCGTGAGACGTGAAACGTGAGGCGTGAAAGTTGTCAGTATGCTCCGCGAAGTCGCGATGGAACTGGTCTGGGCCGCGCTGGGGGCGGTGAATCCGGCGCGCGCCGTCGCCCGTCACCTCCGCCGGGAGGGCCCCACCCTCTGCATCGGCGACCGTCCCTATGACCTGAACCGGGTAGACCGGGTGGTCGTCATCGGAGCAGGGAAGGCCGGGGCCGGGATGGCGGCGGCGGTGGAAGCGCTTTTGGGCGAACGGGTCGCCGCCGGATGGGTCAACGTCCGCTACGGGTATGAGCCCGCGCAGCCGCTGGCCCGCATCCCCATCCACCCCGCTGGACACCCCATCCCCGACCAGGCCGGTCTGGAAGGGACACGCCGGATTCTGGCGCTGGTGGACTCCCTGACCCCGCGCGACCTGGCCCTGGTGCTGATCTCCGGCGGCGCGTCGGCACTGATGGAGGCGCCGGTCCCCGGCGTCTCTCTGCCCGACCTCCAGGCCCTCACCGACAGTCTCCTGCGCAGCGGCGCGACGATCGGGGAAATCAACACCGTCCGCAAACATCTCTCCCAAGTCAAAGGGGGACGGCTGGCGGAGCGCATCGCCCGGCAAGGCGCGCAGGCCGCCGTCCTCGTCCTCTCCGACGTGGTCGGCAGCCCTCTGGATGCCATCGGTTCCGGCCCCTGTGCGCCGGACCCCACCACCTTCGCCGATGCCTGGGCAGTCCTGGAACGGTACAACCTGCTGGACCAGGCTCCTCCGAGTGTGCTCCGCCATCTGGAGCGAGGCCGGAGCGGCCAGGAACCGGAGACGCCGAAGCCAGGAAGCCCGATTTTCGCCGGGGTCCATACCGTCATCGTCGCAGAGAACCGCACGGCGGCGGAGGCGGCCGTGGAGAGAGCCCGCGCACTGGGATTCCACGCCCTCCTCCTGACCACATATCTGGAAGGGGAGGCGCGGGAGGTCGGGCGGGTACTGGCCGCGCTGGCAAAGGAAGAGGCGCGCGCCGGGCACCCTCTGCCCCGCCCGGCCTGTCTGGTGCTGGGCGGCGAGACCACCGTGACGGTGCGCGGAGCGGGCCGGGGGGGCCGCAACCAGGAGATGGCGCTGGGAGCGGCCCTGGCGCTGGAAGGATGGGAGAACGTCCTGGTCGCCACGCTGGCCACCGATGGTACCGACGGCCCCACCGACGCCGCCGGCGCCCTCGCGGACGGAAGCACCGTCGCCCGCGCCTGCGCTCTGGGGCTGAACCCCGCAGACCATCTGGCCCGCAATGATGCTTACCCCTTCTTCGCCGCTCTGGGCGACCTCATCATCACCGGCCCCACCGGCACCAACGTCAACGACCTGGCCTTCGTGCTGGTGCAGTAAAGGAAATTCCGGCTATTGTCTCCAAACTGAAACATTTCTGAAACCCGTTCCTGTCCGGGCAATAGTATACTGAAGAAGGCGAGGACCCGTAAGCACCGCCTTCAGGAGCAAGCACCCATGACGGGGAATCGGCCATCGCCCACCCCCCGCAGCCAACGGTTCCTGCCGTTGAGTTTTCCGATCCGCGGCAAGATTATTTTCCCGTACCTGGTGCTCACCATCCTGGTCGCCGCCATCGGCACCTATGTGGTGACCAACCTGGTCGCGAGTTCCCTGGACGAACGATTGACCAACCATCTTCTGGAAGCGGGTCGGGTTGTCTCGGACGATTTGGCCCGCTACGAGATGGGACATCTGGAAGCTGCCCGGATCATCGCGTTCACCCGGGGCCTGGGCGAAGCGCTGCGGGATGGGAATGTGGAACAGGTCACATCCCTGGCCTCTCCCGCCGCCTCCGGCCTGGGAACGGAACTGCTGGTCATCGTGGACACCGACGGCCGCCAGATGCTCCATCTCCTCCGCCGCCCCGATGGCGCCTACGGGACCCCTCAGGACGTCTTTCAGCCCCCCGAGATGGTGCGAGGGCTCCTGGAAGCTGGCGACCCGGCAGGGCTCCCCCGGCGCGGCCTGGCCCGACACCCGACCAACGGCCGCTCCTACTATCTGACCGCCATCCCCGTCCCCCTGAACAACCGGATGGCCGGCGTGGTCATCGTCGGAACCTCCCTGGATACCCTCCTGGCCTATTTTAAATCCACCTCTATGGCCGATGTGACCATCTACATAGAAGGCGGGCAGGCCCTCGGGACCACTTTCGCCATCCCCGAACTGCCCCAGGAGGCCTCCCGGCTGCTGGATGAACTCTCTATCCCCGCCGACCTGTACGAACGCTGCCTCTACAGCACCGGGACCACCATTGGCGAAAACGTCCAGATTCGGGGGCGGTGGTATCGGCTGGCCCGGGGCCCCCTCCGGGTCGGGAACGACACCCTGGGTGTCTTCGGTGTGGCCCTGCCCGCCCAGTTCATCGTTCGGGCCGGGACGACGAGCCGCAACGTCTACGCCCTGCTCTTCGCTTTGATGACGGCAGCCGTCATCGTCATCGGTTACTTCATCGCCCGGCGGATCACCCGCCCGCTGGAGCGCCTGGCTGTGGCCTCCCAGGCAATCGCAGAAGGAGACTTGTCCCACCGAACAGGGATTCGCGGCACGGACGAAATTGGCATCCTGGCGACCACCTTTGACGAGATGGCGAGTCGCCTCCTGGAACGGACCAACGCGCTGGAGGAGACGCTCGGACAACTGAGGGCCATCCTCGCCAGCATCGGCGACGGAGTCATCCTGGAGGACGCCCGGGGGAATTTCATTCCGCTGAACGCGGCCGCCGAGCACATCCTGGACGAACTGGCCGCCAATTTTATGCTGGGCCCCCTAAGAGAACTCCCCGCCTCAGAAGCCAAGCCCGGCAGCGAGAGGGACAATCCCTGGCTGGTAGATAGCCGCCGCTTCCAGGTCGGCAACAAAGTGCTCAGCGCCCACTCCGCCGTCGTCCGCAATGAAGAGGGCCAGCGGCTGGGTACCGTCATCGTCCTGCGGGACGTGACCGCCGAGGTGGAGGCGGAACGGTTGAAGGACGCCTTCGTCGCCCACGTCTCCCACGAACTGCGCACCCCGCTGACCGCTATCCGGGGGTACAGCAACCTGCTCCTGGCGGGTGCCGGAGGGCCTCTGAGCGAACAACAGAAATCGTTTCTCCAGACCATTGCCCGCCACACGGAAGCGCTCATCGCAATGATCGGCTCCCTTCTGGACTTCTCCGAAATGGAAGCAGGAGGGCGCCTGGCCCTGCGGAAGCGCCCCGTTTCTATCGCGGCACTGGCGGAGGAGGTCGTCAGGGAATGGCAGCCCCGCATGGAGGAGAACGGGATTACCTTCCGGAAAGAGATCACCGACTCTCCCCCGAGCATCCTGGCCGATTCGGAACGACTGCGTTGGGCTCTCATCAACCTGATCAGAAACGCCTCCCAGTACACTCCCCAGGGAGGCACCGTCACCCTGCGGATTTCCGCTCAGGATAACTGGCTGGTTCTGGAAGTCGCCGATACCGGTGTGGGCATCCCGCCGGAGATTCAGAAACACCTGTTCACCCGCTTCTACCGGGGAATTCCAACAGGGGATGACACCGTCCGGGGACTGGGACTGGGTCTGTACGTCACCCGGGCCATCGTGGAGGCGCATGGGGGTCAGATTCAGGTCGCCAGCGAGCCGGGCTCAGGCAGTACGTTTACGATTTACCTGCCACTGCAGCCGGAATCGCCTGAGAAGAACACACCTCAGGAGTGAACCCGATGGCTGAACGGCCATTTATCGGTCGGCGATGGGGACGGAGCGAGTGGGCCATCTTCGCGCTGATTCTGGCCGTCGGGTTTGCCTGCATCCTTGCCTCCGCCGAGGCCGCCATCCGGATGCCGCGAAAGTGGGAAGCTGCCGCCGGAATGGCCTCCGAGATAGACCCGGACCAGGCCGTTACCACCCCCCTGCCGGTGATAGAGCCGCTGCGGCCCGAGATTATGACCCCGCTCTGGGACCTGCGCCTCATCCTGACCCCCTTGGGGCCGGTCGTGGTGGTTCCACCCCAGGTCTTCGCCCCCGTCCCCACGGCGACACCGACACCGCCGGCAACAGCAACGGCTACACCTTCTGAAAGCAGCTCTCCGTCTCCTACGCCCACTCTCCAGCCGTCTCCAACCTCGTCGCCCACGCCCACCCGGACGCGCCCGCGCGCCACCGCGACCCTCACACCCACCCCTTCCCTGACGCCGACAGCTTCTCCAACCCCCATCCCGCCGACATCCCAACCGACGTCCACGCCGACGCCGACGTCCACCCCCACCCGCACGCCGACGTCCACCCCTACCCGCACGCCGACATCCC
>JACIWQ010000163.1 GCA_014360895.1 Thermoflexales bacterium | reverse complement strand
CAGGTGGCGCAGGAGCAGGGGTTTGCGTTTCCGGTGCTGGCGGGGAATGAGGAGGTGCTGGCGGCCTACCGGGTGCCGGGGACGCCCTTTTTCTACGTGCTGGACGGGGAGGGGGTGATTCGCCGTTCGGGCTTTGCGGTGAGGGAGGAGGAGATAGAGGCGCTGGTGGCGGGCAAGTGAAAGGGGTGGGATATGGAGCGGAGAGGATAGACGAAGACCGGGAGTCTGTTTAAAGGAATCCGATTCCACTCGTTTGGGAGGAGGTGAACGATGAAAGGGCGATGGCTAATGCGGGTGCTTTGGGGGATGCTGGTAGTGGCCTTCCTGCTGGCGGCGGCCTCGCTGGCAACGGCGCGGCCGGTAGGGGCGGCACCAGTCCAGCCGAACGGATGCCCAAGAACGTGGATAGAGATAAGGTATGACCCCTGTGGGACTTGCGACTGGTTTAAGCAGTGGGTCCACTATTTTGGGTGTTACGAAGATCCCTGCTTCGGCACCCCTCAAAGGTGCATAGAATACAAATCTGATTGTGTGTGGTGCTTGAGGTAAGCCCCGATTATACTCGGAGATTTCTGAGTCACCAGCGCCTTCTATACCCTCCCTGATCCCTCTCCCCTAAAGTACGGGAGGATGTGCTCCCTATATCCCCCTGCCTGAAGGGGATATGGAAAGAGTTTTGAGCGGCGGCCTCACCGCCGCCCTCAAAACTCTATTCCACTCCCTCCCCTCGCCCGCCGCCGAAGGCGAGCGGGTAAGGAGGAGATTGTAGGAATGTGAGGAAGAGCAGCGCTTTGGCCGTTTTTATTTCAGTGCTACTGGACTTTAAGTAGACCCGTAAAGGACCGCTGCCATGCTCAGATGCAGGCATTGGATCAAACTGGCTGCCCTTGTATGGCGAAATAGGCCACAGGCTTAATCTCAACATCAAAATCGGAGAAACACTATGGCCCAGGAAAAGCGGTTTCCCCGTTTCTCTTCCAAAGCAACGATACTGGGGGAAGCAGGTGCAATGATCTTGAGTATGAGTTTGCTTATACTTATTGCACTTTCAGAGAATGTAGAAGTTGTAGCGACCCAATCGCTGGCTCACTATTGGCGTCCCGCCTACGACATTTTAGTCCGTCCCTCCGGGAGCCGGTCCCTGACTGAAGAACGATACCAGTTGGTTGAAGGGAACTTTATAGTTCCCCTCTCCGGAGGCGGGATTTCTTTTGAACAATATGACTTAATTCGGCAAATACCGGGTGTGCAAATCGCTGCTCCGGTGGCTATCCTCGGATACATTTTGGAGCCCTTAGAGCTTTCAACACCTGACAATCCCGGCTTCACACCCCCTTGTTTAACCTCTCTCATTGCTTTTGAGCGAGAAGTCATTGTGAACGAAGGGGCTCGGCTTGTACGGATACCTCTCCGTTACTACGGCCTGTGTCAACCCCCTCCCGATTTTCCAGATATTCCTAGAATTCTTAAAGGGCATGCCAGCGGACCCTCGCACCAGGCTCTTCCTCTTGTGCTGGCTGGTATAGACCCTGCGCAGGAGGCAGCCCTAATCCATCTGGATAGAAGCCTCGTTCAAGGAGACTACCTAACTGGCAAAAAACTAACCCTTCACCGTCAAAGTACGGGTATTCAGGCTTCTATACCTGTCTTGATTCATGCAACCCCCTTCGTAGCTATCACTTCTACGGTTCGGATAGGCCGGGTTCGGATGCCATCTGGGGAGCCCGCAGAGTCCGAAAGCGTGCTCTCATTAATTCGGGGATGCGGAGCAGATTGCCTGGACAACTTGCCTGTAGAATGGATGTATGAAGAAAGTGTGACGAGTGAAAACATGTATCCCGCAATAATTCAGCGTACCATAGAAGGGGTCCTTCCTTCACAAATGCTACAATTTAAACCCACTCCGAGGACGTATCGGGAGATTCCATTCCCTCCTGGCTTTTCGGGACTCACTTTGGAACGCGTTTTGTCGGCCTTCCCATCCGAGGCAGCCACTCAGGATTCCCAGGTTTGGGTTTCCCTTCAAGGCTATGGGGTATTTGATATAAATCGTCTCTCCCCGCTAGAAGATAAGAACTGGGTGCCCTTAGGGTTGTATTTTCCTGCTCGTGCTGTTCTGCGTTATAATGCTAAAGGTCAACCTGTGACACCCGCTCCCGTTTACCCCTCTATCAGACCAGAAGCGGACGCCCCTCTCCCTGCGGCGCTGCTTACCACTATGGAAGCAGCCAGATTTATCGGTGGTGACAAATGTATCAGTGCTATTCGTGTTCGCGTTGATGGGATTGACCAACTTACCCCCCAGGCCCAGTCCAAAATAGAAGCCGTCGCCTCCGAAATCCACCGCAAAACCGGCCTGGACGTGGACATTATGGTCGGCTCTTCCCCCCGCCCTGTCCTTATATTGCGCCGAAGTGACCCCGTTGAACTGGCAACAGGTATCCCCGATCTGGGCTATGTGGAAGAGTGGTGGGTCCAGAAAAATGTCACCCTCTCCTACCACCGCCGCATCCAGTCCGGCCACCTCCTCCTCATCACCGCCCTCCTCCTCACCGGCGGCCTCTTCGCCGCCGATATGGCCTGGGCCGACCTCCTCGCCCGCCAGCGGACCCTCGCCCTCCAAAAAGCCCTCGGCTGGCGCTCTTCCTCCCTGATGACCCAGACCCTCCGCCGCGCCCTCCTCTCCGGCCTGGGAGCCGGAGCGGGCGGCACCGCCCTGGCCGCCAGCATCCTGGCCCTGGCCCGCCATCCCCTCCCCTCCCTCCCCTGGCTCCTGGGCATCCCCCTCCTGGTCACCGCCCTCTCGCTCCTGGGCAGCCTCTACCCAGCTCTCCAGGCGGCGCGGGTGCTGCCCATCCCCCTCCTCCAGATGGCCGGCCTGCGCCACCGGGCAAGGCGGCCTGAGCGGACGCGGGGCCGCTCCGGCAGCTTCCTGCTGCCGGCCCGCTACGCCCTGCTGGGAGTGGCCCGGCGCTGGAGCCGGAGCCTGCTGGCCGGGCTGACGGCTGCCCTGGCGGCGGGGCTGTTGGTTCTGCTGGTGGGCGTGGTGACGGACCGGGCCGGGTATCTCTCGGGAACCCTTCTGGGGGAGTACATCCTGGTGCAGGTGGAGGGGTATCACTGGATGCTGGTGGGGGTGGGGCTGGCGCTGGCGGCGGCGGGGATGGGGAACTCGCTGCTGGCTGGCGTCCTGGAGCGGCGGCGGGATATCGGGGTGTTGAAGGCCCTGGGCTGGCGGACGGTGGCGGTGGCGCGGCTGTTTCTGCTGGAGGGGGCGGTGCTGGGGTTGCTGGGCGGCGTGGCGGGGACGGCGCTGGGGCTTTCGGTGTATCTGGCGCTGTACCGGAGCGTGGGGATGGGGATGGTGTGGGCTCTGCTGGCCGGGCTGGGGGTGCCGGTGGGGGGGGGGGTGCTGGCGGCGGCCTACCCGGCCCGGATGGCGGCCCGGGTGCCCCCGGTAGAAGCCCTGCGCGCGGAGTAACGGAGTACGAAGTATGGAGTAGGGAGTATGGAGTAGAGAGTAGGGAGTAAGGAGGACGGAACGATGATTACTACCGAGAATCTGACCAAAATCTACACCGACGGCGCGCCGGTGCGGGCGCTGGAGGACGTGACGCTGGAGATTGCTGCCGGGGAGTTCGTCGCCATCACAGGGCCCTCCGGCAGCGGCAAATCCACCCTCCTCAACCTCATCGGCACGCTGGACCGGCCCACCTCCGGGCGGGTGGTGGTGGACGGGGTGGATGTGGGGACGCTGCGGGGAAACGCTCTGGCAGACTTCCGGCGGGAGCGCATCGGCTTCGTCTTCCAGATGTTCCACCTGGTGCCGACGCTGACCGCGCTGGAGAACGTGATGCTCCCGCTGGTCCCTTACCGGCGAGGGCTGAAGTTCCGGCTGGAAGACCGAGCCCGGGAGTTGCTGGAGGCGGTGGGCCTGGGCGACCGCCTGCATCACCTGCCGGGGCAACTTTCCGGTGGGGAGCAGCAGCGGGTGGCCATCGCCCGCGCCCTCATCAACACCCCGAAGGTCATCCTGGCCGACGAGCCGACGGGGAACCTGGACAGCCGGGCCGGGGCGGAGATTGTGGCCCTGCTGCGGCAACTGAACCGGGAGCGGGGGGTGACGGTCCTGGTGGCGACCCACAACGAGGTCGTCGCGCAGGCGGCGGACCGGACTCTCCGGCTGCGGGACGGGCGGGTGGTATGAACGGTGCGGCGGCGGGCCGCCTTCCGACGGCCCACCGCCGCCCCCACCCAGGGTTACTCCATCCCCATCGCCAGCATCTGGGAGATGACCACCCGCTGAATCTGGCTGGTCCCCTCCACAATCTGCAGGATTTTGGCATCCCGCATCCACTTCTCCACCGGGTACTCCCGCATATAGCCGTAGCCGCCCAGAATCTGCACCGCGTCCGTGGTGATGCGCATCGCAGCGTCGGCGGCGAAGGCTTTAGCCATACTGGCTGGGATGTTGGCGGGCATCCCCTGATCCACCATCCACGCCGCCCGCCAGGCCAGCAGGCGCGCCGCATCTATCTCCGTCGCCATGTCCGCCAGCAGGAAACGGATGGCCTGCTTGGTGATGATGGGCTTGCCGAACTGTACCCGCTCCCGGGCGTACTGGAGCGCGTATTCGTAGGCGGCCCGGGCCACCCCCACCGCCATCGCCGCTACCATCGGACGGGTGTGTTCAAAGGACTGCATAGCGATATAGAAGCCCTGCCCCTCCTCCCCGAGGCGGTTCTCCACCGGCACCTCCACGTCCTCCAGAATGACGTCGCCGGTGTGGGAGGCGCGCATCCCCATCTTCTTCTCCTTCTTCCCCGCTGAGAGGCCAGGCATCCCCTTCTCCACAATGAAGGCCGTGATGCCCCGATGGCCCGTCCCCGGCGCAACGGTGGCGAAGACCACGTAGAGGTCGGCGATGCCGCCGTGGGTGATGAACCGCTTCTGCCCGTTCAAGATGTACCGGTCGCCCTTGCGGACGGCGGTGGTCCGGATAGAGGCCGCGTCCGACCCGGCCTCCGGTTCAGTAAGGGCGAAGGAGCCCAGGTAGACGCCGTCGCAGAAACGGGGGAGATACCGGGCCTTCTGCTCCGGCGTCCCCGCCAGCATAATGGGCACCGCGGCCAGACCGGCGCCGGCGATGGCCGTGGCGATGCCCAGGCACCCCCAGGCCAGTTCCTCCGCCACCAGGCAGGCGACAATGACGCTGGTCATCCCGCCCCCGCCGTACTCCTCCGGGTACTGGAAGGAGGTGAGCCCGACCCGCGCCGCTTTCTCCAGGACAGGCCAGGGCATCTCCTCCGTCTCGTCGTAGTGGGCGGCCACGGGCCGGATTTCCCGTTCGGCGAACTCGTGGGCCAGCCGTCGGATGCGCTCCTGCTCCTCGGTGAGTCGGAAATCTATCATCGCTCCTCCTTCCGGTACGTCCAGCGATGGCCGTAGAAGTAGACGGCGGGGACATTCGGGAATCGGGAAACCGTGCGCGCGAAGATGGCGGTGAAAGGGATATCGGGGATTTCTATCTGATGGGGAACGCCCGGGTCATAGTGGGCAAACCAGGGCCGCTCCATCGCGCTCCTCCTTAATCTAAAGTGGGAAGCAGAAAGCGGGAAGCAGGAAGCGGGAAGCGGGAAGCGGGAAGCAGGAAGCAAGAAGCAGGAAGCGGGAAGCAGAAAGCAAGAAGCAGGAAGCGGGAAGCGGGAAGCGGGAAGCGGGAAGCAGGAAGCCTGTTGCATCTTGCTTCTTCTTTGCGTTCTTGCCTCCGGTTTTAACGGGAGAGTCCCTCCAGTGCCGCCAGTGGGATGCGGGCGATGCGAATATCGGACGGGAGGACCATCCCCATCAGCCAGGGGACGTCCCGGCAGATGTCGCTGGTGTAGTAACTGACGTAGAGGGAATCCCCCAGGATAACAACCCCAGCATACGAAGTACGCCATGTGCAACTTGATTTTTGAGGTATACTTCCGAGCGAATCTGCCTGGAGGTATACCACTATGTTTGACGAACAACTCTTTATTATTGCAGTCTACTGCCTGATTGATGAAATCT
>JACIWQ010000162.1 GCA_014360895.1 Thermoflexales bacterium | reverse complement strand
ATCTCCTGACCTTCGGTCGGGAGAGGGGAGGGGGCCGGGGGTGGGGTGAGGAACCGCGCCGATTTGCCAGCCCCGCCCAAAGCGGGTATCATGAACGGCAAAGCGCCAAGCGTTTTCGGAGTCTCCGGGATGAATGGCAGCGCGCACACGTTCCTGCGGAGGACACGAGGACGGCACGAAGGTTCTACCTTCGTGCCCTTTGTGTATTTTGTGGTCCTCCTCCTGAGCGCCCTGCTCCTGGCGGCCTGCGCCCGGCCGGCCTACCGCCAGGTCAGCCTGAGGACGGCGGAGCCTTCCCCCACCCCTCTCCCGACGCCCTCCGGTCCGCCGCCGCTGCGCGTCGCCGTCGCCGCGATTCTCTCCCCCCAGAGCACGCTCCACACCTACGACCGCCTCGCCGAGTACCTCTCCGCTGCCCTGGACCGGCCCGTGGAACTGGTCCAGCGGGCCACCTATGCCGAGACCAACGAACTGATCCGCACCCATCAGGTGGACCTGGCCTTCATCTGCACCGGGGCCTACGTCCGGGGCCAGCGGGAGTTCGGGATGGACCTGCTGGCCGTCCCGCAGGTGGACGGGAAGACCACCTACCAGTCCTACATCATCGTCCCCGCCGACAGCCCGACCCAGCGCTGGGAGGACCTGCGCGGGGGCGTCTTCGCCTTCACCGACCCGCTTTCCCTCTCCGGCTACATGGCCGCGCTGGCCCTCCTCAAGTCCGGCGGCGAGACGCCGGAGGGGTTCTTCTCCCGCACCCTCTTTACCTACAGCCACGACAACTCCGTCCGGGCGGTGGCGGAGGGGTGGGTGGACGGAGCGGCGGTGGATAGCTTGGTCTACGAGGCGCTGCTGGAGCAGGACCCCTTCTACCGGGACCGGACGCGCGTTCTCTGGGAGTCGGAGCCCTTCGGCGCGCCGCCCGTCGTCGCCCCACGGGGGCTGGACCCGGACCTGCGGGCCCGGCTGCGCGCCGTCCTTCTGGAGATGGACCGGAGCTGGGAAGGGCAGGAGGTCCTGGCCCTGCTGGGGGTGGACCGCTTCGTTCCGGGGGACGATGGCCTCTACAATTCGGCGCGGAAAGTCCTGGAGGCGGTGGGGGAGAGCCCGTGAGATGAGGGAACTGCTGCGCCGTCTCTGGATTCGTCTCTGGCCGGTCATCAGCGGGGTGAGCCTGCGGGTCAAGATTATGGGCATCGCCCTGCTGATGATTGCCGTCCTCGGACTGGGCCTGACCGCCCAGACCCGGGCTATGTTGGCCCATAGCCTGGAGCGGGAACTGGAGCAACGGGCCCTCTCTATCGCCCGCGACCTGGCCTTCCGCAGCACCGACCTCATCCTGACCAACAACCTCTACAGCCTCTACGTCCTGATGCGGGAGACCGTCCGGAACAACGAGGACGTGCGCTACGCCTTCGTGGTGGACCCCCAGGGGAACCTGCTGGCCCATTCCTTTGAGGGGGGCTTTCCGCCGGACCTGTTGACGGTCAACGGGATAGAGGCCGGAGAGGCATACCACCGGGAGGTCTTCCAGACGGAAGAGGGGCTTGTTCAGGACGTGGCGGTGCCGGTCTTCGGGGGACGGGCCGGGACAGTGCGGGTGGGGATGTCCTACCGGCGGCTGGAGGCGACGGTGGGAGCCGCCACCCGGCAACTCCTGCTGACGACGCTGGGGGTCTCCCTGCTGGGGGTCGGGCTGAGCAGTCTGCTGACGTGGCTCCTCACCCGGCCCGTCCGCGCGCTGGAGGAGGCGACGCGGCGGGTAGCCGAAGGCGACCTTTCCCAGCGGGTCTCGCCCTGGGCCGACGACGAGATCGGCCGTCTGCAGAGGGCGTTCAACGAGATGGTGGAACACCTGGAGCGATCCCGCCGGGAGATGGAGGCCTTCAACCGGGACCTCATCCGGCGCAACCGGGAACTCTCCACCCTGTACCGGGTCTCCCGGGTCCTCGCCGGGCCGACGGAACTGGAGCGGGCGCTGGAGGAGGTGCTGGGGGAGACCGTCGCGGCGCTGGGGGCAGAAGGGGGCTGGGTCTGCCTGACGGGGCGGGAGGAGACCTGCCGCGTCCAGGCGTCCTTCTGGGCCGGCACGCCCCGCGCCCTGGCGCTGAGCGAGTGCCCCAGGTGCGCGGCCTGTCTGGCGGCCCGGGCCCGGGGACAACCGGCGGTCCTCTCCGCGCCGTCGGCCGAGTGCCCGGCCTGCCCGCTCTGCAACGGGGACGGCGCGACGGAGGTCTGCCACGCCGTCATCCCGCTGTTGGTGAAAGGGGAGTCCGTCGGGGTGCTCAGCGTGGTGGGCCGGGAAGGGATCGGCCCGGAGGACCTGGGGCTTCTGGAGGCGGTGGGGCGGCAGGTGGGCGTGGGCATAGAGAACGCCCGGCTCTGGGAGGAGGTCCGGCAGAAGGAGGCGGTCCGGCGGGACCTGCTCCACCAGCTGATGACGGCGCAGGAGGAGGAGCGGCGGCGCATCGCGCGGGAACTCCACGACGAGGCGGGGCAGGCGCTGACGTCGCTGCTGGTCAGCCTGCGGCTGCTGGAGAACGCGGCGTCGCTGGAGGAGGTCCGTGCGCTGGTGGCCGGGATGCGGGAGGTGGTGAGCCAGACGCTGGACGAGGTCCACAATCTGGCGGTGGAACTGCGGCCCAGCGTGCTGGATGACCTGGGGCTGGTGCCGGCGCTGGCCCGCACCGTCCAGGGCTCCCAGGCCCGCTTCGGGGTGAGGGCCGACCTGGAGGTGGTAGGTCTGGAGTCGGTCCGGCTGCCGGAGGCGGTGGAGACGGCGGTCTACCGCATCGCGCAGGAGGCGCTGACCAACGCGGCCCGCCACGCCGGGGCGCAACACGTGAGCATCGTTCTGGAGCGGCGGGGGAACACCCTGGTCCTCATCGTGGAGGACGACGGACGGGGGTTTGACGTGGAGGAGGCGATGGCGGCGCGGGAGCGGGGCCGCCTGGGGCTCCATGGGATGGCGGAGCGGGCGTCCCTGGTCGGCGGACGCCTGACGGTGGAGTCCGCTCCGGGGTCCGGGACGACGGTGGTGCTGGAGGTGCCGTGTACCGATTGAAATCGGTCTTTCTGGGCATTGTATGCCAATTGTCGGCCTGCGCCGACAATTGCTGATTGCTGGTTGTGCCGTGCGTTGGTTGAAATCGGTCTTTCTGGGCATTGTATGCCGGTTGTCGGCCCGCGAGTGGTCTCCCCATCGGGTGTTGATGAGCGGTCGCAATTGGTTTCAAACCGCAAAGAACGCAAAGGGCGCAAAGTTTCACTCTGCGGTAAGTTTCAGCCGTCGCCTCGTCAACAACACTCCAGGGGGAGACTACTGGCCTTCGCCGACATAAAAATCAGCGTACTTCTGCGTTCGTCCGCGTCCCAAATCATAAAACTCAGCGTACATCTGCGTTCATCTGCGTCCTAACTTTATGGAACGAATTCGGGTGCTGATTGCCGATGACCACGCCGTCCTGCGGGCGGGGCTGCGGATGCTCCTGGGCGCGGAGGCGGATATAGAGGTGGTGGGCGAGGCCCGCGACGGCGCCGAGGTGCTGGCGCGGGTGCGGGACCTGAAGCCGGACGTCCTGCTGCTGGACGTGGCGATGCCCCGGCTGGGGGGGCTGGAGGCGTTGCCGCGCGTCCGGGAGGTCTCGCCGGAAACGCGCGTGCTGATGCTGACGATGTACGAGGACGAGGAGTACCTGCGGGAAGCGCTGCGGGCAGGCGCGGCCGGGTACGTCCTCAAGCGGGCCGCCGCCGAGGAACTTCTCTCCGCGATCCGCACCGTCTACCACGGCGGGGTCTACCTGCATCCGGAGCACGCTCGGCGGCTCCTGGAGGATATGGTGGACCGGGGGGCGCGCAAGGAAGCGCCGGAGGAAATCCCTCTGAGCTCCCGGGAGCGGGAGGTGCTGCGGCTGATTGCGCTGGGGTACACCAACCAGCAGGCCGCCGACGTCCTCTACCTGAGCGTCAAGACGGTGGAGACCTACCGGGCGCGGATTATGGCCAAACTGGGCCTGCGCACCCGCGCCGAACTGGTCCGCTACGCGATGCAGGCTGGGTTGTTGGAGGAAGGGGGCGAGTAGGCAAGAGGCAAGGGGGCAAGTGAGCAAGTGGGCAGGGGCAAGTGGGCACGACAGTTGGTGGGGTAGGCACCAGCACCGGGGTGACCAGGGGCTGGCCCTGCAACCCATACGCATCGTAGTCACCGATCGGGCTGGCATAGGCGTAGACATACCGGTGCCACGTCCTGGGCCGCCACGCATCGCCGGGCAGCGGCTCCCGCGTCAGCCACACCCCTGCCCAGGGGTCATACAGCCGTGCGCCGTGAGAGGCACGCGACTGCCTGCCCTTACACCAAGCACTCGTCCATCCCTTTGGTCAGGTAGAAAGGAGAACATATTGGCCTACTTGCGCAGAAAGCGAAATGATAGACCCAAAATCACACCGAGAACAAGGATAATCATAAAACCTAACCCAAAATAAGCAATTCGCTTTTGATGATCAAACTCAAATATAGCCAAAAATGTGCTTAACAGAAATAAACCTAAACCAATCATTTGTATGATAAAAGAACGTAAATTAACCAGATTATCCCGTTTTAATTTAAAAAACACCGCTATCCAGACCGGGATATGAATTACGTCTCCCGTTATCTGCCTCAATCTTTCTATCTGAGCTATGCTTTGAGGATCGCCGGCTTCTATGGCCTGCTTGTGGGCTCTCTCTAAAGCAGCTACATTTTCGGAAATATGACGTTGACTCAGGTAGCCGAGAAACCAAATTATAAGCGAAAGGAGGGACATAAATAACCAGTCGAGAAAGCTCTCCTCATTCACAGGTCACCCCCCATATTTTGTGCCAGCTACGGATAATCTCAGGCCAAGAGAGAGGCCAATTGTTGAGTGTTTCCCAAAATGCCGACCGAGCAAAATTCGAAAAAGTGATTGATCTTAAGGCATTTTGGGCCATAATATTCTCAACTACTCGCTGATCAAGCCAGGGAGACCAGCGGGCAAAGGGAGCAGCAAGGTCATCTAAACCTGGAGCAGGTCCACTCAATCCTCCAATCACTCCACCTATTGCTGCATTCAGGGCCATCTCCTCCCAACGAATAGGTTCTCTATTAGACCATTGCGTAAGCGTGTATTGAACCACGTTGGCCCCTGCTCCTAACGCAATCGCCCCACCCACACTCGTAGCCACAAAGGGCGCTAAAGCGCCGGCGGCAGCTCCCACTCCGAAAGCGATGGCCACATCCCCCCAATCCACATTTTGCCATCTCTCGCTCAGAGAGCCCTCTCCTGCCGCCAGTTGCGCAATCAACGACCCAGCCCCGGCGGCCAGCCCTCCCGCAAGACCGGCAATGATGGGAACGAGAAGGGGAAACTCGCCGTATGCATCGTAGTAACTGATCGGGCTGGCATACGCGTAGACATACCGGCCCCACGTCCGCGGCCGCCACGCATCGCCAGGCCGCGGCTCCCGGGTCAGCCACACCCCCGCCCAGGGGTCATACAGGCGCACGCCAAATTCATACAGCCCCAGATGCTCGTCCCACTCTTTGCTCAGGAAGGTGTAATGGTTGTGCGGGTCGGTCCAGTTCCCCTGGGCCGGGAGCACCCGACCGAAGCGTTGCCGCGGGCAGGGAGCAACTGGCATAGACGTTGCCTGTGCTGGCTCAACACCCACTACCGGTGGAAAGGCTGGTCGGCAGTTGAGTAGAAAAATAGCAGCACTCTCTATTTCTCAACCTGCCGATTTCGTGACACAGCCTTCCATTTCTTATCAGTATCAATCCCCCATTTTCTTCGCAACACCATTTTACACCAATTAATCATAACCAGAAATACCCCTAGCAGTGCGCCACCCCCACCACAGAGCAGGAAACTGAACAAACCTTCACGGAAGGTAAGACGTTCCAACCCAGTTGGTGACCAGAGAGAAAGGCTTAACCCAGCAAGAGCCATACAAACCCCAAATGCAAACATGCCCAGAATGACTCGCCACGCTACTTGCGGGTCTATACTTTTGTTAGCGTGCGTTGTTCTAGTGAACCGATAGCTCGTGATCAT
>JACIWQ010000161.1 GCA_014360895.1 Thermoflexales bacterium | reverse complement strand
TTGTGCCTGCCAGGTACCGAGCCTCCGTTGCCCAGGCCTTTGAGGGAACTCCGGAAGTCATCACCCTTTCCGAAGATCTGATCGTCTATCGCCATTGGGGCGGAGAGGCACCGGAGACCGGCTCGCCCTGGTTCTCGCCCAAGCCCTATCTTCGCCCCGGAAATGCCCGACGGTACTTGGCGTTGCCAAATAGGAACACGGCAGAAAACGTCTCTGCCTTCAGGATCCCAGCTGGCACAACGATCATCGTTGGTAAAGTGGCCTCGCAAGCTCACGACGTTCGTTTTGGTCCATATGCGGTGGGAGGCGGGGTTCAGATTTACGTTCCGAATCCCGAAGTTGTCATTCCGCTTGGTCCCATCGATGTAACCAGGTAGGGGAGGCGCTCTATGAAGGACAAGGTTCGAGAGCTTATCACTGAATGCAAGGCGGTTGCGACGCAACCCGGCGCATACGGGTTCCTTCCAGACATCATTGGGGAACTGGAAGACATCCTCAAGGAGCTTGAAAAGGACCAACCGGACCATGAGCGCTTATTAATGTGGGTCCGAGGTCTGGGTCGATTGGTGACGGATAGTTATGCTTTTTCTGAGAGTCCTCTGGGGAGCAAGGTGCTGGATGTGATCACCGAGATTGTCTCCCAATACGATCCACGTTTTCGCCCAACGGCGGGCAAGGGATAGGAACCTTCATTTTCAGGAGGCCGGAATCGTTCTTCCTTGAAGGAAGTAAGGTGTGGTAATCACTGCGCTATCTCCGGCATAAGGCCATCAGAGTGGAGGGTGAGATCTTTCTCACCTCCTGCCGCCATACCGGGCAGTGCTGGGAACCCTCCCGGGGGCTGTATGATTACAAGGCGCGCTTCTATGATCCCGTTCTGGGCCGCTTCCTGCAGCCCGATCCCATCGTCCCCGAGCCCGGCAACCCCCAGGCGCTGAACCGGTATGGGTATGTTTACAACAACCCGCTGAGACTGATAGACCGTACAGGTCATTTCAGCGAAGAGGCCATTCTTAATTATCTAAAGCAAACATATGGTGAAAATTGGGAAAGAAAACTGGCAGAATGGCAGGCCAACACTACGTGGTGGCGAACCTTACGTGAAGCCCGACCAGGTGACATCTTAATCATATGCGAAGAAGGTCAACAGCGTTATGGTCGCATAACGGGTGTGCTGGGAGAGAAACCAGAACAGGATATCCTGCTTGGGTTAGAACGGATTCAGAACATTGGTCGGGCTTTTGAAGAAGACAAGACGTTAAGCGGGAGTCAAGACATTGATTTATGGTCAGAGAAGGAAATCTTAGGATTGGCCCGTTATGGTCGTCAACATCTTTCCCTGCAATATTGGAGTCCGATCTCTGAAAAGTGGAGCGACTCTTATCTTAATCTGCCTCTCATCTACCGCCCACAGTTTGGCCAAACCGTTCACCCAGTTGGGAAGGGGCTTATCTTGAGCTTCATGGCTATAGGCATCGCCGAAGCATACGCGCTTGGGGGAGAAGCTCTCAGTGCGGGGCCAGAGGCAATCCCAGCGACGGTTGCACTGTGGGTAGGAGCCACTTACCTTCTCCTTAACTGGTACAACATTGCTTTGACGCCGACAGGGTATTGACTAACGGAGGACTGCTATGGACAATCTTTACTTGCCACTTCTATCTGCTTTGCTCATAATTGTGATTTCCATTGTATGGATTATAATGAGGGTTGATCAACATAAATTGCCAAGAAAAAGAACTATAATGATATGGGGGCTTTTGATTTTTTGCCTTTTTTTATTTGTGGCGTTGCGCACAGAATCTTCTTGGCTTAATGGGCTTATAAGTGCATTGATTGCTACAGCAGTGGTATGCGTATACGTTATAGTTAGAGTGTGGCTTACTTCTAGGCGGCGGTGAAGGGATGGTTCAATTTCCGGGAGAAATCTGAAAAACCCTTTAGGGGCAAGTTGCTGGATTTGATCACTGAGATTGTCTCCCAATATGATCCTCGTTTTCGTCAAACATTAGGTAAGGGATAAAGCGTTAGGGGTTGGTATTTCCATCGCTACACCGGCCAGCGGTGGGACTCGGACCTGGGCCTCTACGACTACCGGGCCCGCTACTACGACCCGGCGCTGGGGCGGTTCATTAGCCCGGATCCCATTGTGCCGGAGCCGGGCAACCCGCAGGCCCTGAATCGGTATGGGTACGTTAACAACAATCCGCTACGGTACACGGACCCCAGCGGGCACGCGCTCACTTGCGGCTGGGGCGAAGGTGGGTGTGAGTCACTGCCGCCACCCCCGCCTCACTACAGCCCCTCGGCAGCCAATACGCAAGCCCTCTGGATTCTGACCAGCTGGTTCTTTGAGATCGGGCCTGAAGAGCAATGGTACGGCCCGGAGAGCCCCTTCACCCAGATCCTGATGCATCACGTGGGAGTTCAACGCGTCCGTGAAGAATGGGCTGCGGCTGGGTATCCGCTGGCCTTCCCAGCCCCTGGCGAATTCAGGACTTTCCGGATCGAAGAAACCGCCTCCACGCCTTTAGGCGCTTATGTGCAGGAAAACGTGAGAATGCTCCTCTCCTTCGGGGGCTTTGGTTCGCCAACACCGGAAGGCCCCATCAACCCGCTGGGGGGTATCTTGGGCTCTTATGACGTCCAGATTACAAATCTGGGAGATGGCACGGCCCTCTTTTTGGTGAAGAATGAAACGGACTGGGCATCGGGAACGCGAATCCCGGGACAGCCATATTTCTTCCTCCCGGGGTTAGAGCGGAGCGAGACCGATGTGTTCATCAATCTTGCCCTCACCGCCGACATATTCCTGCTACCAACGATCGTTGCTGCACCGGAGACAATTCCGGTGGTCCTGGCGCTGAACCGGGGGGCGTGGGAACTCTCCAAAGCCGTTCCTGGCGGTTGGGGAGGCTTTGGAGGCACGATGACCCAATATTACTATTGGATAGAGCGAATTCCGGGACAATAGGGAGGAGAAAAAATGGGAAGGGGATTGAGAAGAGCCCTCACATCGGCAGCATACCTGATCCTGGCGGGGCTGTGCTGCTTTCTGAGCTACTCCTGGGCTCACTTCTGGTATCGGGGCTCCCTGTGTCCGGACAACCCGCCGGAGGCATTCCAGGAAGAGGCACTGGTGGGGGTGTGGAAGGCCGACTATGGGCGTTATGAGTGGGGTTTATGTGGCGACAATACGGTGATGAGGGGGGCTCGCTCTCTAGTGGAGTGGCTGGTGCTGAGAGAGGACAAGACGTTTTACCAGGTTCTCCAAGACCGGCGGGGGCAGATTCCTGACCAGTGGGCGCAGGGCACCTGGTGGGTGGAACGCTTCCCCGATGGGGTAACACGCCTCCACCTGGAGAAAGGGATATTCTTCGCCAACGAGGTCTGTTTTCACTTCCCGCAACCGCCGACTATTTCTGGTTGGGTAAGCTCCTCAGATCAGACGGGGCACGAACTCTTCTACAAACAGGGGGAGGAGGCGATTCTTATAGTAGGATGGGATAGATTCGCTCAGGAGTCGTATTTAGAATATCCGTGGGTTGGTAGTGATCCGCCGATCATTGTAGAGTTCGGGCGAGCGCCGGAGTCTGATTCGGTTCCCATTCCTATTCCTACTCCCGGTCCATAAGCCTCTAAACGGAGGAATGGCGTAACGCGGCCTGGACCGCTGGCTGGCGGAGGCGCCCGTCCCACTCCCACCCCCTCCCGCCCACTGTCACCAAGTACTACTACGCTGGCCGTCAGCGGATTGCGATGCGGCAAGGGGGCACATTCACCTACCTGCACGGCGACCACCTGGGGAGCGCGGTCCTGGCGATGGATGCGAATGGCAATCGCGTCGGCGAACTGCGCTACACCCCGTATGGTGTCACGCGGTATGAATGGGGCATCCTGCCCACCGACCGGCTCTACACCGGCCAGCGCTGGGATTCGGCCCTGGGCCTCTACGACTACCGGGCGCGCTACTACCACCCGGCGCTGGGGCGGTTCGTGCAGCCGGACCCCCTGGTGCCGGAGCCGGGGAATCCGCAGGACCTTAACAGATATAGCTATGTTCGCAACAGCCCTGTCCTTTACCGTGACCCTAGCGGGCGCGCAGTATGTGTCGACGCAGAATGCGCCTGGATCGTGCATCCGGTCACCGGGGAGATTAGACAGCGTGCGCCAACGAATTCTCCGCCAGAGTCACCGCAAGCCTACAGCCCTACCGAATCATATCAGGAAGCCGTGGGATTAGTCAATGAGTTTCGCAGCAATATGGGGCCCTTTGAACGGGATTTCGGCCCCACCCATTCTTTGACCCAAGACATCATGTACAGTTCCGGGATAAAAGAGTTTCACAGGGTTTGGGCGGAAGCCGGGTATCCGGTGCCTTTTGAGTGGGAACATCACCTCGATGTGCGAGATCCAAGGGAAGGGCCATACCCTGTCCGATTCATCAAATCCCTTCCAGTGTACATCGGCGCGCAGGTGAAGTTGGGCCGGGCCGGGATGGGATTGGGATCCAAAATTCCAGAAGGCCCCATTGATGCCGTGGATGGCACCATCGGCTCTCTTGATGTTATCCGGGTGGAAAGGGTTGGGCCTGATTGGGTCAAGATTGAGGTGGAGAATAGAATGAATTGGTATTCAGGTCTGAGGGTGCCAGGAGGCAACTTTTCACTCTGGGTTATCCCTGTAGAAGTGGCACCCAATACTTACGTCCCGTTCGGTATAGTGTGGGCTGGTATAGTTGGCGGCAGCCACGAAACCAAACAGACCTTCTATTGGTGGGAACCTATGCCGAATTCTCGGTAGTTCGCGGCCGTTTTGAACGCTACCACACGGCTCTCCGTTACAGGGAGGAAAATATGAAGCGAAGATGGTTCAGAGCAATTCTGCTGTTCCCTGGCCTGATAGCCCTTGCCATAGCATGTTGCTATGGTGCATTCTACTACGTTGTTGAGAAGCCTATTGAGAAATTTGAAAAGTCAAGAAACCCTCCAATGACACTCAATGAGTCTGATCTATTAGGTACCTGGAAAGCAGGCTATGACCACTTCTATGATGATGGTGGCATTGATACATTGATTCTGAAAGCGGATGGAACGTTCAAACAGATTTATGAGAATCAAAGCCGGAATTATATTTTTGAAACCCCGTGGAATGAGTGGTGGCTGGAGCGCTTTCCGGATGGAAGAGTGCGGGTGCATCTGAAAGGAGCGCGATACTATCTCTGCGGGATCAGAGAGGTTAAAGAAAGGCCAGTGTCACTCCACGATCCATTTGCTTTCCTCCAAGGCAAGCCCGCGATATGGTATCCGGAAATAGATAAGAATGAGACCTCGATAGTGCATACGGTGGGGGAACTTGTCCTCAACGTCCGGGTTCTCCCTTCCGGCGAGCTCGTCCTGGCCCATATGTGGCCGTCCGGAGAGTGGGCGTGGGGAGACGAGCAACTGTTTCACCGCGTGGGAACACTCTTACCGCCGCAAACACCGGCCCCCTAGCCGCTGTTATACTGTCCACAGCCTGCTGCCACTGAATCAACGTGGGCAGTGCAGCCAGCACCAAAGCGCAGGCAGGGCGCCCTGCGTGTTGAACCTTAACAACATTAACCACATTCTGACACGATGGCGATGGGAAGCGGATCAAAGCCACCTTTGGGAGTGAGACCACCGTCTATATCGGGGACTACTCCGAGCAGACAGGGAGCACGGTCAAGAAGTACTACTACGCCGCCGGGCAGCGGGTGGCAGTGCGGCAAGGGGGCACACTCACCTACCTGCACGGCGACCACCTGGGGAGCGCGACCCTGGCGACGGATGCCGGCGGCAACCGGGTGGGGGAACTGCGCTACACCCCCTATGGTGGGGTGCGCTATGCCTGGGGGAGCCTGCCCACCAACCGCCGCTTCACCGGCCAGCGGTGGGATGCGGCCCTGGGCCTTTACGACGACCGGGCCCGCTACTACCACCCCGCGCTGGGGCGGTTCGTGAGCGCGGACCCGGTGGTGCCGGAGCCCGGCAACCCCCAGGCCCTGAACCGGTATGCCTATGTCTACCACAACCCGCTGCGTTACACGGACCCCAGCGGCCACTGGCTGGAGACGGCCTGGGACATCGCCAACATCCTGTGGGACATCTATGAAGTATCTCGGGACCCCCGGAATGCGTGGAACTGGGCGGCGCTGGTAGTG
>JACIWQ010000160.1 GCA_014360895.1 Thermoflexales bacterium | reverse complement strand
CGGCCGCGATGTTCTGGATGACGGCGGTGAGGACGCCCGCAATCTGCACGGAGCCGGTGAGGGTCCCCAACTGCCAGACGCGGTTGCCCGAAGCCAGCCAGCCGGGGGTGACGGTGGGCGTATAGGAGACCACCGTCGTCCCGCCGCCGGGGGCATCGCTGTCGTAGGTGTAGGTGAGCACGGAGGACACATAGCCCAGGCCCGTCGGCAGGGTGTCGGTGAGGGCCACGTTCTCGTAGACGCCATCGGTGTCGGGCAGGAAGGCGGTGAAGGTGAAGACGACCAGGCTGCCGACCGTGCCGGTCTGAACCTCGGGCCCTTTGCCGAACTCCTGCATCAGGGTGACGTAGGCCACGTCGGAGGCGGAGGCCGCCACGCAGCCGGTGTCGCAGGACGCGGTGGCGGTGACGACGTTGCGGTTGCCGCCGCTGGCGACCAGCACCGCGCTCACCTGCGCGGTCCACGTCCCGCCGGCAGGGATCGGGCTGGGCGTCCAGGTGATGACGTTGCCCGCAACGACGGGCGGCGCGCCGTCGGAACCGCTGGTGGCGGTGATGCCGGTGAAGGTCGTATCCACCACATCCGTCACCACCACATTGTAGGCGGCGCCGTTTCCGGTATTGGTCAGCGTAATCGTCCAGGTGATCCGCTGGCCCACCTGCGCGGTGAGATTAGCAGGGCTCTTGTCCACCGTGAGGGTCGGGCCGACCACGTTCATCGCCGTCGTCGCCGTGGCGCTGTAAGAAGCGGTGTTGTAACAATCGGGGACGTCGTCGTCGTAGGTCAGGGTGATGACGTTGGGGCCGGAGGGGATGGCGCACCCGCCCGCGCCGACGCTGTTGTGCACGGCCAGCGTGAGGGTCGTCGGGCCGGTGGGGAGGACGGCCCAGGTGAAGACAACCGTCTGCCCCAGGTTCACCGTGCCGGAGGGCGGCGTGCTGGCGGAGACCGTGCCGCTGTAGACGTAGCCGGAGGGGAGGGTATCGGTGAGGACGACGTTGTAGGCGGGCGGGCCCTGGTTGTTCAGGGTGACGGTGATGAGCCCGCCGCACTGGTGGAGCGTGGCGGGCGGGATGTCGGTGCGGATGACCGGGGTATCGTACACCGGCCGCGTGCGTAGGGTGACCAGGTCGCTGCGGGTGCCCTGGCGGCAGCCGTCGGGACAGCCCCAGGCGGCCCCGGCGGCGTTGACGGTATCGGTGACGGTGCATCCTTCCGGCTGGCTGACCACGCCGGTCACCGTCAGGACGACGGTCGTGGCCGGAGAGATGACGTCAAAGGTCCAGGTGACGACGCCGCCCAGCGAGCCGGGTGCGGGGCCGCTGTAGACGGGGCTGGCGCCCCAGAAGACCAGGTTTCCCGGCAGCGTGTCGGTCACCACTACCTCGCGGGCCGGCGCAGCGGTGCTGGCGTTGGAGAGGGTCAAAGTAAAGACCACCGTCTCCCCCGGCTCGGCGTAGATCATATCGGGCGCGGGGGAGGTGCGGCTGGGGTTCTGGCCGACCTTGACCAGGGTGAGGTTGGAGGTGCGCACCGGCATCACGAAGTAGGAGGCTTCGGTGAGGTAGGGGGTCCCGCAGGTGTCCCGGTAGCCGGTCTGGATGCGCAGTTGTCCGCCCGCGAAGGGGCAGGAAGCGTAGACGTTGAAACGCAGGTAGACCGTCTCGCCGGGGCGGATACGGGAGAGCCACGTGTTCAGCGGCTCCCCGCTGGTGAAGTCCCAGCGCAGGCTCTGCCCGGCGATGGCCGGGTTCGGGCCGGGCTGCCAGTGCACCGTGTCGGTGCTCACCTCGGTGGTGCCGGGCACATAGGAGAGGCCCGCTGGCAGCGTCTCGGTGAGAGTGGCAGAGTAGACGCTGAGGAGGCCGGCATTCTTCACCGTGACGGTGACGGTGCGGGTGTAGCAGGTGTCAATGGGCGTCACCGCCTGGTTGGTGTTGAGCAGGATGGTGGGCGGAAGTTCCACGCGGGATTGGACCGGCCCACCCGACTGACAGGTCTGGCCCAGGCAGCCCTGGCGTCCGGCGAAGCGGTTGGTGAGGTCATCGCAGCCGATGATCTCGGACGCATACTGGATGGTCACCCTCTCTTTGGGTTGGATGACCGGCAGGACCCAGGTGACCAGGTTGGAGGAGGTGATGGGGGTCACTCCGGCCACGGAGCCCTGGGTGGAGGTGATGGAGGAATCCACATAGCGCAGGCCGCTGCCCAGGAGGTCGGTGAGGACCACGCTGTAGGCGGGGCCGGCGCCGGAGTTGTAGGCAATGAGCGTCCAGGTGACCACGTCCCCGTGGGCGTAGATGACCTCGGGGAACTTGGTCAGGATGGGCAGGGGCTGGATGACCGGCGGCGAACCCAGCGTGCCGCCAGCCGAGCACTGCCGGTCATAAGTGCTATCGTCCGCACAATGATTGTCGTAGGAGAGCGTGCCCGCGAAGGGGGCGGTGCCGCTTCCGCAGCGCAACTGCACCCGCAGGTCCACCGTGCCGGTGGTCACCGTGGCGAAGGTGTCGGAGTAGTACCAGTGGTAGCCCAGGGCGTCGGTCTCCGTGTAGGCGGGGGTGGCGCCGGAGAAGCCCAGAACCTCTATAATCGCAAACGTGGAGGTGGGCACGTCCAGAACGGCGTCGTAGGCGGGGACGGCGGAGGTGCGCTGCGCCGTCAGCGTGACGGTGTAGACGCCGCAGGAGGAGACCCACGGCGGCAGGCCGGAGAGGCCCAGCGTCATCGCCGGGGCCAGGGTCTGGACGAAGACGCCCTCTTCAATCACGCCGTCGGCCGCGCACTCGGCGTTGCCCGTCACGCCCAGGTTGAGGTAGGACCAGTCGTACCACGTAAAGTCGGAGCAGGCGAGGGGCTGTGTGACCGCCGTCCGGTAGGAAATCCACATCGTGGCCCCAGAGACGGGGATGGGACAGGTGGGGGAGATATTGGAAATGACCAGCATCCCGCCCACGACCGCCTCGGAGAACACGGCGGTGCAGGTGATGGAGCCGTCGCTCATCCAGACCGAGGCGCTGCCGGTAACGTAGGTCTGGTGGGGGAGGGTCTCGGTGAAGACCATCCCCTGCCAGGTGGGGGTCACGATGAAGGTATCGGCGAAAACGTAGGTGTTGGTGTAGGTGTAGGCGGGGTCGGTGCAGGTCTCGGCGGGGCCGGAGACCTGCTTGAAGGTGCTCGCCACCGGCTCCTCGCACTGGAGGTAGGCCGTGGCCTGCGCGGTGGCGGTCTGCCGGCAGTTCTGGCAGTCGGAGGCGGTGGCGGTGACGATGTTGGTGGCAGCGGTGCCGCAGTAGGCGCAACCCGTGGCCGCGTCTGGTGTGGCGAAGACGGGGTTGAGGACGGCGGAGCCGGAGAGGGTCCAGGTGATGTAGGTGACGCCGCCCACGGTGAAGACGTTGCCGCCCGCCGGGTCCACCACGCTCCAGCCCGCCGGGACCCGGTCGGTGACGACGATGCTCCCGACAACGCCGCTGGCGTTCACGGTGACCGTGGCGGTGACATGCTCGCCGCGGTAGACCTCGCCGGGCATGGATTTCGCCACGCTCAGCTGCCCGGGGATGTTCGTCAATTGCCAGGAGGCGGATTGCGGCAGTTCGGTGTAGGGGTTGCCGCAGCGGTCATAGTACGTCAGGTCAAAGTTGAACGCGCCGCTGCGGGGGATGGTGCAGACGGCGGCGGGCAGGGTGAGGGTGAAGACCAGGTTGTAGGTCTGGCCGGGGCCGATGGGCGGCAGGTGGAACGCGCCGCCGGAGTAAGTGGCCGGCAGAGCGACGGCCACGCTGAAGGGAGAAAGGTTCACCGCCAGCGTGCCGGAGTAAGCCGTGCCGTCGCCGACGTTGGTGATGGGGACGGTAAAGACGCCCGACCCGGCGCAGTAGGGCACATCAAAGGACGGAAGAGTGAACTCCAGGTCGGGGTTGATCATCTTCAGGTCCACCGCCCCCTTGGCGGTCTGGGGCGTGAGGCACTGTTGGCCGTTGCAGCCCCAGGTGGCGGTGACGACGTTCTCCAGGCCGGAGCAGCCGACGACGCGGGCGGCGATGGGGAAGGTGACGACCTGTCCCACGGCGAGGGAGACGTAGGAGGTAGAGGTAACGCCCGCGACGTACTCCAGCCCGCTGCCCAGGGTGTCGGTCACCCGGACGTTGGAGACGGTGCCGTAGCCGGTGTTCTCCACGTAGACGGTCCAGGTGACCACGTCGCCGGGGGCGGCGGGGACCACGGCCGGCTCCTTGCGGACGGTGATGGCGCCGGGGTTGACCACGAAATCGGTGTAGCGGACGATGGGGCCGTATCCGTCCTGGGTGAGGATCACGGTATTCTGGCCGGAGACGGCGGAGCAGGTGGCGGAGAAGACGGCGTGGCGGGTGATGACCTCGTTGGGGGCCACCGTGCCCACAGTAAAGACAATCTGCGTGGGCTCAAACCCGGCGGGCATCGTGCTGGTGATGATGACGTTGGTGGTGGTGACGGCGTCGTTGGCGGCGACGATAGTGAAGGTGACGACGTCGCAGTTGTTGATGGGGCTGTCGGGGCCGGTGACGGTGATGTCGTGGATGGTGTGGTGGGGGGAGGGGGGAGTTGGTAGTGGGAAGCCGGTAGTCGGTAGGGGGAAGCCGGTAGTCGGTAGTGAAGAGTTGCTGGCTGGTGATGGGGTGGAGAACCAGGCGGGGAGCGTGGTGCGGATTCTGTGTTCCGTAGCGCGTATTCCGGACCCCGTGGAAGCGGCCGGCGCGGCGAACCAGGACGGGAGGAGGGCAGGTTGCGGATTGCGTGTGCCGTAGTCCGTTGGGGCGGCCGGGGCGGCGAACCAGGACGGGAGGAGGGCGGGCCGCGTATTGCGTATTCCGTAGTCCGTGGGGGCGGCCGGGGCGATGAACCAGGCCGGGAAGAGGTTCGCCTCGGCGGTATTTGCGGCCGAAACGGCCGGTCCGGCGGATACGCCCAGCGGGGCAACGAGATGCAAAACCAGGGATAAGAGCGTCCAGAGGGAAAACCAGGAACGGCGCATCGGACCCTCCTTTGGGTTTCAACGAAGCACGGAGTACGGAATACGGAATACGGAATACGTATTGCGTACTCCGTACTCCGTATTGCGTCACGCCCTTCGCCGGATGCCCAGGTAGCCGACCAGAAGGGCGACGATGCCCAGGGCGAGGAAGGGCCAGGCGGGAAGGGCAGGCCCTCCCCCCACCTCCGGGAGCAGGGGCGGGATGGCGGTGGGAGAGGGAGTCGGGGTCTCGGTCTCCGGCGGCGGAGGGGGCGGAGGGGGTGGAGGTGGGGGCGTCTCCGTCGGCGTGGCGGTCGGGGTGGGCGTCTCCGTCGGCGTCGGGGTGGGGGTAAAGCCGGCGAAGGCCGACGGCCGCGCAAACACACCGCCCAGGAGTAGCAGGGCAGCGACCATTCCCAGACTGACCAACCAGAGAACCCTGCGATGGTGGCTCATGTTGACCTCGGTGCTGCTTACATTTTAATCCAAACTGGGCCGCGTGTCAAACGGTGCAAATCCGGAGAAGGATATGTCACATCGTATCTCCATGATACCACAGGATGGTTTGAAATGGGTTGGAGTTTTGAACCGCGGAGAACGCGGAGGGCGTAGAGGTTTTTGCGTTCTTTGTGCCCTTTGCGGTTTTGGGATAAAAGCAGGAAGGTCAGTCCGGAGTGAAGTAGTACCCCCGGCCCCGATCCGTACAGATAAACCGGGGGTTTTGGGGATTGTCCTCTAACTTCTGCCGGAGCCGCCAGATATACCACTTCACTTGTTTGATGTCCGTGTATCCGTTTGGTCCCCAGACGGCCGCATAGATGGTTTCTGGGGGCAAGACGTGTCCCGCCCGTTCGGCCAGAAAAACGAGCAAATTATACTCCAGCGGGCTGAGGGAGACCTCCTGGCCCCGGAGAAAGACCCGCCCCAGGTCGCGATTGATGACCAGTTCGCCATCCCGAAAGCGCATCAGCCTTTGGGGGGCCGTGCGCATTCGGGCGCGTCGCATCATAGCCTGGACCCGGGCAACCAGTTCGGCGGGATGAAAGGGCTTGGTGATATAATCATCCGCGCCCCGGTTCAATCCATCCACGACGGAATCTACCCTATCTATCGCCGTGAGGAACAGGATGGGAACAGGGGAATAGCGGCGGATGCGCTGGCAGACCTCCTTTCCGTCCAACCCGGGCATCAGGACATCTAGGATCACCAGGTCGGGAGCGGTCTGATGGAAACCATGGAGCGCGGTTGCCCCGTCGGAGGCGGTATAGACG
>JACIWQ010000016.1 GCA_014360895.1 Thermoflexales bacterium | reverse complement strand
ACGGGGGCCCTCCGTGAGCCGGTCCAGCGCCCCCACCAGGAATCCCATGAGTGCCCGGTGTCTACGATAATCGCTCCAGGGCCAGCGCGAGCGCGCCCAGGAGCACCACGTCGTCCCCCAGGGCCGCCGGGACGACCGGGGTGTTCTCCCAGTAGACGCGCTGGGCCCGCTCCCGCATCGTCTGCCGCATGGGATCAAACAAGAGGTCGCCCGCGTTGGCGACGGACCCGCCGATGATGAAGAGGGCGGGGTTGAAGAGGTACATCAGGCTGACCAGCGCCAGTCCGACGTAGTAGCCCGCCCGGGCAAAGATGCGCCGGGAGAGGTCATCCCCCCGCGCCGCCGCCTCGGCCACCTCTCTGGCGGTGACCGCTTCCGGACGGCTTACCATGCCGGTCAGAAGGGAAGACGCACCCCGCTCCAGCGCCGCCCGGGCCTCCCGGGCGATGGCGGTACCCGAGGCGACGGCCTCTAGACACCCGTACCCCCCGCATCCGCAGAGGGGGCCGTTCGGCTCCACCACCATGTGGCCGACCTCGCCGCCCAGACCCTGCCCTCCCTCGTAGAGGCGACCGTCCACAATAATCCCGCCGCCGATGCCAGTGCTGATGGTCAGATAGATGAGGTCCCGCACGCCCTGCCCGGCGCCGAAGCGGAACTCGCCCAGGGCCGCCAGGTTGGCGTCGTTGGCGACGAAGGTGGGGACGCCGAACGTCTCCGCCATGAGGTCCCGCAGGGGGACGTCTTTCCAGCCTGGGATGTTGGGGGTGAAGCGGACGATGCCGCGATGGGCGTCTACCGGGCCCGGGGCGGAGAGGGCCAGCGCGGCCACCGGCCCCCCCTCCGGCCAGACCATCCGGATGGCCTGCCGGATGCGCTCCAGGACCGCCTCCGGGCCCTGGGCGGCCAGTGTGGGGATGGCTACCCGCTCCTCCATCTGACCATCGGGGGTACAGCGGGCAGCGCGGATTTGGGTTCCTCCCAGGTCCACCACCAGGATGTTCATGTTACCGTTCCTCACGGGTGTACGGTTGCATCAGCGCCGCCGGGGCGCCCAGCCGCTTGCGCATCGCCTCCCCCGCGCTGAACATCAGGACCAGGATGGTGAGGATAAAGGGGAGCATGTTGAGGAGCGGCGGAGAAATGCCCAGGCCCTGGAGCCGGTATTGAAGCACCCGCACGCTGCCGAAGAGGTAAGCTCCCAGCAACCCCCGCACCGGGTCCCACATGGCGAAGATGGTCAGGGCGATGACAATCCAGCCGATGCCCGCCGTCATCCCCTCAATCCAGGCCGGGGCGTAGACGATGGAGAGATAGGCCCCGCCGATCCCCGCCATCAGTCCGCCGAAGAAGACCGCCAGGTAGCGGACCTGGAAGACGTTGACCCCCATCGCGTCGGCAGTGGCGGGGCTTTCACCCACCGACCGCAGGTTGATCCCCCAGCGGGTCCGGTAGAACAGAAACCAGAGGACGGGCACCATCAGCAGGCCGATGTAGACCAGCAGGTCGTGCTGGAAGAGCAGGGGCCCCAGAACGGGCAGGTCGCTCAGGCCGGGGATGGGGACGGGCTTCAACTGGACCCGGGGCGGCATGCCGATGAACCGCTTGCCCATCATCCCGCTGATGCCCTGCCCCAGCATGGTCAGCGCCAGGCCGGAGACGACCTGGTTGACCCGCAGGGTGATGCTGGCGAAGGCGTGGATGAGAGCCAGGAGTCCACCGACCAACGCGGCGGCGGCAATGGCCAGAAAGGCATTCCCCGTAGCCTGAGCGACGCCGAAGGCCGTCACCGCGCCCATAATCATCATACCCTCCACGCCCAGGTTGACCACGCCGGACCGCTCCGCCGTCACCTCTCCCAGGGTGCCGTACAGCAACGGGGTACCGGCGGGGATGGCGGCCTGGAGGACGGAAAAGATATAGGCCCAGATGCTCATCCGACTTCCTCCCTCTCCAGCCGGACCGGGGTCGCGACGGCCCGTCCGGGCAGTTCTATCCGAATCTGATAACGGGTGAACAGGTCACCCCCCAGCACAAAAAGCAGAATCATACCGTTGAAAAGGTAGACGGTGGCAGAGGGGAGCCCCATCGCCAACTGGATGGCATCCCCGCCCACCAGCAATCCGCCGATGAGCAGCGCGGTCAGAATGACCCCCAGCGGGTTCAACCGGGCCAGCCAGGCGACGATGATGGCGGTGAAACCGTAGCCGGGGGAGATGCCCTGGGGGTAGCGGAGCCGGTAGTGGATGCCCGCCACCTCTCCGACCCCGGCGATGCCCGCCAGGGCGCCGCTGAGGGCCATGACCAGCATCGCCGTCCGCAGGTAGTTCATTCCGGCGTAGCGGGCCGCCTCCGGGTTCTCCCCCGTCACCCGAATCTCAAACCCCCAGCGGGTCCGCCGCACGAGGAAATAGGCCAGCACCGCCGCCAGCAGGGCCAGGATGAGGGTGGGGTAGTGGATGCGGGTAATCCCGATGCGGGGGATTTGGGCTGCCGGCGGGAACTTATCCGAATACGGGAAGCCCGATTCGTAGAGCCCCTTCCAGGGCCCGTAGACCAGATAGTTGACCAGTTCGCTGGCGATGTAGACGGTCATCAGGCTGGTGAGCACCTCATCTATCCGCAGGCGGGCCTTGAGGACGGCGGGGACCATTGCCCAGAGGGCGCCGCCCAGGGCCCCCGCCACGAACATCGCCGGGAGCCGGAGCCCGTCCGGGACCCCCGGGACGAAGAGGGCGACCCCTGTGGCGCAGACGGCGCCGATGAGCAATTGTCCCTCGGCGCCGATGTTGTAGACGCGGGCGCGAAAGGCCACCGCCAGTCCCGCCCCGGCCAGCATCAGCGGGATGGCCTTGGTGACCGTCTCCGAGAGGCCGTAGAGGCTGCCGAACGCGCCGGTGAAGATGCGCGCGTAGGCGACCAGCGGGTTGACGCCCAGCAGCCCGAAGATGACCGCGATGACCAGCAGGGCCGCCAGTACGGAGAAAACCGGCGTCGCCACGCCCAGCCAGCGCGGAGTATCCAGACGTTTTTCCAGACGGATGCGGGGTAGGGAGTTCATGCCACCTCCGGTTCGGTGCGATGGATGCCCGCCATCATCATGCCGATGGTCTCCAGGTCGGCCCGGTCGGCGGGCAGGATGCCCATGATTTCCCCGTTGTACATCACCGCGACCCGGTCGCTCAACTGCAGAATCTCTTCCAGGTCCTCCGAGACCAGCAGGACGGCCGTGCCTTTCTCCCGCTGGCTCAGCAGGACCTGGCGGATGTACTCGGTGGCGCCCACGTCCAGCCCACTGGTGGGATGGGCGGCGATAAGCAGGCCCGGCGCGCCCGAGGTCTCCCGGGCCAGGATGGCCCGCTGGATGTTGCCGCCGGAAAGCAACTTGAGGGGCGTCTCCCGGCTGGGGGTCGCCACCGCGTACTGCTCAATCAGCGCGTCGGCGTGCGACGCGATGGCCCGGGAGTCCAGAAAAATCCCCCGGCAGACAGGGGCCTGGTCGTAGGTCTTCAGGATGAGGTTCTCGGCCACGCTGAGGTTGGGGACGGTGCCCACCAGCCGCTCGCCGGGCACGTAGCAGACGCCGCGCCGGACCAGGGCGCGGGGGGGGCGGTTGGTGACATCCTCGCCGTTGAGGAGCACCCGGCCTTTCTCCACCGGCCGCAGGCCCGCCAACGCTTCCGCCAGTTCCCGCTGACCGTTCCCCGCCACGCCCGCGATCCCCAAAATCTCCCCCGCCGCGAGGGAGAAGGAGACGCCCCGCACGGCGGGCAGGCCCCGGTCGCTCCGGACGTGCAGGTTCTGGACTTCCAGCACCGTTGGGCCGATGGCGACCGGGCGCTTCTCCAGCCGGAAGAGCACATCCCGCCCCACCATCAGGCGGGCCAATTCCCGCTTGTCGGTGCGGGCCGTCTCCAGCGTGGCGACGACCTTCCCCTGCCGGAGCACCGTCACCCGGTCGCTGACGGCGAACACCTCGTCCAGTTTGTGGGTGATGAAGATGACGGTTTGCCCATCGTCGGCCATCCGCCGGACGGTGGCCATCAATTCCTCTATCTCGCGGGGGGTGAGCATGGAGGTCGGCTCGTCCAGGATGAGGATGTCCGCCCCCCGGTAGAGGGCTTTGATGATTTCCACCCGCTGCTGCTCCCCGGCGGAGAGTTGCCAGATGCGGGCATCGGGGTCCACGTGCAGGCCATAGCGACGGGCGAACTCCTGCAAGCGCTCTCGGGCGGCCCGTTCGGGGAAAAAGAAGTTGCCCGGGAGCCCCAGCACCACGTTCTCCGCTACCGTGTGGGAGGGGACCAGCCGGAACTGCTGGTGGACCATCCCGATACCCAGGCGGATGGCGTCGCGGGGGGAGCGGATGTGGGCCCGCTGGCCCTTGACGAAGATTTCGCCCTCGTCGGGGTGATAGATGCCGTAGAGGATGTTCATCAGGGTGGTTTTGCCGGCACCGTTCTCGCCCAGCAGGGCGTGGATTTCCCCGGCGCGCACCGTCAGGTCCACGTGGTCGTTGGCCAGGACGCCGGGGAAACGTTTGACGATGCCGCGCATCTCCACCGCCGGAACCGACATATCGGGCATACTCCCTCCTCTTCAAGAGAACTGGCTACCTGACACTTTTCATCGCGCGTCCCGAATACCTCTCTGGGGGTGTCATTGCGAGCCCCCGAAGGGGGCGAAGGGCCACGGCCCGAGCCCTCGGCCCCGAAGGGCCTCGGCCCGAGGGGGCTTCCTCGCCCCGTGGGGCCACGCCGAGGCTCGCCCGAGGCGCAATCTCCGAAAATCAGTCGGGAGATTGCTTCGGCGGCTTCCCCGCCTCGCAATGACCATCCCGGCGAAAACTGTCAGGTGGCTATTCAAGAGAACACAGACGATGGACGATGGAGTGACTCTTCCAGTGGAAACTGTCAGGCAGTTCGGTCTGTGGTCTGTTGTCCGTGCTCAAAAAACTCCGGATAGCGACGCCGCAGGTCGTCCCGCAGGTCGCCGAAGACGGCGGGCGCGTGAGGGTAGACGGCCTCCAGCATCCGCACCGCGACCTCCCGGATTTCCCACTGGGCCTCCGGGGAGATGCGCAGCCGGAAGACGTGGAGCAATTCCCGAAAATTCATCGTGACGACGATGCGGGTGGCGGTGGCGTTGGGGAGGACGAAGCGGGCGTCCTCTTTCCGAATGCCCCGCGCCCGCAGCGCGCGGTACGTCTCCTTCACCTGGGCGGCGAACCGCTCCCAGAGAGCTCTGGCTTCTTCGTCCTGGAGAATAGAGGGGGGAAGGGCCCACTCGGGGTCGTCCATAGAGACGTACCGCTGGCTCTCCTGGGAGTAGGAGGCGATGCGGTGGCGGACCAGTTGATGGCTACAGGCGCGGGAGATGCCGCGAATTTCAAAGGTTGCCGAGGCGTGCTCAATGAGGCTCTCGTGCCCTTCCCGGATGCGGGCCCGCAGGAAGGCGGCCGGGTCGCCCCGGCTCTCGCTCCGGTAGCAGACCCGCCCGGCGTGTTCCAGCAGCGCCTCGGGGCTTCCGTCCCCTTTCAGGTAGCGGGTAATGGCAATCAGTTCAACTTCCATCACGGCATCCCAGGGGGCTTAACCACTTGCTGTGTATTATGCCCCATTTTCGTCAGAGCGCAACCCGATGGGGCCGCTATGGATAGTAGCGGACCTCCCATCTTTCCAGCAGCTCCGACCGGCCCCAATCCAGCTGCCAGCTTTCCTCCAGATGGACCATCTGCCATTCAACGGCATAGACCGTAGCAACCACCCGACCGTCCACATTGTCCAGGGCCCGCACCTGCGCGGCGACGGTGGCCCGGTCTCCCTCCTGCGCGACCACCCGCACCGCGCCCACCTCCACCCGCAATGTGGTGGCAAACCCCAACGCCCAGTCCTCATAGGTCTGGGCCGACCGCGCGGCCGGGGAGAGCATCCGGTACGCCATCGGAAGGTCCCGGTCGTTCAACGCCAGGTAGAAGGAAGCCAGCGCGTGAACAGGAGTGTCATCCGGATAGGCATGGGGACGGTCCAGGTAAAACCAGGCGTACCGATCCCAGGTCCAGGCATAACGAGCGCCGTCCCAGGTGTAGATGACCTCCCATACCAGTTCGCCTTCGGGCTTCCATCGGACGACCACCTCGTCCGCCAGGTCCCCGTCCCGGTTCTCCAGGCGGATACCCCCTTTCCCCTCAAATCCGCCCAGCAGGGCATACCGTCCACCGTCCCAGACAAAAATGTGCAGGAGCGTCGCGCCCGTCTGAGTATGTCCCCAGACGGCGATTTCCGTCCGCCCGTCGGCGTTCAGGTCGCGGACCTCCAGTTCGCAGGTCGGAAACTCGCCCAGCCCCCGGTTCTCCTCGCTTTCAGGAGGGATCAGGTCATGCCGGTTCGGGCCGTCCAGGATAAACCCCTGGAGGCGGGGGGGCTCGCCGGAGGCGAGATAGAGCCCCACCCATTCCAGGTCGGGGTCATCGTCGGTGTTCTCCTGGCGCATGCAGAGAGGCTGGATGCCCGCGCGGGCCGCGGAGGACGCCCCCGCCTCCACCGTCGCCTGGATTGCGGCCGGTTCGGGCGGCATCGGCGTCGGAGCGACCGTCGGCGGGATGGAGGGGACCGGGGTGCAGGGAAGCGGGGGGGCGGGGGTGCAGGTGACCGGAGCAGCTGGCGGGCAGGTCGGCGCAGGGGATGGGGGGAGGCAGGCGGCCAGAGCCAGCGCGATAGCGACCAAGCAGAGAAGATGCCCGGCATGCGCAAAGCGCCGGGTATGACGCTGGCGAGTCTGGAGTGAAAAATCGGGCATCCCGCCTTCCCCTGGAAAGATAGCTGTATTGTACCTGACAATGGATGGGGACGCAACCCTCTCCCTCCCTCGTCGGCACGTCGGGACAATGGGTGAATAGTACTTTCTTCCCATTGACTTGCATTCCCCATGGGGTAAAATATGAGGCGGAACGGGTCCCCGCCCCCTGTTCCGTGACAAGTGGTTACCCTCCTTTCGCAGGCCACGGCCTCCCTTCCCCCGGGGAGGTCGTGGTCTGTTTTAGGGGATGTATGCGGGCCGTTGACGGTTTCCCCAACGGTTGTCTTCTCCGACCAACCTGTTATAATAGCACCGCATTCCGCACATCCCCCTGCCGCCCGGGATGAAGGCCGGCGCGACCCGGTGGGGAACAGAAAGGATGACCTGACCCGGAGGCCTCCCATGTCTTCATCCGCTGCAAATGAACTGCGAAACCTGACCGATGCCTATCTGCGCGCTTATTGCGAAACCTACCCCCACGCCGCCGTCTGGCTGGGATTCCACGAATACGACGGCCGGCTGCCGGACCTCTCCCGTCGCGGCCTGGAAGCTCGTCTCTCCGACCTGCGCCGCTTCCTGGCCGACTTGGAGCGGATAGACCCCGCCGACCTGGACGAACGGGCCTGGCTGGATTACCAGGTCGTGCGCCACGAGGCCCTCTTTGAGGCCTTCGCCCTGGCCGAATGGCGGAAACTGGAGCGGGACCCCATCCCGTACCTGGAGACGCTGAACGTCGGGAACTACATTCTGCGCAACTACGCGCCGCTGGAAGTGCGGGCCCGGGCGCTCCTGGCCCACCTGCGCGGCATCCCGGCCGTCCTCTCCGCGATGCGGGAGAACCTCACCCGCCCGATGCGCCCCGCCGTCGGCGTCGCCGCGCGCCTCGGGAAGGGCCTGGCCTCCTTCCTGCAGGACGACCTCCCCGGCGCGCTGATGGGTCTGGAAGACGGCGCCCTGCGGGCAGAACTGGACGGCGCCACTCGGGACGCGGTCCGGGAAGTGGAGGCCGCCGTCTCCTGGCTGGAGAACGACCTGGCCCCCCGCGCGGCCGACGACTTCGCGCTGGGCGCGGAGACCTTCGCGCGGATGTTGGCCCTCAGCGAGGGTGTGGACATGCCCCTGGAGCAGTTGCGGGAAGTGGCGGAGGAGAACTTGGCCCGCGATAAAGCCGCGTTCCTGGAGACTGCCGCCCGTCTGGGCGGCCCCGGGCGCGACCCCCTGGACGTCGTCGCCGAGGGCAAGCGCCGCCACCCGTCCCCCGAGGCCCTCGTCTCCGAAGTCCGGCGGCTGGTGGACGACCTCCGTCAGACGGTCGTCGCGCGGGGCATCGTCTCCGTCCCCTACGACGAGAACTGCATCGTCGCCGAGACGCCGCCGTTCCTGCGCTACGCGTTCGCGATGATGTACGACGTCGGCCCTTTTGAGCCGGTGGCGCGGGAAGCTTACTACTACGTCACCCCACCGGAGCCGGACTGGCCCCCGGAGAAGGTGGAGGAATGGATGACGGCCTTCACCTACCACTCCCTCTGGAGCACGTGCGTCCACGAAGCCTGGCCCGGCCACTACCTGCACGGCCTGCACACCCGCAACGCCCCGTCGGCGGTCACCAAAGCCTTCAGCTCCTACGCCTTCACCGAGGGCTGGGCCCACTATTGCGAGCAGATGATGTGGGAGACGGTCTGTCCCGATGACCTCTGGGCCCGGCTGGGCCAGTTAAGCGAGGCCCTGTTGCGGGATGTCCGTTTTGCCTGCGCGCTGGGCCTCCACACCGCCGGGATGACGGTGGAGGAGGCGACCCGCCGTTTCGTGGAGGACGCCTTCATGGAGCCCGCGCCGGCCGAGGAGGAAGCAGTCCGGGGCACCTACGACCCCCAATACCTGAACTACACCCTGGGCAAACTGATGGTGCTCCGGCTGCGGGAGGACGTCCGGGCGCGCCAGGGCGACGGATTTGACCTGCGCGCGTTTCACGACCGCTTCCTCTCCTACGGAACGCCGCCCATCCCTGTCGTCCGCCGCCTGATGCTGGGCACAGATAAGGGAGATGTGGTATAATACCCAAAGGGCATCGCCGCTGCTACGAAATGGCGATGAAGGCAGAGCAAAAGCAGGCTTTCATCCGCTGGAAAGCGGAGCAGAACCGGTCAGACCCCGAAGGAGCCCGGATATACTGGTCCCGCCATGCCATCACAGAACTGGTGAATGAAGGGTGGGATCGGATCCTGGTGGAAGAGGCGCTTCGGTACAGCGAGTTGATTGAGGATTATCCCGCTTTGCATCGTCCTTTGCCAGATTGTCTCGTTTTTGGGTGGCTGTCAACCGGAGAGCCGTTTCATGCAGTTATCGCTATAGACGAGAAGAATGACCGCTTATTCGTGGTGACGGTGTACAGGCCGTCTCCGGAGGAGTGGGAAAATGACTGGCGAACTCGCAGGAAATAGCCGCTGTCCTTTGTGCGGCGGGCGTTTGCAGCCAGGGCTGGCGACCGTGCCGTTTCTATTTTCCGATGCCGTCGTATTGATTAAGAACGTCCCGGCCGAAATCTGCTCCAGTTGCCATGAACCATACATGACGGGCCCAGTGACAGACCGGATGATAGAGATGTTGAAACCGCTCCGTCATTTACGGGCTGAGGTGCTGATTCTTTCCTATGAGCCCCAACTCGTAGAGCAGGAAGTTCCGACTACGGAATGGTAAATCATGTCCGATTGGTTCGCCCCTCAGGAACAGGAAGTCACCCAGGACCTGGAGGAACTGCGCCGCAAGGTGCGGACGATGCTGGACCTGAGCGCCCCGCGCGACGGTCTGGCCGCCTACTACGTCCTCTATCACGACCCGGCGCGCACCCGGCTCTGGGTGGCCGAACGCGGGCCGCGCGTGGAGGGCTTCCTGGCCATCTGCCAGACCGGCTGGGACCTCTTCCGGCCCATCAGCGTCCTGCGCGCCCGCCGTATGGACGTGGCCTGGGCCCTCCTTCAGAAGGGCATCTCCCCCTCCGGCAGCGGCCTTCCCCGCCGTCCCTACTACCTGGTCACCACTCCCGACCTGCTGGGCATCGCGGAGGAGGCGCTGGAGGTGGAACGGGTCAGCATGAACCGTATCTACTACCTGGACCTGAGGCGCTACGAACCGGAGATCAACGTCCTGGTGACGCCCGCTCAGGCCGCGAATGGCTCCCCCCGCTTTGTCATCCGCTCCCAGGGAGCTCAGATTGTCGCCGAGGCCGGCGTCAACTGGCAGTCCCCCCACTTCGCCGAAGTCTACGTCCAGACGGCCCCGGAGGCCCAGCGGCGGGGATGGGGCAAGGCCGTCCTGGATGCCTGCATCACCTGGGTCCTGCGCTCCGGTGCCGTCCCCCTCTACGTCGTCGCCGAGGGCAACGAGTCCTCTGCCCGCCTGGCCGAATCCGTGGGCTTCGTGGATAGCGGCGCGCGGGAATGTGCCATAGAGGGCATTGCCAAAACGTAGCACCGGCCGCCAGGCCGGTGCAGTATTGGGCTTGCAGCATGCCAACGACCCGATGACCCGCGACTGGAAACCCCGCCTGGAGCGAATCCTCCCCCGCGTGGAGCGCCCCGGCCGCTACGTCGGCGGCGAAGTTAACGCCGTCCGCAAGGACTGGGATACCACCCCCACCCGCGTCGCCCTGGTCTTCCCCGACCTCTACGACCTGGGTATGTCCAACCTGGGCATCCAGGTCCTCTACGACATCCTGAACCGGATGGAGGGCGTCCTGGCGGAGCGGGCCTACACCCCCTGGCCCGACATGGCGGCGGCCATGCGGCGGGAGGGCATCCCCCTCTACAGCCTGGAATCCCTCCACCCCCTGGCGGAATTTGACATCGTGGGCTTCAGCCTCCCCTACGAAGTCCTCTACACCAACCTCCTGGAGACGTTGGACCTGGCGGGACTGCCGCTGCGGAGCGCGGAGCGGGATACCCGGCATCCGCTGGTCATCGCCGGAGGCCACGCGACCTTCAACCCGGAGCCGGTGGCGGAGTTCGTGGACGCCTTCGTCATCGGCGACGGCGAGGAGGCGATTGGGGACGTCGTCCGGGCCTGGGAGCGGACCCGGGACATGGGCCGGGAGGCCCAACTGGAGGCGCTGGCCCGCATCCCCGGCGTCTACGTCCCCCGCTTCTACGACGTGGACTACCATGCCGACGGCACCGTCGCCGGAATGCGGCCCGTCCATCCGGCGGCGACCCTTCCGGTCCGGCGGCGCGTCGTCCCGGTGCTCCCCCCGCCGCCGACCCGCCAACTGGTCCCCAACGTCACCGTCGCCCACGACCGGGGGGTGGTGGAAATCCAGCGCGGTTGCATCCGGGGCTGCCGGTTCTGCCATGCCGGAGTGGTCACCCGACCGCTGCGGGAGCGGCCCCTGGAGGAGGTCCTGGCGGCGGTGGACGAGATTCTGGCCCACACCGGCTACGAGGAGATCGCCCTGCTCTCCCTCTCCTCCGCCGATTATTCCCGCATCGGCGAACTGGTGGCGGCGCTGGCGGACCGGTACGCCGACCGGCATCTTTCCATCTCCCTGCCCAGCTTGCGGATTGAGTCCTTTTCGGTGGACCTGGCGGACGCCATCAGTCGCGGGCGGCGGACGGGCTTCACCTTTGCGCCGGAGGCCGGGACGGAGCGGCTGCGGCGCGTCATCAACAAGCCGGTCCCGGCGGACCAGTTGGTGGAGATTGCCCGGGAGGTCTTCCGGCGCGGCTGGCGAACGGTCAAACTGTACTTTATGATCGGCCTGCCCGGGGAGACGCCGGAGGACGTCCGCGCCATCGCCGACCTGGCCCGGGCGGTGCTGGCGGAAGGGCGGAGGGTCCACGGACGCAAGGCGCAGGTCAACCTCAGCATCAGCACCTTTGTCCCCAAGCCGCACACCCCCTTCCAGTGGGCGCCGCTGGCCCCGCTGGAGGAGATACGGGCCCGTCAGCAGGCCCTGCGGGAGCGGCTGCGCGGCGGCGGGCTCAACCCCAGTTGGAACGACCCCCGCATGACTCTGATAGAGGCGGTGCTCTCCCGGGGCGACCGGCGGCTGGGAGAGGTCATCCATCGGGCCTGGGTGGAGGGGGCCCGCTTTGACGGCTGGGACGAGTGGTTTGACTTCACCGCCTGGACCCTGGCTTTTGAGCGGGCGGGACTCTCTCCGGGCTTCTACGCCCACCGGGAGCGGCCCCGGGAGGAGGTCTTCCCCTGGGACTTTGTGGACGTTGGGGTGCGGAAGGAGTACCTGTGGCGGGAATGGGAGTGGAGTTGGGAGGCCCGCACCCGTCCGGATTGTCGCAGCGCCTGCTCGGCCTGTGGCATCGGCGCCGCCTTCGGCGACCTCTGGGCCCCCTCCTGGGTCTGCCCTGCGCCTGGAGGATAACGGCGGGGGGCGGCCCTTTGTAACGCCGGCCGCCCGGCCGGTAGAATACAGGCTGACAGCCTGCGCTACGGCGGAAGAGGTCATTGCGAGGGCACGGAGTGCCCGAAAGCCTGCCACGAGCAGAGCGTGGTGGCAATCCCCAGAAGCGACAGGGAGATTGCGCCTCGGGCGAGCCTCGGCGTGGCCCTTCGCCCTGCGGGCTCGCAATGACCCTGGGCGGCCGCGAAGCCGGAAGCGTCCAGGAAGGCCGCTTTCCAATCGGCGCGGGGGCGCGCGGCCCCTTCCCGGCGAGAATGGGACACACCCCTCTGCGCCGGTGGTTGACATTACCGAAAGTTGTGTTATAAAGAAACCGCTCCCCAGGACGGTTCGCGCCTTTGCGGAAAGGAGTCCTGTATGCCCCGAACGATTGCCGTGAACCTGCGCACGTTGGCCCCTATCTGGACCGGCGATGTGGACCGGACCTCCGACCAGGCCAAAGAGACCAGCCTGATGGGTTCCGTCCGCTGGTGGACGGAGGCGCTGATGCGCGGGCTCGGCGGCTACGCCTGCGACCCCGCCGGAGACGACCGCTGCGCCTTTGACGAGACGGCCTACGGGCGGACCGGACAGGTAGAGGACGGACTGCGGGACGTCTGCCCGGCGTGTCGGCTCTTCGGCTGCACCGGCTGGAGTAGCAAACTCCGCCTCCTGCTCACCGACGGCGAGGGCGGCTACGAAGTCAACCTCAGCCAGCCCGGGGTCTCCTTCGTGATGAACTTCGTGGAGATCAAGCCCACCGAGCCGGAGGAGCGCTGGCTCCTGGCGAAAGCTCTCTGGCTCATTGCCCGCTACGGCTCTCTGGGCGGCAAGACCACCCTCAAGCCCCCCCAACCGGATTACGGCCTGGTCGCGCTGGCATCGCCGTTGCGCCTGCCCACCGGCGTCACCCGGGAATCCGTACAAGCCTGGTTGGCAGACATCCTGGCCGATTCTCCCCGCATGCAGGAGCGGCTCCGCCGGGCCCCGCCCGAGTGGCCCGACCTGCGCCTCTTCTTCTTCAACACCGAACGCTGGCTGGACCTGGGCCAGGTCAACGAACTGGTCCGCTCTGACCCCTCGGGCTTCCTCAGCGGACGGCGCGGCGTGAGCAAAAAGGTCTTCTCCTTCCAGACTGTTCACCGGTTCTGGGGGTACGCCCGGGACCGGGAGATGCTGGAGAAGGTCCTGGCGACCCTCCAGCGGCTGGGGGTTTCGGACACCCGAACCGGAGAGGAGGTGCTCGGTGAACTCTAAACCGCGACCCACATCTGGCCCCCCGCCCCGGGGAGGGGGGAATCTGGCCCCGGCGCCGGGGGAGCGGCGGCCGCCTTACGACTTCTACGCCGCCTACCCCTGCGAGACCCAGGACGACGTCCGCCGCATCGTCGGCGACCATAAGGAGCCGTACCGGGAACTGGTCTGGCCCTATGCCAAAGTCTCCCTGCTGGCCCAGGGGCTGACCAGCGACGTCAAAGAATTCGCCCGCAGCGGCCATCCCCGCTTCGGCGGCGGGTATAAAGGACTGGTGTATCGGCGCAAAGGCGACCCGCCCTACACCGAAGGGGTCATACGCCCTGGCCTGGAGCAACTGGCCCAGCTGGGCATCTACCCACCCCAGGTCAACCTTCAGGACCTGCCCCCCTATTCGGCCTACATCCAGTTCCGCTTCACCCTTGCCCGCCCCGTCTACAGCCGGGACGACGACGAGTTCTACATCCACGAAAACCCGCTGATGAAAGACAGCGTCTTCAAGGTCCCTATGCTGCGGGCCAGCACCTGGAAGGGGGTTCTGCGCTCCGTCCTCGCCCGTCAGTTGCCGGAGGGAGAAGCATCACCCATCCTCATCCGCCTCTTCGGACAGGCGCGGGACGAGGAGGAAGAACTGGCCGAAGAGGGGAACATACTGGGGCGGATGCGCTTTTATCCCACCTTCTTTGACCGCATCGGTCTGGAGGTCATTAACCCCCACAGCCGTAAGACCCGCTCCGGGACAGTGCCCATCCTGCTGGAGACCGTCCCGCCCGGCGCATCCGGCGTTTTCACCGTCCTCTATTTGCCTTTTGACCTGATGGATCGGTCGCCGGAAGAGGCGATGCCGGAGGTCCGGGAGGACCTGCGGACCCTGGCGGAAGCCATCGTGATGATGATGCGGGTTCACGGCTTCTCTGCTAAGAGCAGTCGCGGCTTCGGCCAGGCTCATCTGAAGGTTTCCGGGGTGGATGAGCCGGAGGGTGTGGTGGCAATCAAGGACGTCGGTCGGCGGACCTTCGCCACACTGGTTGCCCTCACCGACGCCCTGGATTTACTGCTGGGTATCCCCGCGTGACGAGGAGAGAGACAATGGCCGAAATCAGCATGCCGTACCTGCGAAAGACGTACTACGCGCTGGCCCTGGACCCGGTCCACATCGGTAGCGGGGAGATGCAGATGGGCCGGGTGGATAACCCCATCATCCGGGATGCGGCCAGCAACCTGCCCAAAATTCCGGCCACTAGCCTGGCCGGCGTCGCCCGCACCTACACTGCCATGCACTACCCGGAGAAATACCGCCGACCGGTAGAGGTGAAGCCAGGGGTGGTCGGTTACGCCAGTTGCGCCGACCAGACCGGACCTACCGGTCAGAGAGACGGCGCCTGCGGTCGGGTGGATTGCCCCGTCTGCATCACCTACGGCTTTATCCAGCCCGGGGGCCGTACCTCCCCCAGCATGGTTCAGACCTTTGACGCGTTTCCCCTTTTCTTCCCTGTCCCCTCCATGCTGGGCCCGGTCTGGGTGACCGCGCCGGAGCGATTGCGGGAACTGGTGCAATCGGGCGCGCTGGAGGCGGAGGACGTGGACATCGGGTTGAAGCCGGAGCACGGTTTCCGCCTGCAGACGGGCCTGCGCAGCCGTCGGCTGAATCTGGGGTGGCTCCTGCTGCCGGTCGCCGTCCCCACTTCCCCGCTGACCCCTTCGGGAGTGGCCCGCCTGAAAGCCGCGAACGTGCCGGAAGAAATCCTCAACCGGCTGGTGCTGGTGCCGGATGAACTCTTCGCCCAGGTGGTCAACAATAATCTGGAGGTGCGCACCTCCACGGCCATTGACCGCTCCACCGGCGCGGCGCTCTCCGGCGCGCTCTACACCTACGAGGCCATTCCGAGAACCACCCTGTTCTCCTTCCAGGTTGTCTACAAAAACCCGCGCGATTTCCTGCTGGACGGTCAACCGATCCCCCAGGATATTGCCTGGGTACAAACTCAGGTGGAAAAAGGACTGCACTACATTGAATACCTGGGCATCGGCGGCAAGAACAGCCGGGGGATGGGGCGGCTACGGGTGCTGAACCTGGAAGTCGTGAAGTAGGGAGTCGGGGGTAAGGAGGGAACGATGGGCGTTCAACAGACGGTAGAGAACCTGGATTTTTACTGCGCCGATTATGCCCGCCGCATCGTGGACGGCCTGAGGGTAGAGGACCGGGTGAGCGGGGAAGAAATTATGCACACCCTTTCCAAATTTCTGAACATCCTGCACGTGAACGGCCTCTACGCCTACTTCCTGTACGTCCTCTGGAAGCGGTACAGCGGGACGCCTACGGAGCGAAAAATTGCGGCCCGGATAGATACGCTGCTGGTCGGCGAAGAGGGACAGCCCAGCCTGCTGCGGCTGGATGCGATTGGGCTTCCGCTCCAGGGGGCCAAAGATACCATCGCCGTCGGACAGGCGCTGGCCCGGGACCTTCAGGCCCTCTTTCTGGCGAAGGAACTGATCAACCGCACCCTGACCTACGTGCGCTTCCACGCCCGGACAGTAGGGTAGTAGGATAACGGAACGTGCCAGGTACTTCCGGAAGTGCCTGGCACGTTCCATGTATGCTCATGACCGCCCTCTCAGCACGCGCGCGCCCGCCTCTGCTGGTGGTCGTCGGGCCGACGGCGGTGGGCAAGACCGCCCTCTCCCTGTACCTGGCCGAACATCTGGGAGGGGAGGTCGTCTCCGCCGACTCCCGTCTCTTCTACCGGGGGATGGACATCGGCACCGCCAAGCCGACCCGGGAAGAGCGGGCCCGGATCCCCCACCACCTGATAGACGTCGCCGACCCCGACGACACGGTAGGGCTGGCCCGTTTTTTGCACCTGGCACAGGCCGCCATCGCCGACATCCACGCTCGCGGCCGTCTGCCCATTGTGGTCGGCGGGACGGGACAGTACGTGCGCGCGCTGGTGGAGGGCTGGACTCCCCCCGCCGTCCCCCCCGACCCGGCGCTGCGGGCCGAACTGGAGGAGCAGGCCCGCCGCGAGGGCCTGGAGGCCCTCCTGGCCCGCCTGGCCGCGCTGGATCCTCAGGCCGCCGCCCGGGTGGACCCCCGCAACCCCCGCCGGGTGGTGCGGGCGCTGGAGGTCGCCCTGCGCGCCGGCCCGACCGGGCCCGGCCGTACCCCTCCGCCCTATGACGTCTTCCAGATAGGGCTGACGATGGAGCGGCCCGCCCTCTACGCCCGCGCCGACGCGCGGCTGGAGGAGATGGTCCGGGCCGGGCTGGTGGAGGAAATCCGGGGGCTGTTGGCGGCCGGATACGGGTGGGACCTTCCGGCGATGTCGGCCCTCAACTACCGGCAGTTCCGCCCGTACTTTGAGGGACAGGCGACGCTGGAGGAGGCGCTGGCACAGATTCGGCGGGATACCCGGCGGTTCATCCGCCACCAGTACAACTGGTTCCGCCTGGACGACCCACGCATCCGCTGGTTTGATGCGGCCCGGACGCCGCCGGAGGAGATTCTGGCCGCTGTCCGGGAGTGGCTGGGATAAGGTTTGTTGGAGAACCACGAAGGACACCAAGGACACCAAGGATCGTCAGGTGATTTCCTTCGTGGCCTTCGTGTCCTTGTTGGTAGGCTTTTCTGGCGATCTTCAAAGCGGCGCCGCCGGAGGCTTCTCCAGCAGGGGCAGGAACTGCCCCGCCCCCGGTTCGGCCACCACCTCCCCCTCCCAGAGTACCCGATGTCCCCGCTGGAAGGACATCACGGGCCAGCCCAACACCGTCCGGCCTTCGTAGAGGGTGTATCCGGCCCCGGAGTGCAGGCCCTCCGCCCGGATGGTCACTTCCCGCCGGGGGTCAAAGACGACGATGTCGGCATCCGATCCCACAGCGACCGTTCCCTTCTTCGGGTAGAGGCCGAAGATGCGGGCGGGGTTTTCACAGAGGACCTGGACCAGCCGCACCAGAGAGATGTGCCCCCCGTTGACGCCCTCGTCGTGGGTGATGGGCAGCAGCGTCTCCAGGCCCGGCGACCCGTAGGGCTGCTCCCGGAAGTCCCCGAAGGGCTCCTTGCGCTTGGGCGCGTGGTCGGAGGAGACGACGGAGAGGGTGCCGTCGGCCAGGGCCTGCCAGAGGGCCTCCCGGTCGGCGTCGGTGCGCAGCGGCGGGCCGATTTTGGCCAGCGCGCCGCGCGAGCGCACCAGGTCCTCCGTCAGCGTCAGGTACTGCGCGCAGGTCTCGGCGAAGACCCGCCGCCCCTCCGCCCGGGCCTGCCGAATGGGCTGCAGGGCCCGCGCGGAGGTCACGTGGGCGATGTAGAGGGGGCAATCGGCCACCTCCGCCATGCAGATGGCCCGGAAGACGGCCTCCTCCTCCAGCACCGGAGGATGGGAGACGCTGAAGTAGTGCGCCGCCTCCGGCCCGCCCAGTTCCTCCCAGTAGCGGTCCTCCAGATAGTCAATCCCGCCGCCGTTTTCGGCATGGACCATGGCCATGCCGCCCCGCTCCGCCAGGAGGTGCATCGCCCAGAGCAGGTGGTAGTCGTCGGTGTACCATTTCTGCTTGACGTAGGCCAGGAAGAACTTGAAGGTGCGGACGCCCAGTTCCATGACGCGGGGGATTTCGGGGACCTGGCGCGGGGCCTCAAAGAGGCCGCCGTGGAGGCCGAAATCCAGCCGGGAACGGGCCCGACCGTCCTCCAGCATCCGACTCACCTGCTCATAGAGGCTCTCGCCGGTACGGGCGTAGGCGAAGTGAAGGAGGGTGGTGATGCCGCCGTAAGCTGCCACGCGGGAGCAGGCCTCCACGTCGTCCTCGTAGACGGGGTGGACGTGGACGTCTATGGCGCCGGGGAGGATGTACCGGCCGGCAACGTCTATCACTTCGCGAGCGGGGTGATCCCGCAGGTCCGGGGCGACGGCGGCGACGGTCTCGCCGCGAATGCCCACATCGGCCCGCCGGATGCCCTGGCCGGTCACCAGCAGGCCGCCGGTGAGGATGAGGTCAAAGGGTTCGGACATGGCGTACTCCGGATTGCGTGGTGCCGATTCCATATTCCGTGTTGTGTATTCCGTATTCCGTGTTGCGTGTTTCGTGTTGCGTATTCGGAAAGTACATCCGACTACCGACTACCGGCTACCGACTACCGACTTCCTGCTTCCTGCTTCCTGCCTCCTCCAGAATCTCCTCCGCGCTGCGGTAGGCGGATTCGCCGCTGGCGCCCAGCATCTGGGCCAGTTCCTCCACCCGCGCCGGGCCCTCCAGGACGGTCACCCGGGTGACGGTGCGGCCCTCCAAGGGGATTTTCTCCACCCGCAGGTGAGCATCGCCGAAGCCCGCCAGTTGCGGGAGATGCGTCACGCAGAGGACCTGGTGGGCAATTTCGCTGCCGGAGGGCGCGGTCAGCCGCCAGAGTTTCTCGCCCACCATCGCGCCCACCCGTCCGCCGATGCCCTGGTCAATCTCGTCAAAGATGAGCGTCGGGGTCTCGTCCACGCGGGAGAGGACGGCCTTGAGGGCCAGCATAAGCCGCGAGGTCTCGCCGCCGGAGGCGATTTTGGTCAGCGGCTTGAGGGGTTCGCCCGGGTTGGGGGAGACAAGGAACTCCACCCGGTCTATGCCGGTGGCGTCAAAGCCGACGCGGGCCGGGAGGGGAAAATCGCCCGCATCTATGCCCGCCGCCGCGACCGCTTCGGGGGTGATCGGGACACCTTCCGGGTCGGCCGTCCAGCGGAAATCCACGGCGAAACGGGCGCCCGCCATGCGCAGGTCCTGGAGTTCGGCCTCAATCCCTTCCGCCAGCCGACGGGCGGCCTCCCGACGGCAGGCGGAGAGTTCCAGGGCAGCGCGGGCCAGTTGGTCCAGCAGGTGCGCCTCCTGCGCGGCCAGTTCGGCGATGCGCTCCTCGCTGTGGGTGATGGTCTCCAGTTCTGCCGCCGCGCGCCGGGCGTATTCCAGCACTTCGGCAATCGTGGCGCCGTATTTGCGCTTCAGGCGACGGATGAGGTCCAGCCGCTCCTCCACTTCGGCCAGACGGCGGGGGTTGAATTCCACGCGGTGGCGATATTCCCGCAGGCCGTCGGCCAGGTCTTGGAGGCGGTAGAGGAGTTCTTCGGCCTCCTGGAGGCGGGGGGCCAGACTCCCGTCTATGCGGACCAGTCCCTCCAGGGCGCGCAGGGCATAGCCCAACTGGTCGGTGGCGGGACGGCCCTCCTCGCCGCCCTCGTCCAGGGCCCGCAGCGCGTCGGCCAGGAGGAGGGAGAGTTGTTCGGCGTTGGCCAGCCGCACCCGCTCGTCGGCCAGTTCCTCCTCTTCGCCGGGGCGGAGGGCGGCGGCCTCTATCTCCGCAATCTGGTACTGGAGGAGGTCTATGCGGCGGGCCCGCTCCTGTTCGTCCTGTTCCAGACCGGCCCGCTCCCGCCGGACGGCCCGCACCCGGGCGACGAGGTCGGCCACGCGGGCACGCAGGCCGTTCAGCCCGGCGAAGCGGTCCAGGAGGTGGACGTGTTCCCGCACCCGCAGGAGGGAGAGATGCTCGCTCTGGCCGTGGATGTCCACCAGCCCTTCAGCGACCTCCCGCAGGACGGCCAGGGTGACTGCCCGACCGTTGACGCGGCAGATGCTGCGGCCTTCGGCCCGCACCTCGCGGGAGAGGATGAGGAGGTCGGGTTCGTCGCCCTCCAGGCCCTCCCGTTCCAGGATGGGGCGGATGGCGGCCTGATGGGCCGGGTCCAGGCGGAAGACGGCCTCCACCAGGGCCCGGTCGGCGCCGGCGCGGACGACGGTGGGGTCGGCCCGGCCGCCCAGCACCAGCCCGACCGCGTCAATGATGATGGACTTCCCCGCTCCCGTCTCCCCGGTCAGGACGATGAAGCCGGAGGGGAGGGAGAGGTGAAGTTCATCTATGATGGCGAAATCGCGGATGTGGAGTTCGGAAAGCATAAGTCGTCCGTTGTCGGTCGGCTGTCGCCGGTCATCCGTCGTCCGCCGTCCGTCGTCTATCGTCTATGGTCAGCGGTCGGTGGTCATATCCGCAGACGGGCGATGGCGGCGCCGATCGCACCGGCCAGGTAGACGACGGTCCAGAGCATGGGCCAGGCAATGCCGGTGAGGGACGCAGCGGCGATGGGGGCGTCCAGGGTAGGGAGAAGGATGGCCAGGGTCCAGGGGAGGGCGCCGACCAGGATGCAGGCAGAGACGACCAGCCAGGTATAGCGGCCGCGTCGGCGGCGGATGGCCCGGCGGACGGCCTCGGCGATGCCCGTCCCGGCCAGGGGGCCCAGGAAGACGGCCAGCCAGCCGGAGGCAGGGACAATCCAGCCTGCGATGAAGGCCAGCGGGAGCGCCACCGCCGCCGCCACCAGGTAGTAGACAGGGCGGAAGTCGGCGTAGAAGACCCGTTGCTGGCGGTTACGGCAGGCCGGGCAGATATAGCCCACTTCTATCTGCACCGCGCAGCGGGAGCAGATGGGCGCTCCGCATCGGGCACAGCGCAGGTAGGTCTCTACGTTGGGGTGGTTGATGCAGCGAAGGGGTTCGGACATGTGCGTGTTGCGTGCTCCGTGTTTCCTTCAGGGCACCCAGGAAGCAACCCATAGCGCATAGGGAAACCACGTTTGGACCGCGTTGATCAGCCGCTCATCGGCTGTAACATAAGGGCATTGCTCCCGAAGGCTCAGAGCAAGATACAGCGAGTCGTACACCGTACGGGTATGAGTGATAGCAACTTCTTCCAGGGTCAATCCTTCAAAACGATGCTTTTTCCAGAGAACATTACCGAATTCGGCAACCAGCAAGTCAGGAGCGATCAATCTGTATGCGCCTGATTGATACCCAAGAAGTACACGCCGCGCCTCCTGGGATAGCGGTTCAGGCACAAACCACTTAATGACCACGCTGGTATCAACGACGAGTTGGGTTGGTGTGCTCATCGCTCCCGGTCCTCGCGAATCCAGGCTACGCTATCGGCCATATCGCCGTATCTGGCCTGCAGACTGGCTCGGAGGGCATCTATTCGGCGCACTACTTCCTGACGACGGCGCACTTCGTCCCTGCAAGATTCCCAGATTTCAACCAACTGACGAATAAACTCCTCCAGGCTATCTGCTCCGTCTTCCTGGGCAGCGGTCTGCAATCGGGCATAAAGGCTCTCGGAGAGAGTCAATGTCTGACGCATGCCACCTCCTTGGTTTATATGCTCAACAGTTCAAAGACCTCAGCCCAGGTCATCCCGTCGGTCAGAATACTTTCTACGGTGAACCAGTGGGTGATGGTGTGGCGGTTGAGTTCCAGGTCTGCCCGGGCTCTATCGGTGAGCAAGGTGCCCTCCGGGGTGTCGCCTCTGAAAGACTCAATGGCTTCGGCCACCGAGAGCATCTTCCACCCGTGCAGTTTCTGGTGGAAGAACTCGCTTTTAGTCAGTTGGTCCAGGAACCAGGTCTGATGCCGGGGGTCCGCAATCATTCCTGCCTCCTCCAGACAACGATGCTCTCCTGTACCGGGACGCGCCCATACCGGCCCATTTGCTGAGAACTGTTCCCTTTGTAGCGGGCAACGACGATTTCCTCCACGGTGAAGCTCTCCCCCCGGCCATTTCGGAGAGAATCAGGTCCACCGGGAGCATCTGACCCCAAAACGCACGTTGTCCACGACGGTGGAAGCAGAGTTCCAGAAACAACAGCGCCTGCTCCATTCTCTATCTAATCTACCGCTCTCCCAGATATGCCTTCCGTACCCGCTCATCCCGCATCAGGTCCTGGGCCGGGCCGGAGAGGACGACCCGCCCGGTCTCCAGGACGTAGGCCCGATGGGCAATCTTCAGCGCCGCGCGGGCGTTCTGCTCCACCAGCAGAATGGTGGTGCCGCGCGCGTTGATCTCGCGGATGGTCTCAAAGATGGCCTTGACCAGCATGGGCGCCAGCCCCAGCGACGGCTCGTCCAGGAGCAGAAGGCGCGGCCGGGACATCAGCGCCCGCCCGATGGTCAGCATCTGCTGCTCCCCGCCGGAGAGGGTGCCGCCCAACTGGTTCTTCCGCTCCGCCAGCCGGGGGAACAGGTCAAAGACCCGCTGCAGGTTCTCCCGGATGGCCTGCTCGTCCCTGAGCGTATAAGCCCCCATCATCAGGTTCTCCATCACCGTCAGAGTGGTGAAGATGCGGCGACCTTCGGGGACGTGACAGACCCCCATCTGGACAATCCGGTGGGCCGGCATCTGGTTGAGGAGGTGGCCGTTAAACTCAATCCGGCCCTCGCGCGGACGGACCAGGCCGGAGATGGTGCGCAGCGTGGTGCTCTTCCCCGCCCCGTTAGCTCCGATGAGGGTGACGATTTCCCCCTCCTCCACCTCCAGGTCAATCCCCTTGAGGGCATGGACGTGGCCGTAGTAGGTGTGCAGGTTCTCTATCCTCAGGAGCGGCATCCTCACACCTCCTCCTCGCCCAGGTAGGCCTGAATGACGCGCGGGTTCCGCTGCACCTCCTCCGGCGTCCCTTCGGCAATCTTTTTGCCGTAGTCCAGAACGACAATCCGCTCGCAGATGCCCATCACCACTTTCATGTCGTGCTCAATCAACAGGATGGTAATGCCCGAATCCCGAATCTGGCGGATGAGGCCCATCAGTTCCAGCGTCTCCTGCTCGTTCAGGCCGGCCGCCGGCTCGTCCAGGATGAGCAGACGGGGTCGGGCCGCCAACGCGCGGGCGATCTCCAGTCGCCGCTGATGGCCGTATGGGAGATTCTTCGCCAGTTCGTCCCGATAGTCCGAAAGCCCCATAAAGTGGATGTACTGCTCGGCCTCCCGGACGATGAACGCCTCCTCCTCCCGTTGCGCCGGTGGGCGGAAGATGGCGCCCCATACCCCGGCCCGCGTGCGGTGGTGAACGCCGGCCATCACGTTCTCCAGGACGGTCATGTTCTTAAACAGCCGGATGGTCTGGAACGTGCGGGCGATGCCCAGTTCGGTGACTTCGTGGGGCCGCAGTGTCCGCAGTTGGTCCCAGCGTTCCCGAACCGACCGGGCCGGCACCCACTGCAGCCACCAGACCGGGGTGATGACCTTCCGAGCTCCCAGCGGTGGGTGGGCAATCCGGTGGCCGTCAAAGAAAATTTCCCCCTCCGTCGGGGTGTAGATGCCGGTGATGAGGTTGAAGATGGTCGTTTTTCCGGCCCCGTTGGGGCCAATGAGACCCAGAATCTCCCCCTCGTTCAGGGAGAAACTGACACGGTCCACGGCGGTCAGGCCGCCAAACTGTTTGGTCAGGTTACGGATTTCCAGGAGCGCCATACCCTTTCCCCCTGCGCGATGTCTGGCTCTTACGGTGTGCTCTCTTCAGAACCCTCTTGGCCCGATTCCCCCAGGAGTTCGCGAAGGTAAGCTTCCTCGGTGTACAGTTCCTCTACCTCGCCAGAGAGGTCGGATTCTCCCGGGTCGGATTCTTCCAAGTCGTCCAGGGGTGCCTGGGGAATGCCCACCGGGGGTTTCGGAACGGGTGGGGCCTCTTCTTCCTCGCCCCGGATTTCCATCCGGATGCGGCGGCTGGGCCAGAGCCCTTCGGGACGGGCAATCATCATGGCGACCATCGCCACGCCCATCCAGGCGTCCCGCCAGGTCTTCAGAAAGCGGAAAATTTCCGGCAGGGTAATCATCCCCAGGGTGCCGACGAAGACGCCGGGGATGGAGCCGGTGCCGCCCAGGACGACGATGCAGAACATCACCACGGACTCAATAAAGCGAGCTAGGTCCGGAGAGACGACGGGGATGCGGGCCACGTAGAGCGCCCCGGCCAGCCCGGCCCATCCGGAGCCCAGCACGAAGGCCAGCAGTTTCGCCCAGGTCGTGTCTATCCCCATCGCCTCGGCCGCCGTCTCATCCTCCCGGACGTACATCCAGGCCCGCCCCAGGCGGGAGTTCTCCAACCGCCGGACGGCGAAGAGCGTCAGGACCAGGAAGAAGAGAACCAGATAGTAGTGGTGGAGGGGAGTCCGCAACGTCAGGCCGAAAAGGACGGTCTGGTCAATGCCGCTCAGCCCGTTGGCCCCGCCGGTGATGCCGAAAATGTTGTTGACCAGCGCCAGCCGCACCACTTCGCCGAAGGCGATGGTCACAATACAGAGATAGTCGCCACGCAGGTGGAGGATAGGGCGGGAAATCAGGTAGCCGAACAACGCGGCAACCAGGATGCTGACCGGCCAGGTGAGGACGAGGGGGATATGGAAATGGAGGTTGAGGAGCGCCGATGTGTATGCCCCCAGCGCGTAGAAGGCGGCATGGCCCAGTTGGAACAGCCCCGCATAGCCGACGATGATGTTCAGGCTCAGCCCCAGAATGGCGTAGATGCCGGTGCGCCAGAGCACCGCGCGGTAATAATCGTTCAGCGGGAGCGGGAGCAGGATGGCCAGCGCCAGCAGTCCGATCTGCCAGGCGAGCGGAATCCTCCGGAGACGTTCCATCAGGTTCCCCATAGCGCCCTCCCGCTACAGTTTCTCCGCCACCCGTTCGCCCAGCAGGCCGGTGGGGCGGAAGATGAGGATGAGAATGAGGATGACATAAGCGATGACGTCCTTCCACTGCGGGGAGACGTATCCGGCCCCCAGCGTTTCTATGATGCCCAGAATCATCCCGCCCAGCATCGCGCCCGGGATATTACCGATGCCGCCCAGAATGGCGGAGATAAAGGCCTTCAGACCGAATATCCAGCCCAGGGTGAAGTCAAACGAGCCGTAGTAGAGAGCCACGATCATCCCGGCCAGTCCGCCCAGGCCGGGGCCGATGAGGAAGACGGTGGCAATAATGCGGTCCACGTCTATCCCCATTAGCCGGGAGACCTCGTGGTCCAGGGAGACGGCGCGCATGGCGGTGCCGATGCGGGTGCGGTAGACGAAGAGGTAGAGGAGCGCCATCAGCAGGAAAGAGACGGCCAGGACCAGCACCTGCATAATGCTAATCCGGACCCCGCCGAGCAGCGCGACCCGGCCCGCTGGCACCAGGCCAGTGGGGTAGGTCTTCCAACTGGCGCCATAGATGTTGCGGGCCAGGCTCTCCAGGATGAAAGCTGCTCCCAGAGCTGAGATGACCGGCGCCAGGCGTCCCGCTGATCGGAGGGGCCGGTAGGCGATGCGTTCTATCAGGACGCCGATCAGCGCGATGGTGACCATCACGATGACGGCAACAGGGAAAATAGAGACCGGTCCGCCCCCGCCCAGCAGGGTGGCGAGGAGACTCAATCCGGTCAGCCCGATGTAGGCCCCCCACATAAACAGGTCGCCGTGGGCGAAATTAATCAGTTTCAGCACGCCGTACACCATCGTATAGCCCAGGGCGACCAGCGCGTAGAAGGAGCCGATGGTGATGCCGTTGATGAGTTGCTGGAGCAGTTGTTGCATGAAGTCTGCCCTCCGATACACCTCATACTAAAAAGGGGGAGTCCGGGGGCGACCCCGAACTCCCCCCGGCCAGCGCGAGGCCTACGGCGAGGGCTGCTGCGGGTTCAGGATGAACTCGCCCTTGTCGCTGATCACGTAGGCCACGTGGATAGTGCCCAGGCGGTCACCCTTCTCGTCCCAGCCCAGGATGGGGCCGGTGATGCCGTTAATGTTCTTAGCCTGATGGAGGAACTCCGCCAGCACCTTCGGGTCGGTGGACTTGGTCTGCTCAATCGCGTAGCGGATGACGTTGAAGGCCTCGGCGGCCATCATCCACCAGACGCTGGCCGGTTCCTCGCCGTAGCGGGCCTTGAAGTCCTCCACGTACTTCTTGGCTTCGGGGACGTTCACGTCCTTCGGCAGCGGTTCGGTCGTGACATAGGTCCCCGCCGCGTTCTCCACTCCGGCAATCTGGATCAACTCCGGGTTGTTGCAGGCGTTGCCCATCACCCACTGGAGTTTCAGCCCCAGGTCAGCGGATTGCTTCAGGAGCAGGCCGCCCTGAGCGTGGTACCCGGTGAAGTAGATGGCATCCAAGCCGGCGCCGCCAATGCGGGTGAGGGTGGGCGTGAAGTCCTTATCGGCCGGGTTGATGGCGTCGTAGAAGGCCACGTTCATCCCCAACTGCTCGGCGTACCGCTTGGTGTGCTCCGCCAGACCCTGGGCATAGGTGGAGTTATCGTGGAGGATGCCAATCTTCTGCGCGCCCAGCACCTCTTTCATGAACTTGGCCGCGAAGAGCCCCTGCCGGTCATCCAGGAAGCAGACGCGGAAGAAGCGCTGGAAGCCCTTCTCGGTGAGCCGGGTGGCGGTGGAGGAGGGGGTGATGTGGAGGATGCCCGCCTGATTGTAGATGACGGAGGCCGGTTCGGTGGCGCTGGAGTTATAGGCCCCGATGACGGCGATGACCCCAGCATCCACCAGTTTCTGGGCCACCTGGGAGGCCTGCCCGGCGTCCCCGGCATCGTCCTCCACCACCAGTTCAATCTTGCGGCCCAGCAGACCACCCGCCTCGTTGGTCTGGTCCACCAGCAACTGGATGGATTTCAGCATCCCCTGCCCCTCGTAGGCGTAGTCGCCGGTCAGCGGCAGTTCCACGCCGATTTTAATGGGGGCCGCCTCTTTGGGCTTGCATCCGGCGAAGAGCGGCAGCACCAAAACGGCCGCAAGCGCCAACAGCAAGACTTTCCGGAGCATGTTTCTCCTCCTTTCAGGATTGGGAATAGCGAATAGCTTTAGAGGACAGGCTGAGGATGATGGAGCGCGTTTTTGTTTCCCCCTTCACACCTCCTTTCCCTTCGGACTGGCTTCATTTATAGCCCAACTGGCCGATTTGTCAAGCCGGAAACCAGGTCAGGGCCTCCAGAACCTCCCCGGCGATCCGGCGGGCCAGAGGCGGGTCTTCCCGGACAAATTGAACCAGCAACTGATAAATCTCCCGGCATGCCTCCGCATCCTGGTGCTCGGGGAGGACGGTACGACGGGCCGCTTCCACAACCACCTCGGCGACCGGGCGGGTCGGAAGTGCGGCGGCGGGCCGTCTCCGGCGGTCCGCTGGCCGCCCTTGCTCCGGGGCGATACCTGTCTCCTGAGCGATCGCCTGCCGCAGGGACTGACCCAGGGTCTGGCCCAGGCCGGCCTGCCGAGCCAGCGCGCCCTCCAAGCTGAGCGTCTGCCCGTCCCACGGCCGGACCTCGTCCCAGAGCAGGGATCCGCCATCCGCTGCAGGCCGGAGCGCACAATACCCCTGTCGGATCAGATAAGCGATGGAGACGAACAGAAGCGCGGCGGCCTCCCGATGGGGGTCCAGCGAAGAGCCAAAGAGGTCTACCAGAACCGTCCGTCGTTGGGCGTCGGCGTAGAAAAACTCGGGGAGATGGAGGGCCACCACGCCACTGGCGACCAGACGGGCCCGCCGACGGTCAGCAATCAGTTGGGCTGTCCGGTCATCCAGGCCCACACCGATGCGGAGAGACTCCGCCCGGTCTGGCTCCAGCGGGGCGCCGCAGTGCTCGCACACCGTCCCCTGATCGTCGGTATACTGCTTGCAGTGGGCACAGATGACCATAATGGTCCGCCCACACCAGGGGCAACGGGATGCCGGCACCGCGATGGGGCGGCCACAATGCCGACAGACCAGCCCTCCATCCATCGGGCCCTCCCTACTCTTCTTCCAATTTTAGAATCGCCAGGAACGCTTCCTGAGGGAGCACCACCTGTCCGAACTGCTTAAGCCGTTTCTTCCCTGCCTTCTGCTTCTCCAGCAGTTTCCGCTTGCGGGTGACGTCGCCGCCGTAGCACTTGGCCAGGACGTCCTTCCGCAGGGCTCGCACCGTCTCCCGGGCGATGACCCGGCTTCCGATGGCCGCCTGGATGGGGACGGGGAACAACTGGCGGGGGATGACTTCCTTCATTTTCCGCACCAGCGCCGACCCCTTCTCGTAGGCCTGGTCCCGATGGACGATGAGCGCCAGCGCGTCCACCGGCTGTTCGTTGACCAGAATGTCCATTTTGACCAGGTCGCCGGGCCGGTAGCCCTCAAAGGTGTAGTCCATAGAAGCGTAGCCCCGCGTGGCCGATTTCAGCCGGTCGTGGAGGTCCACAATCATCTCGGAGAGGGGCATGTGGAACGTCAGCACCACCCGCTGGCTATCTAGGTACTCCGTCGTCTCGTACTGGCCCCGGCGGCGGGTGACCAGTTCCATCACCGGCCCGATGTAGGCGGCGGGGGTGAAAATCTGGACCTTCATCCAGGGCTCCCGGATTTCCCGGATGACTGAGGGGTCGGGCAGGTCGGCGGGACGGGAGACCTCCAGGACCTCCCCCCGGGTGGTGACGACCTGGTAGGCCACACTGGGGGCGGTGGCGATGAGGTCCAGGCCGTATTCCCGCTCCAGCCGCTCCTGGACGATTTCCATGTGGAACAGCCCCAGGAAACCGCAGCGGAAGCCGAACTGCAGCGCCTGGGAGGTCTCCGGCTCAAAGGTCAGGGCAGCGTCGTTGAGGCGGAGTTTCTCCAGCGCGCCCCGTAGGTCCTGATAGTCCTCCGCCTCCACCGGGTAGAGGCTGGCGAAGACCATGGGCTTGGCCGGTCGGTAGCCGGGGAGGGGCTCGTTGGCGGGACGGGCGGCGTCGGTGAGGGTGTCGCCCACCCGGCACTCGCGGACGGTCTTCAGGCCGGTGGCGATGTAGCCGACCTCGCCAGTCTCCAGGCGGCCCGTGGGCTGCATGCCGGGGGTGAAGACCCCGATCTCCACCGGTTCGGTCTCCATGCCGGTGGACATGAGCATCAGCCGTCGGCCCTTCTCCACCGCGCCGTCCACCACACGCACGTAGGCGACGACACCTTTGTAGGAGTCGTAGTGGGAGTCAAAGATGAGGGCCCGCAGGGGGGCATCGGGCCGACCGGAGGGTGGGGGGATTTTCCGCACCACCGCCTCCAGCACGGCCGGGACGTTGGTCCCCTCTTTGGCAGAGACCCGCAGGACCTCTTCGGCGGGGACGCCCAGCAGGTCGGCCACTTCCTGCGCGACCTCGTCGGGTCGGGCGGCGGGGAGGTCTATCTTGTTGACAACGGGGATAATCTCCAGTCCGGCATCCAGGGCCAGGTAGAGGTTGGCCATAGTCTGGGCCTCTACGCCCTGAGAGGCGTCCACTACCAGCAGCGCGCCCTCGCATGCGGCCAGCGCGCGGCTCACCTCATAGGAAAAGTCCACATGGCCGGGAGTATCTATGAGGTTCAGTTCGTAGGTCTGGCCGTCGGCGGCGCGGTAAGTCATCCGCACCGCCGACGCTTTGATGGTGATCCCCCGCTCCCGCTCCAGGTCCATGGCGTCCAGGACCTGCTCGGCCATCTCCCGGGGGGAGATGGTGCCGGTCAGTTCCAGGAGCCGGTCGGCCAGTGTGGACTTGCCGTGGTCTATGTGGGCGATGATGCAGAAATTGCGGATGGTTTCCTGGCCCATCGGCTTTCATTTTAACAGGGGCGGGGGGATTGTCAAGCGCCAGTGCAGGCCCTGCAAGGATAAACGTCATCCGCCGGATGGATAATTGTCACTTGTCCTCAGGGCAATTGAGGATATTATGAAGGGGAGAAATTGTAATCCTTGTTTCGTTTCCCATCGCCTGAACCCGATCCCGTTTACCCCCTGAGGAGGAAACGTATGCCCAGGAGGAGCCGTATGCCCAGGATTCTGGTTGTAGACGACGACCCGGATTTCCTGCTCATCTGCCGCCGGATACTGGAGGCGGAGGGCTACCATGTGTTGGAGGCCCGCAGCGGCGACCAGGCCCTTCAGATGATGCGCAAGACCCGCCCCGACCTGGTCCTGCTGGATGTGATGATGACCACCACGCTGGAGGGCGTGGACGTCAGTCGGGAAATGGAAGCAGACCCCCAGTTGAAAGACATCCCGCTGGTGATGGTTTCCTCCATCGCCACCAGCGAGTACGCCAGCGAGTTCCCGGAGGAGCGCGTCCCGATTGACGCCTGGATCTCCAAACCCATCCAGCCCGAGGTCCTGGTGAAAACCGTCCGGCGCTTCCTCGGCGGTTGACGGGGATTTTACCACAAAGACACGAAGACACGAAGTATTGTTAATTTGTTAATTGTTAATTCTTCAAGGAGGTCGCACGGCCATGGCTCCCCCGCTTCCTGTACCATTGACCGAAGAGCAACTGGATCGCGAGTTTATGGCCCAGGTGGAGCCGGAGTGGGAGAAACTGTTGACCTGCATGCAGTGTGGGACCTGCAGCGCATCCTGCCCGACGGCGGACCTGATGGACTACTCCCCCCGTCAGTTGTGGGAACTGGTCCGCCTGGGGCTGCGGGACGTGGTGATGAACAGCCGCACCTTCTGGCTCTGCACTCAGTGCTACGCCTGCTCCGCCCGCTGCCCACGCGGCATCATGACCAGCACCACCATGCGCCGCCTGCGGGAGTGGGCCGTCGCCAACGGCTACACCATCCCCCAGACCATCCAGGTGATGCGCCAGGCCGTCCAGGCCACGCGCAACATCCTCAACGAGGATAACCAGACCCGCCTCATCTGGAGCCAGGGACTGGAAGGCGTGGCGGAACGGGTCCAGGAGCCCGCAGAGGTGCTCCTCTTCACCGGCTGCGTCTCCGCGCTCTACCCGATGGCTTACTCCATCCCCCAGTCGCTGGTCCAGATTCTGGAGCAGGCCCACATCTCCTATACTCTGCTGGGCAGCGAGGAGTGGTGCTGCGGCTATCCCCTCTACGGCGCCGGGTTTCAGGACGACATGGTGGAACTGGCCCGGCACAACGTGGAGAAGGTCCGCTCCGTCGGCCCGAAAGTCCTGGTGGCGACCTGCTCCTCCTGCTACTACACCTGGCATCACCTCTACCCCGAACTGGTGGGCGACTCCTTCGGCTTTGAGGTCATGCACGCGACGGAATTCCTGGCCCGGATGGTCCAGGAGGGCCGCATCCGGATGACCGAACTGGCCTGGACGGTCACGTACCACGACCCCTGCGACCTGGGCCGCAAGAGCGGCGTGTACGAGCCGCCCCGGGCGGTCATCCGCAGCATCCCCGGCCTGCAACTGCGGGAGATGCCCCACAACCGGGAGAACGCCATCTGCTGCGGCGGCGGCGGAGATGTGGCGATGACAGAGCCGGACGCGGTGGAGCACGTCTCCATCCAGCGGCTGCAGGAGGCGGTCTCCACCGGCGCCGAGGCCATCATCTCCTCCTGCCAGCAGTGCAAGCGCACCCTGCTCCAGGCCGCCCGCAAGACCAAAACGCGCATCCGGGTGCTGGACGTCTGCGAACTGGTCTGGCAGGCGATGGAGAAGTAAGGTGACACAGTAAGGTGACAGTCACCTCAAAGGTGACTGTCACCTTGTGAGGGAGGTTCAGGAATGACGAACGAAGCGCCCCGAATCGGCGTCTACATCTGCCACTGCGGGCTCAATATCGCGGCGACGGTGAACGTGGACGAGGTGGTGCGGTACGCCAGCACGCTGCCCAACGTCGTCGTCGCCCGCCCCCACAAGTACACCTGCTCCGAGTCCGGCCAGGAGATGATCCGGCAGGACATCCGGGAACTGGGCCTGACCCGCGTCGTGGTGGCCTCGTGCAGCCCCCGGATGCACGAGCCGACCTTCCAGAACGTCCTGGCCTCGGCCGGACTGAACCCGTACTACTTCCAGATGGCCAACATCCGCGAGCATGTCTCCTGGGTGGTGGAGGACTCCGTGGCGGCGACGGAAAAGGCGAAACGGCTGGTCCGGGCCGCCGTCGCCCGCGTCAACTTCCACGAGCCCCTCTTCCCCCGCCAGGAGAGCGTGACCCCGGCGGCGCTGGTCGTCGGCGGCGGCATCGCGGGCATCCAGGCCGCTCTCACCATCGCCGAGGCCGGGTACCAGGTCTACCTGGTGGAGCGGCAGCCGTCCATCGGCGGCCATATGGCCCAACTGGATAAGACCTTCCCCACATTAGACTGCAGTACCTGAATTCTCGGCCCCAAGATGATGGATGCCGGTCGGCATCCCAACATCACGCTCCTGACCTACAGCGAGGTCGCAGAAGTCTCCGGTTACGTCGGCCACTTCCAGGTCAAGGTGCGCCAGCGCCCCCGCTACGTCAACGTGGACCTCTGCACGGGCTGCGGGGCCTGCGCCGAAGCCTGCGTCTTCAAGCGGGGCGTCCCCAACGAGTACGATGCCGGCCTGAGCCGCCGTCGGGCCGCCTACATCCCCCTGAACGGCCAGGCGGTGCCGCTGAAGGCCGTCATTGACGACCAGGCCTGCCTCTACCTGACCCGGGGCAAGTGCACCCAGGCGTGCGTGGAGGCCTGCCCCACCAAAGCGATTGACTTCACCCAGAAAGAGCAAATCATAGAACTGAACGTGGGGGCCATCGTCGTCGCCACCGGCTTTGAGATGTTTGACCCCCGCCGTCTCCCCGCCTACTCCTACGGCAAGTCCCCGGACATCATAGACGGCCTGCAGTTTGAGCGGCTCTCCAGCGCCACCGGCCCCACCCAGGGCCAGATTCTCACGTCCAAAGGCGAGAAGCCCCGCCGGGTGGCGATTATCCACTGCGTCGGCAGCCGGGACGAGAACGCCAACCGCTACTGCTCCCGCGTCTGCTGCATGTACGCGCTGAAGCACGCCCATCAGGTCCGGGAAAAGACCGGCGCGGAGGTCTTTGAGTTCTACATGGACATCCGCGCCTTCGGGAAGGACTACGAGGAGTTCTACGAACGGGTGCAGCGGGACGGTGTCTACTTCGTCCGGGGGCGCGGGGCGGAGGTCGTCGCCCTGGACGACGGGCGCATCCAGGTGAAGGCGGAGAACACCAACCTGGGCATTCCCGTCCAGATAGACGTGGACATGGTCATCCTGGAGACGGCGATGGAGGCCCCGCACGACTCGGACCGGGTGGCGACGCTCTTCGGCATCAGCCGGAGCGCCAACGGCTTCTTCCAGGAGGCCCACCCCAAACTCCGGCCCTTCCACACCAACACCGACGGCGTCTTCCTGGCCGGAGCCTGCCAGGCCCCGAAGGACGTGCCGGATACCGTTGCCCATGCCGGGGCCGCCGCCTCGGAGGTGCTGGCCCTGCTGAGCCGGGGCGAGGTGGTCATCTCCCCGACGACGGCGTTGGTGGACGAGCGGTTCTGCTCCGGCTGCAAGACCTGCATCACCCTCTGCCCGTACAGCGCCATCTCCTTTGACGAGGCGGCGCGGGTGGCCCGGGTGAACGAGGCCCTCTGTAAAGGTTGCGGCACCTGCGTCGCCGCATGCCCGGCCGAGGCCATCACCGCCCGCCACTTTGCCGACCGGCAGATTCTGGCGGAACTGGAGGCGCTGCTGGTGCCGGTATGACGAAACACGGAGTACGGAATACGCAATACGTACTCCGTATTCCGTACTCCGTACTCCGTATTCCGTTCTGGGAGGATTCTATGAGCGAGCGGTTTGAGCCACGGATCGTCGCTTTTGTCTGCAACTGGTGTACGTACACCGCCGCCGATAACGCGGGGGTGGGCCGGATGGAGCAGCCGCCGAACGTGGACATCATCCGGGTGATGTGCTCCGGACGGATTGAGCCGGCCTTCATCCTGAAAGCCTTCGCGCTGGGCGCGGACGGCGTGATTGTCTCCGGCTGCCACCCCCCGGGCGACTGCCACTACTCCAACGGCAACTTCAAGACCTTCCGCCGCATGCCGCTGGTGGAGCGATTGCTGGCCCAGTTTGGGATTGAGAAGGAGCGGTTCCACTGGGGGTGGATCTCCGGCGCCGAGGCGGTCAAGTGGGCCCAACTGACCCACGAGTTCACCGAACGGATCCGGGCCCTGGGCCCCCTGAACTGGGGAAAAGGTGACAGTCACCTTGAAGGTGACTGTCACCTTTAGAAGTGGAGGGAAACATGGCACCAAACGGCAAACTCAAACTGGGCCTCTACTGGGCCGCGTCCTGCGGCGGATGCGAGATCGCTGTGGTGGAACTGCGGGAGAAGATTCTCCTGCTGGACGAGGCGGCGGAGATTCTCTTCTGGCCCGTCGCGATGGACTTCAAGGTCAAGGACGTGGAGGCCATGCCGGACGGCCACCTGGACGTCTGCCTCTTCAACGGTGCCATCCGCACCAGCGAGAACGAGCATATGGCCCATCTCCTGCGCCGGAAGTCCAAAGTGCTGGTGGCCTTCGGCTCCTGTGCCTATGAGGGCTGTATCCCCGGCCTGGCCAACTTCTTTGACCGGAACAGTATCCTCCGGCGGGCCTATCTGGAGGTGCCCACGGTGGAAAACCCGGAGGGGGTCATCCCCCAGCCCGTCACCCCGGTGCCGGAGGGGGAGATAGAGATTCCCCGCTTCTACAACACCGTCAAGACCCTGGGCCAGGTGACGGACGTGGACTACTTTGTCCCCGGCTGCCCGCCGCAGCCGCACCAGATATGGGCCGTGGTGGAGGCCATCCTCAGCGGCCAACTTCCCCCGAAGGGGAGCGTCGTCGGCGCCAACGAGAAGACCGTCTGCGACGAGTGCAAGCGCATTCGGGAGGAGAAGCGGCTCAAGAAGTTCTACCGCTACCACGAAATCATCCCCGACCCGGAGCGTTGCCTGCTGGAGCAGGGGATTATCTGCGCGGGACTGGCGACGCGGGGCGGCTGCGGGGCCCTCTGCCCCACCGTCAACCAGCCCTGCCGGGGGTGCTACGGCCCGCCGCCCAACGTCATAGACCAGGGCGCGGCGCTCCTTTCGGCCGTCGCATCGGTCGTGGACGCCGACACCGAGGAGGAAGCGGCCCGCATCGTGGGCGAAATCCTGGACCCGGCGGGCACTTTCTACCGCTTCAGCCTGCCCGCCTCCATCCTGCACCGGGCCAGGGTGTGAGATTTGGCCTCACCCCACCCCCTACCCGGGGGGAGGGGTGAGGAAAGGAGAAGCCCTATGCAGAAAATCACCATTGACCCCATCACCCGTCTGGAAGGACACGGGAGGATAGACATTTTTCTGGACGACGAGGGGAACGTCGCCAATGCCTACCTGGTCATCCCCGAACTGCGGGGGTTTGAGAAGTTCGTAGAGGGGCGACCTGTGGAGGAACTGCCGGACATCACCCCGCGCATCTGCGGCGTCTGCCCGGAGGCCCACCACATGGCCTCGGTCAAGGCCTGCGACGCGGTGTACCACGTAGAAGTCCCCTCGGCGGCGAAGAAACTGCGGGAACTCTTCTACTCCGCCTTCTACGTCGCCGACCACATGACCCACTTCTACATCCTGGCCGGCCCCGACTTCGTCCTGGGGCCGGACGCACCGCCCGCGGAGCGGAACATCCTGGGGCTCATCCACAAAGTCGGCCTGGAGGTCGGCGGTCGGGTGATCCGCGCCCGGGGCATGGCTATGGACATCATCGGCATGCTGGGCGGACGCAAGGTCCACCCCCTCTTCGGCGTCCCCGGCGGCGTCGGGAAGGCCATCACCGAAGAGGAGCGGGCCCAGATTGAGGCCATCGCGCGGGAGGAGGTGGACTTCGCCCTCTTCTCCCTGCAACTCTTCCGCCAGGTCGTGCTTGACAATTCGGCGTATCGGGATATGATTCTCTCCGATGTGTTCACCCTGCCCACGTACTACATGGGCCTGGTGGACGAGCAGAATCGGGTGAACTTCTACGACGGCATGGTCCGGGTGGTGGACCCCGAGGGCAGGGAGTTCGTCAAGTACGCGCCGCACGAGTACACCCAGGTCATCGCCGAACGCGTGGAGCCCTGGACCTACCTCAAGTTCCCCTTCCTTAAAAAGATTGGTTGGAAAGGGCTGGTGGCGGGGAAGGACAGCGGCGTCTACCAGGCCACGCCCCTCTCCCGCCTCAACGCCGCCGACGGAATGGCGACCCCCCGAGCCCAGGAGGCCTATGAGGAGTTCTACGCGACCCTGGGCGGGAAGCCGGTCCACCACACGCTGGCGACCCACTGGGCGCGGCTGATAGAGATGCTCTACGCGGCGGAGCGGCTGCTGGAACTGGCCACCGACCCGGAGATCACCAGCCCGCATGTCCGCAACATCCCCACGGCGACGCCGACCGAGGGCGTGGGCATCGTGGAGGCCCCGCGCGGCACCCTGACCCACCACTACATCACCGACGAGCGAGGGCTGGTGGTCAAGTGCAACCTCATTGTTGGCACGACCAACAACTACGCGTCCATCGCCATGTCCATCCGGCAGGCGGCGAAGGGGCTCATCCGCAAGGGGCAGGTGGTCACCGAGGGGCTGCTCAACCGGATTGAGATGGCCTTCCGTGCCTACGACCCCTGCTTCGGTTGCGCCACCCACGCGCTGCCGGGCCAGATGCCGCTGGAGGTGCGCATCTACGACGCGGAGGGGAATCTGAAGGACGTCATCTCCCGGCGGTAGGATAATAGGTGACAGTCACCTCCAAGGTGACTGTCACCTAACTGTCATTTGTCATTTTCTTCAGGAGGTACGCCATGCAGATTGCCGGTATTGAATTCCCCGACGACCTCTACTACGACAAACAGCACAACTGGGCCCGCGTGGAGGGCAACATCGTCGTCCAGGGTATGACCGACTTCGGTCAGCGCATCGCCAAGGAGATTGTCTACGTGGAAATCCCCCCGGTGGGGAAGGCCGTGACCCAGGGCCAGACCTTCATGTCCATGGAGTCCGGCAAGTGGGTGGGACGCATCCCCGCGCTCGTCAGCGGCAAGATTGTCGCCGTCAACGAGGAACTGGAGTTTGAGCCCAGCCTGATCAACCAGTCCCCCTTTGACCAGGGCTGGTTGGTCAAGATTGAGATGTCCAACCCGGCAGAACTGGGCAACCTCTTCCGGGCGGATTCTCCCGAATTCCGTGCCTTCATTGAAGAGGAAGCGGCCAAATACAAGGCCCTGCTGGGCGGATAGAACCCTTCCAGCGCGTTTTTGGGAAACCGCAAAGGGCGCAAAGCGGTGAAAGCCTGAACCGCAAAGGGCGCAAAGAGCGCAAAGAAAGTCGTAAACCTCTGCGCCCTCTGCGCCTCTGCGGTGAAAGCATAAACCGCAAAGGGCGCAAAGAGCGCAAAGAAAATCGTAGAACCTCTGCGCTCTCTGCGTCTCTGCGGTGAAAGCATAAGCCGCAAAGGACGCAAAGAGTGCAAAGAAAGTCGTAAACCTCTGCGCCCTCTGCGCCTCTGCGGTGAAAGCATAAACCGCAACGGGCGCGAAGAAACGGGAGGAATCTTGTAATTGCCTACCGTGTCACTGCGAGCGAAGCGAAGCAGTCTTCATCCCCAGGCGGAGAGTACGCTCCGTATGGGCTTTCTCAGGAGATTGCTTCAGGCGCTGTGCGCCTTCGCAATGACAGGTAGCAGTTCCGGAATCTTTGCGTCCTTCCCATTCCTTGCGGTTCACTCTCATCGCGCCAGAACGCCATGCCTTCTCACACCTCACGTTTCACGTTTCACTTTTCACGTCTCACTTTTCACGCAACCCGCAAGGAGGCCTCCCTGTGACCCATCAACCCCGACGTTTCGGACCTCTCCTCCTGCTTTACCTGGCGGGTGTCGCCTCTCTCATCCTGCTGGCGGGCTGTACGCCCAGCCCGCGCCTGGCCCCGCAGGCCGGGCCCGTTTCCGGTTGGGCCATAGACCTGGAGCGGTACCGCGCCTCGGCCCACGGCGACCTGGACTGCGCGGCCTGCCACCCGGACATCACTCCCGGCAGTGAGGCGGCCCCGCACCCGGATCCGACCCGACTGACCCAGGACGCCCGCGCCCTCTACGACTACGCGCGCTGCGCCGAGTGCCACCCCAACGAATACGCCGCCTACGAGCAGGGCGTCCACGCCGACGCTCGGGCCCGGTCCGAGGCGGGCCCATTCCCGGCCCCCACCTGCGGCCACTGCCACGACGCCCACTACGCCTCGCTCGGGACCCGCGCCCAGGTGATGCAGTTCGTGAGCCAGACCTGCGGCCAGTGCCACCCCGAGGCGCTGGAGACCTACCGGGACGACTATCACGGCAAGGCCGTCACCCTGGGCCGGGAGAACGCCGCCACCTGCGCCGACTGCCACGGCGCCCACAACGTCCTGGCCCTGGCGACCCCCGAAGAGGAATACCAGGCCTGCCGCCGCTGTCACCCCCAGGCCCCCCTCGGGCTGACGGGCTACTACGTCCACGCGCGGGAGACGCTCCAGGCCGCACCGGACGACCCCCGCCGTCAGGACTTCGCCCTGCTCTTCTGGGTGCAACTCTTCTTCATCGTCCTGACGGCCAGCGTCCTGGCCGTCTTCTACGCCCACACCGGCCTCTGGTTCCTGCGCAGTCTCCACGAACAGCTTCGCCGACCGGCGGGCCACGCGGCGAAGGCAGAAGAGGCCGGGCCCCAGTACTGGCGATTCAACATCTACCACCGGCTGGTCCACCTACTGGTGTTGACCAGTTTCTTCGGCTCCACCATCAGCGGAATGCCCCTGAAGTACCCGACGACCGCCTGGGCCCGGTGGCTCACCCGTCTCCAGGGCGGCGTGGAGGTCATGGGCATCATCCACCGCATCAGCGCGGTGGTCATCGCCATCTGGTGCCTGATGCACCTGGCCTACATCGTCCACTACGTCTTCGTCCAGAAGCGCAAGCCCTGGGGGCCCGATACGCCCGTGCCGACGGTCAAGGACTTCAAGGACTTCTGGCAGAACCTCAAGTACTTCGTCGGCAAGGGGAGCCGCCCCGTCTTTGACCGCTTCGCCTATTTTGAGAAGTTTGACTACTGGGCCGTCTTCTGGGGCGTCCCGGTCATCGGCCTCTCCGGGCTCGTCCTCTGGTTTGAGGACTTCTTCTCCCGCTTCCTGCCCGGCATCGTCATCAACATCGCCCATATTATGCACAGCGATGAAGCTCTGTTGGCCGTCGGCTTCATCTACATTGTCCACCTCTTCAACACCCACATCCGGTTTGACAAGTTCCCGCTCAACAAAGTCATCTTCACCGGCAAGGTCAGTGAAGAAGAACTGCGCCACGAGCGGCCGCTGGAGTGGGAACGGATTCAATCTGACCCCAGGCGTGCAGAGGAGATGAGGGTACGATGAAGACCATCCGCGTCCTGCTCATCCTGCTGCTGGTGGTACTGATCGGGGCCGTCACCGGTTCGGCCGTCCTTGCCCAGGGCCCCGGGGACGGTGGCGGGGAGCCCAACTGCTGGGCCTGCCACCGTCAGCCGAACCCGAACACCCTCTCCGGCGCCGAGGCGGAGATCGCGTTCTGTATGACGTGCCACGGCGACCCTCAGGTAGAGACGTGGGCCGCCGAGGGCCGCACGCCGGTCTACGTGGACCCGGCCCGCTACGCGCAGAGCATCCACAGCCGCGTCGGATGCACCGCGTGCCACGCGGACGTGGCCCGCAACCCCCACCAGGCCACCGGGCCCGTTGCCTGCGAGAACTGCCACGCGGCCATTCTGACCCACGTCCACATGGGCGCGCCGCACCTGGATACCGACTGCGCGGCCTGCCACCGCCCCGACCTGCCGGTCGTCCGCGACCCGGCGACGGGCCGCATCGTCCTGGCGGAGACCGACGCGACCGGGAACCCCGTGGACCGGACATCCCACGCGCTGGCGGCGCGGCCGGGCTGTGAGAACTGCCATTACGCTGGCAACCCGGTGGGCGCCCCGGCGGTCACGCTTCCGGCCCGGAGCGTCCTCTGCATGCCCTGCCACGAGGCCGCCCCCATCGTCAAAGACCCCTGGTCGGCGGTCGGGCTCCTGGTCTTCCTGGTCGGGATGACCGTCAACTTCTCCATCTACCTGCGGGGCGAACTGCCGGGCCATCCGGGCGCGACCGCGATGCAGAAACTCTCTTACATCGCCAGCGACCTGGTCCGGCTGATTTTCTCCCGCCGGTTCTTCCGCGCCGTCGGTGTCAAAGCGGCCGACGCCATCTTCCTGCGCCGGGTGCTCCAGGAGAGCGTGAGCCGCTGGGTCATGCACACCCTCATCTACTGGCCCTTCCTGGCCCGCTTCCTGCTGGGCCTGGTCACCTGGGCCGGGGAGGCCTTCTGGCCCGCCGCCCGCTGGACCTATGTCCTGGCCGACCGGGATACTCCCGGCGTCGCGCTCTTCAACGACCTCTGCGCCGCGCTGGTCATCCTGGGCGTGCTCATCGCGCTCTACCGGCGCTTCATCCGCCGCGACCCCCGTCTGCGCACCGGGGTGGAGGACAGGGCGGCCATCTCGCTCCTGGGCGCCGCCTTCTTCCTGGGCATCCTGCTGGAGGGCGTGCGGATGCTGAGCGTCGGCCTTCCGGCCGACCGCGCCGCCTGGGCGTTCCTCGGGTACGCCGTCGCGGCCATCCTGCGGCCGCTCCCGCTGGATTGGACGGTGGTGTACTCGGCCCTCTGGTACCTCCACGCCCTGCTGGTTATCGCCGTCATCGCCTACCTGCCGTTCAGTAAACTGCTCCACATCTTCATCACGCCCATCGTCGCCGTCATCAACTCGGTTCGGGGAGGGCACGAATGAGCCCGGTAGACCTCACCTGCTACACACCGCGACAGTTGCTGGAACTGGACGGTTGCACCCGCTGCGGGGAGTGCACCCAGTGGTGTCCGACGTTCACGGAGAAGCCGGACCTGGACGCCATCACGCCGCTCCGGAAGATTGAGGCCGTGCGGCGGTTCGTCCGGGGGCAGTTTGGCCTGCGGGCCCTCCTCTTCGGCCCCCGCGCGCCCAAACCGGAGGCGCTCCAGACCCACTCCGCCGGCACGTACGACTGCACCCTCTGCGGCCGCTGCGCGGTCGTCTGCCCGGCCCACATCCAGACCCGCGAACTCTGGATCGCCATGCGCCGGGACCTGGTCCGGCAGGGCGCCTATCCGGCCATCTTTGACCGTCTCCGGGAGACCTTCCTGACGGCCCACAACATCTCCGGCGACGATAACGCCAACCGGCTTATCTGGAGCCAGAACCTGCCCGAAATCCCGGAGGGGGTCGGAAAGAAGACGCGCGCGGAGGTGGTCTTTTTCGTGGGGTGCGTTGCGTCCTTCTATCCCCAGTCCTACTCCATCCCGCAGAACGCGGTGGGGGTGTTGGAGAAGGCCGGGGTGGACTACATGACGCTGGGCGGGGAGGAGTGGTGTTGCGGCTTCCCGCTGGTCATCGCCGGAATGGGCGACGTGGCCGTGGAGACGATGCGCCACAACCTGGAGGCGGTCCGCCGGACGGGGGCGCGGCGGCTGGTCGCGGCCTGCCCGTCCTGCTACCACACCTGGAAGCACGACTACCCGCGCGTCCTGGGCGAGCCGCTGGGCTTTGAGGTCCTGCACCTGACGGAACTGCTGGCGGAACTCCTGACCCAGGGGCGCATCCCCTTGAACCCGCTGGAGGAGACGGTGACCTACCACGACCCCTGCGACCTGGGGCGGACCAGCGGGGTGTACGACGCGCCCCGGGAGGTCATCCGGGCCATCCCCGGGGTCCGGCTGGTGGAGATGGAGCATCACCACCAGTACTCCCTCTGCTGCGGCGGCGGCGGGGACGTGGAGATGGCGGATAAGGACCTGGTCGCGGCGGTCTCCCGGCGGCGCATCGGCGAAGTGCAGGCCACCGGGGCGAAGATTCTCCTCTCCGCCTGCCAGCAGTGCAAGCGGACGCTGGCCGGGGCGGCGCGGCAGGAGAAACTCCGGGTCCGGGTGATGGACGTGGTGGAACTGGTGGCGCAGCAGATGGCATA
>JACIWQ010000159.1 GCA_014360895.1 Thermoflexales bacterium | reverse complement strand
GGCCCTTCGGGCCACCCCCTCCCCTCTCCTGACCGAGGGGCAGGAGAGGGGAGGGGGTAGCGGCGAAGCCGCTGGGGGTGGGGTGAGGAAATCTTGCAAATCCCCCTGTCCGAACTCACGTCCGAACCTCAGACCTGCGACTTTCCTGCAACTTCAACATCCAGCGGGCAAAATCGGCCAGTTCCCCCTGCCCGTCGGGAGGTGGCTCGTCGGCCGGGTGGGAGGCCTTCCGGTCGGCAACCCAGAACGTTTGCATCCCCACCTGGCGGGCCGGGCGGATGTCCATCTTCCACTCGTCCCCCACCATGATGCACTCCTCCGGCGCCCGGCCCAGCGCACGGGCAACCTCCGAAAAGAAGGCCGGATGAGGCTTGGCAGCGTGCATGACCTCGTAGGAAGTGATGAAGTGGTACGGGAATTCGTCTACCGGCACGCCGGCCCAGGCCAGCCGCTGCTCTATCGCCGTGCGGGGGAAGAGGGAGTTGGTCGCGATGGCGACCTGGAATCCCTGCCGGAAAAGCCATTCCACCAGCGGCCGCGCGATGGGTACCGGACGGGTCAGCGAACGCAGCGCGGGGAAGCGGGTGGCGTAGAATTCCTGAAACAACGGCTCCATCTCCTCCCGCGTCCGACCGATGGCCGGGAAGAACGCGGCATCAAAGACTTCCTGGTTTGTCCGCTCCGACCCGTTGTTGGCCATCATCATGTCCGTCGCGCGCATCAGGTGGCGGATGAACGCCTCCGGCGGATAGTGGTCGGCGATGAACTGGCCCAGAAGCCCCAGATAGGCCGGGACGAACTGCTCCATGTCGTTTTCCAGCAGGGTGTTATCCAGGTCCAGAAGTACGGCGCGGATCATGGCTCCTCCGTTGGCAGACTGGTAGATGGTAGATTGGTAAATTGGTCGTTGGTCATTCTGTCATTCTGTCATTCTGTCATTCCGTCATTCTGTCATTCTGTCATTCCGTCATTCCGTCATTCTGTCATTCTGTCATTCTGTCATTCCGTCATTCTGTCATTGGTCATTCCATCATTCCATCATTTCTTCCGACCGCCGTTCCCCGACAATGCGCCCGTCCCGCATCAGCAGAATCCGGTCCGTCCGGCGGGCCACCGATGGGTCGTGGGTGACAACGATGATGGTCGTCCCCAGGTCCCGGTTCAGTTCCCGCATCAGAGCGACGATCTCCGCCCCACTCTGAGAGTCCAGGTTCCCCGTCGGCTCGTCGGCCAGGAGCAGGGCCGGACGGTTCGCCAGCGCGCGGGCAATCGCCACCCGCTGCCGCTCCCCGCCGGACATCTGGTTGGGCAAGTGGTTCATCCGGTCCCGCAGGCCGACCCGCTCCAGCAACTCCTCCGCCCGCCGTCGGCGCTCCCGGCGGCTGACGGGCTGGCCCATCATCGGCACTTCCACGTTCTCCCGCGCCGTCAGCGTGGGAATCAGGTTGTGCAACTGGAAGACGAAGCCCACCGTCCGGGCGCGGAAGGTATCCAAGTCCCGGATTCGGGCCAGATTCTGCCCGTCCACCCAGACCTCCCCGCTGGTGGGTCGGTCCAGCGCGCCGAGAATGTGGAGCAGAGTGGACTTCCCGGAGCCGGAGGGCCCCATCACGGCGACGAACTCCCCCCGAGCTACCGTCATCGTCAGCCCATTCAGCGCCCGGACCTCCGCGCCGTCCCCGTAGACCTTCACCAGGTCCTGCGCTTCCACAATCCCTTTTCCGCGTTCATCCGCGTTCATCTGCGCCCTACTCCACTTCAATATCCACAAACGCCGTCATCCCCCAGCGGAGGGCCGGGTCCGTCTCCTCCAGCGCGATGACGGCGGTGTAGCGCACCCCGCCGGTCCCTGGCTCGGCCATCGGGTAGATGCGGGCGATGTGGCCCCGGAAGGCCCGGTCCGGCACTGCATCAAAGGTGACGGTCACCTTCTGGCCCACCTGCACCCGCGCCACATCCACCTCGTCCAGGTCGGTGGTCTCCACCTGCAGCGCGGTCAGGTCGCCCAGCGTCACCAGCGGCTGCCCCGGCGTGACCAGTTCCCCAGCCCGGACGTGGACCCGGCCGACGGTCCCGGCAAAGGGCGCGCGCACTTCGCAGCGGCTCAGGGCCAAACGGGCCGCCTCCAGCGCAGCGCGGGCGCGCGCCACCTCCGCCTCGGCGACGGCGATTTCCTCCGGCCGGGCTCCCGCCTCCAATCGGGCCAGCCGGGCCTGGGCCTGTTGGAGTTGCGCGCGGGCCGCCGCCACGTCGGCAGAAGACGGACTCAATAGCGCGTCCAGCCGGGCTTTGGCCACGTTGTAGGCCCCGGTGGCCTGCTCCAGTTGGAGCGCCTCCGGCCGCGCGCCAATGGCCGGGTCCCACTTCACCGCGTCGTAAGCCGACTGGGCCCGCCGCAGGTTGACCTCCGCCTGGGCCAGTTCCGCCCGGGCCGCGGCCACCAGCGCCGGGTCGGGCCGGAGCAGTTTCTGGAGCGCGGCCTGGGCCATCGCGACGGCGGCCCTTGCCTCCTCCAGTTCCTCCGGACGCGGGCCGGCCTTCAGTTCGTCCAGGTGGGCCTGCGCGGCCGCCAATGCCGCCTCCGCCTGCTGTACCGCCAGTTGCGCATCGGCGGGGTCCAGCTGGACCAGCACCTCTCCGGCCTGCACCAGGTCGCCCGGAGCGACCCGGACCTCCAGCGCCACCCCGCCCGTCTGCGCGCTCAGGGTAGCCCACGTCGCCGGGACCACCTTCCCGCTGACAGAGATGACCGACCCGGCCTCCGTCGCCGCTTCCGGAATCGGTGTCGGCGTCGCCTGACTGCAGGCGGAGAGCAACAGAACCCCCAGAGCCAGAGCAATCGTCAGCCTGCGCATCATCAACCTCCAAAATTCACGTTTCACGGGACACGTCGCAGGTCGCAGGTCGCAGGACACAGGGCGCAGATCGCACGCCGCAGGTCGCATTTTGTCATTCGGCCATTCCGTCATCTGGTCATTCCGTCATTCTGTCATTCTGTCATTCTGTCATTCCCTCATTCATACCTCAGCGCTTCCGCCGGATGCATCCGGGTGGCCCGCCAGGCCGGGTAGAGGCCGCCCAGCGCGCCCGCCACCAGCGAGACGACGGCCGCCTGCAGGAGAATGGTCGGCGTGAACACCGGCGCGAAGGCCTGGGCGATCCCCGGCATCCGGGCCACTCCCACCGCCAGCAGAACGCCCAGCAGCACCCCGCACAGGCCCCCGAAAATCCCCAGCAGGAGCGACTCCCGCAGAATCATCCCCAGCACCCGGCGGCGCCGCCATCCCAGCGCCCGCAGAACGCCGATCTCCCGCGTCCGCTCCAGCACGCTCATCAGCATCGTGTTGAGCATCCCCACCGCGCCGATGAAGACCGCCAGGAAGGAAATCTGACCGATCATCTGCCGCATCACCCACAGGTCACTCACCACCTGCTCCGCCTCGGTGGTGAGGGCGAAATCCACCCCCGGGAACGCCGCCTTCAGCCGGTCCCGCACTGTCCTGGCCTCCTCCGACCGCTTCAGTTTGATGTAGTACATCTGGACCTGGCGCGACTTGCCGGTGAGCATCTGGGCCTCCCGCAGACTGACGACCGCGCCGATGTCCTCGTAGGCAACGCCCGTCTCGTAGATGCCGACGACGCGGAAATTGGACTCCTGTAGACGGAGCGTATCCCCGACCTTCAGGCCCATCTGCTCCGCCGCGCGCCGTCCCACCAGAATCTGGCGCGGCGCCGTGAGCGGACTGCCCTCCACGATGCGGAAGTGGCCCATCACGAAACTGTGCGGGTGGTAGCCGGAGAGGATGAACATAGGCATCTTCTCGGTGTTGAGCGCGGCGAAGATGACCCCGGCCACCGCGTCCACCTCGGGAAGCGCGGCGATGCGGGACCCCACCCGTTCGTCTATCGCGCTGAAGTCGCTATCCACGTTGGCCTGCATCGCGATCAGGTCCACCTGGCTATCCCGCCAGATTTGGGAGAACATCCTGTACATCCCCTCGGCCATTCCGCCCAGCGCGACCACGGCGGCGATGCCGATGGCGATACCCAGCGTGGTCAGCGCGGTGCGCGTCCGGCGCCGGAGCAGGTTGCGGAGTGGCATCCCGCCGGGCAGCGGCCGGGAGACGCGGCTGCCCGCGCCGCCCTCGTAGCGCATCGCCTCCACCGGCTGGAGACGGCTGGCCCACCACGCCGGATACGCGCCGCCCACGAGCCCCAGGGCCCCCACCGTGACCAGCGCGCGGAGGAAGACCTCCGGAGAGAACTGGTTGCCCCAGGCGCCGATCCAGCCTCCGGCCCGGCGGGCCAGCAGGGCCGCCGCCACGCCCAGAGCGATGCCCGCCAGCCCGCCCAGCAGGGAGAGGGCCAGCGACTCCTGCAAAACCATCACCACCACCCGGCGGCGTCGCCAGCCCAGCGCGCGCAGCACGCCGATTTCCGTCGTCCGCTCAAAGACGGACATAAAGAGCGTGTTGGTCATCCCCACCCCGCCGATGACGACTGCCAGTCCGGCGACGGCCATCGCCATGGCGTCTATCACGCGCACCATGTACTCCTGGTCGGCGAACCCCGCCGTGGCGATGACGGAGAGGTCCGGGAAACGGCGGGCCATCCGGGCGCGGAACGCGTCGGCCATACCGGGATCACGCAGTTTGACGTAGAGGAGCGTCAGCCGGCGCGGCTGGACGGTCAGCGTCTGAGCGTCCTCCAGCGAGACGACGGCGGCCGCGTCCTCAAAGTTGCTCCCCGTCTCGTAGAGGCCGACGACGCGGAAGGGAATCCGGGCCACGTAGATGAGGTCCCCCACCTGACGGTGAAGCCGTTCGGCGGCCTGGCGGCCCAGCAGGAGCGGCCGCCCCCGCCGCGCCGACGCCTGGTCCAGCTGCTCCCCTTCCACGACGCGGAACCGGCGAATGGAGAAGCCCTGCGGGTCCAGCCCGAAGCAGAAGAGGTACGAGCCGTCGTCCAGAATCGTGTTGGCGAAGACCAGGCCGTCCACCGCCGCGACCTCGGGCATGGCCTGTATCTCGTCGGCAACGGCCTGGTCTACGCTGCCCAGGATGGCCGTGATGGCTCCCGCCTGGGTCACGACGAGGTCGGCCTCCGAGCCGCGCGTCATGGACGCGAAGCCCTGTCGCAGGCCGCCCGCCACCGCCCCCAGCGCGACGATCGCCGCCACCCCGATGGAAATCCCGAACAGGGTCAGTAGGGTCCGTCCCTTGCGCCGGAACAGGTTGCGCAGCACCATGGCGCGTGCTCCGTATTCCGTAGTTCGTGCGCTACTCCGCGAGGTGGCTCTCCATCGCCCGGGCGAAGAGTTCCCGGTCCTCCTCGCGGATGATTTCCCTGGCCCGTTCCCCCAGGCAGGCCAGAATTTGCGGGAGATACGGGTCGGTGCGGAGGTGGTGTTCGGCGATGAAGACCAGGAGCGGACTGCTGGTCCAGGATGCCCGCGCCTGGAGGGCACCCAGTTGCTCCCCGATAAGGACTTCCTTCTCGTCAATCACCAGAATCAGCCAGAGGCCCTCCACCCGCTCCTGCGCCTCTTCGGATACCGGAGCAATAACCACCTGGCCCCCCGGCAGGTCCAGCGGCTCTGGCGAATAGACCACTACCCGGACGCCCTTCCGTATGGCCTCCAGGAGGGCAGGGCGAAGTTGAGGAAAGGTGGCCGGCGTGAGGGAGAGGTAAATCTCCAGCTCAGCCTGGCGGATCATCTCCTCAGCCTTGGCGATGATATTCTCCCGCCCCTCTATGTTCCAGACGTACTCCAGGTCCGGAGTCGCGGTCAGAGAGGAAAGGTCTTTCTGGAGAGCCGTGATGAGAGCCTCGTGCTCGCGATGGAGTTGGTCCAGAAACTCCTCCGGGGGGACCGGTGCATATCGGATCACCCCTTCCTGCCGGAGGCTCATTGCCGCTCCCCGCGCGATCAGTTTGCCTGCCACCTCGTAAATCATAGAGCGGGGGACGCCGGAGAGTTTGGAGAGTTGGTAGCCGGTGACCGGGTTTTCCCGCAACAGGGCGACGTAGGCTTTGGCCTCGTACTCCGAAAAGCCCAGCGCCATCAGTTTCTCTATCGGGTCATTCTCCATCGGACAAACCCTCCTGCGCCGGACGCGCCCTTAGTGATTAGCCCAATAACTACGCCTGTTATACTACGATTGGAAGATTCTGTCAAGCGGGAAAGTCCCTGAAGTTGGGACGTGAGTTGGGACAAGGGCATCTGCGACAGTCCTCACCCCACCGGTAACGGTCTCGCTCGGCGCCGCGTTCCTTTCTCGTAGATCCGAGGCCGTGGGAAAGGCGTCCTCGCTGCGACCGAC